>JAKQOD010000512.1 GCA_029565465.1 Deltaproteobacteria bacterium
AAGCCAGCTGTCGTCAACAAGCAGATCGACGGGTCGGGCGATGTGAACCTGCTGTAGTGACTACGCGCTGCGCTTTTTGTAGCTCCACACGGCCAAGGCGTTGAAGGCTACGGCAAAGCCGGCCAAGCGAGCCAAGGCCGGTAGCAAGTCTCCGACGGTGCTGCCTTTGATGTAAACGGCGCGAATCACAGTGATGAAATACGATGGTGGGTTGTAGGCTGCAATGGTTTGCGCCCACTGCGGCATGCTGTCGATTGGAGTGTACAAGCCGCCGAGCAGCACAAAGACCATCATGATGAAGAACGAAAACAGCGTGGCTTGCTGCTGATTTTCGGTCACGGTGCTGATGAACAAGCCAACGCCAAGCACGGCGATCAAATACACGGCGGCGAACAGATAGATCGTCAGCACCGAGCCGGCAGGCACCAAGTGGTAGACCACCCGGCCGACCACCATGCCCAGCGTGATCGAAATCATGCCGAGCACCCAAAACGGGATCAGTTTACCGAGGATAAACTGATACTTCTTAATCGGCGTTACATTGATCTGCTCAATGGTGCCGGCTTCTTTTTCCTTCACGATGTTGAGCGACGACAACGACGCGCCGACCATGGTGACCAAGATGGCTAAGATGCCAGGCACCATGAACAACGGATAGTTAACGTGCGGGTTGTACCAATTTGCCGTCGAGACATCGATGGTCGGCGGTCGCGGCGCCGCGCTGCTTAGGACAGCGCCTGCACGCAGCTCTAGTGCAAACTGCCGCACGGTCGCGCCAGCGTAACTCGCGCCAAGGCCAGCGCGCACACCGTTAACTGCGTCGGCGGCAATCTGCACGGCCGCATGGTTGCCAGTGGCCAAGTCATGCGCAAAACGCGGCGGAATGGTGAGAATCAAATCAGCTTGGTTGGCTTCGACTAAGCGCGTCGCGGTTGGGTAATCGCCTGGCGTCGCAACGATACGAAAGTAGTTCGACGCGCCGATCTTGTTCACGAGTTGATGCGACACGCTCGATTGGTCTTGATCGACGACGGCGATCGACACGTGTTTCACTTCGTAGTCGGCTGCCATTGGGATCAGCAACAACTGCATGATCGGCATCACAAAGATCAAGCGCAGGATCGTTTTGTCCCGAAAGATCAGCAGAAATTCCTTCTGCAATATGTAGTACAGGTTACGCATGGTTAGAGGCGTTGCTTAAAGCTCTTCAGCGAAATCAACAGCAGCACCAGCGTCATGCCAGCGAGAATCACCGTCGGTTTGATGACAGCGGCGAAGCCTAGCCCTTTGATCATAACGTTGCTGGCGATCATGTAAAACCACTTGGTTGGCACCACATTGCTGATGACTTTGAGTGGCAACGGCATGTTTTCAATCGGAAACATAAAACCGCTGAACACCAACGCTGGCATCAACAAGCCGACCAGCGAAATGAACATGGCGGTCTGTTGGGTTTCAACTTTGTTTGAAATCACCAACCCAAGCGCTAGCGTGGTCACGATGAACAGCAAACACTCAGCGAGCAACAGCGGAATGTTTGCGCCACCAGGCATGTCCAGCACGCCGTACGACAGCGCTAGAATGATCAGCACGTCGACGAAACACAGCACCATATAAGGCACCGCCTTGCTGATAATCACCATCAGCGGATTCATCGGCGACACCAGTAGTACTTCCATGGTGCCGCGTTCTTTTTCACGCACGATCGAAACCGACGTCATCATTGCACCGAGCAACATCAAGATCAGCGTCATCACGCCAGGCACAAACATGTAGCTGCTTTTGAGCTGCGGGTTGTACAGCATGCGGGTTTCCACAACGATGCCAGCGCTGGTTGGCAACGCACCGGGCAGTTCGCTTTGAAACTGCGCAATGATCGCGGTCGCATAATTGGTAACGATGTTGGCGGTATTGGCATCCGATGCATCGGCGACCAGCCGCAATTGCCGCTGGCCTGCATTGCCGCGATCGAATTGCGCTCCAAACAGCACGGCGAGCCGCGCTTCACCGCGCCGAAACACTTGTTCAATTTCAGCTTCGTTGCGCACCTGGCCAGCAAACGAAAAATACTTACTTTGGTCGAGCCGATCGGTCAATGCGAGCGTCGCGGCGTCGGGCGTGAGGTCAACCACAACGAAGCGGGTGTCTTTTACTTCGTTCGAAAGCGCAAAGCCAAACAGGGTCATCATGACGACCGGCAAGCCCAACAAGATAGCGAGACTTTTGCGATCGCGAACGACGTGTTTGAATTCTTTGACGATAAACGCCCAAAAGATCGCGGCGCCGCGCAACTTTCGATCAGTCGCCATGACGGGTCGCCTTTCGAGCAAGTGCCACGAACACCTCTTCGACCGACGACGCGTTGTGCTGTGCGTAGAGTTCGGCCGGCGTGCCGATCGCAGCGATCGAACCGTCGACCATGATCGACACGCGATCGCAATATTCCGCTTCGTCCATGTAGTGGGTGGTGACGAACACGGTCATGCCCTGCGCTGCGGCTTCGAAGATCATGTCCCAAAATTGCCGCCGCACCATTGGGTCGACGCCGCCGGTTGGCTCGTCGAGAAATACCACCTTGGGTTGATGCACGGTCGCGACTGCAAAGCTGATGCGCTGCTTCCAACCTAGCGGCAAATCATCGACCAATTTATCGGCGGCATCCGCAAGCCCAAGCCGCTCGACGATTTCCGCGGTTTTGCTTTTCACTTGTGCCCGTGACAAGCCGTAGATGCCTGCGAAAAACCGAATATTCTGCCGCACCGTAAGTTTGCCGTAGAGTGAAAACTTTTGGCTCATGTAGCCAATTTGCTGTTTGATTTTTTCCGACTGCGTCATGGCATCGAAACCAGCGACGGTCGCCTGGCCCGATGTCGGCTCCAACAAACCGCAAAAGATTCGCATCGCCGTGGTTTTGCCAGCGCCATTGGCACCGAGAAAGCCAAATATCTCGCCTTGCGCAACCTGCAAGTTAATCGCATTGACCGCCGTGAACGCGCCGAAGCGACGCGTCAGGTTCACAGCTTCGATGGCCCACTCAGCCATGAGCAGGCTCCTTCGCCGACGGTGGCTGGCTCAATTCAATGAAAACATCTTCGATATTCGGCGCGATGCGCTGCACCGACACCGTCGCATGGCCACGCTCGCGCATATACGCTTCAACCGCAGCGCCGCCCGGTGCATTGGGCAACAAGACCAAGTGATGTTCTTGCCCAAACGCAAAGCAGTATTTAGTGAATGGATACGCGCGCAAATCGCGCAACATGTGGAATGGACCGCCGGTGGCACCGCGCACTGCAAACGTTTCGGTTGCGTGGCTGGCCAGCATCGCAGGTAACGAATCGAGCGCAATGATCTGGCCGTGTTGCACCAACGCAACGCGATCGCAGCGTGCGGCTTCGTCCATGTACGGCGTCGACACGACGATCGTGATGCCGCGGTCGCGCAGCCGGCCCAACATGTCCCAGAATTCTTTGCGTGACACTGGGTCAACGCCTGTTGTCGGCTCGTCGAGAAACAACACTTTTGGCTCATGAATCAGCGCACAGCACAACGCTAGCTTTTGTTTCATGCCGCCCGACAAATTGCCGGCCAAGCGCTGCTTAAACGGCTCCAGTTGCACGTAGATGTCCGATACCAAGTGATAGTTAGCCGCCACCGTGGTGCCGAACACCGTGGCAAAAAACGCTAAGTTCTCCGCCACCGACAAATCTTGATACAGCGAGAATCGACCAGGCATGTAGCCAACCAACCGTCGAATCGCGTGATAGTCCTTCACAACATCGAGGTCAGCGACGCGTGCGCTGCCTTGGTCGGCAAGCAACAGCGTGGTCAAGATGCGCAGCAGCGTGGTTTTGCCGGCTCCATCGGGGCCAATCAAGCCAAATAGTTCGCCGGAGCGCACGTCGAACGACATGTCGCGCAGCGCGGGCACCGTGCCGCGCTGATACGCTTTGCTGACATGCTCGACGACGACGGTGGCCATGGCTAGAAATTCACTTCGCCGTACATGCCGATTTTGAGCGTGCCATCGTTGGCGACGCGAATTTTTACTGCGTACACCAAGTTGGAACGTTCATCTTTGGTTTGAATCGTCTTGGGCGTGAACTCGGCTTTGTCAGAAACCCACGTCAACGTGCCTGGCAGCTCACGAAAGTTTTTGCCAGCATCGACGAAGACTTTGACGGCTTGGTTGAGTTTGATATTGCCGAGCTGATCGCCGGTTACGTATGCACGGAGAACCATGCTGCTGAGGTCGGCGATTTTGTACAGCGGCTTGCCTGGTGTTGCGAATTCATACTGCTCGGCATATTTGGTCAGCACCGTGCCAGCGACGGGATTGGCGACTTTGCATTTGCCGATCTGTTGATCGATCTGCGCGATCCGGGCCTGGGTTGGCTCACGTTCGCTGCTGATCGCTCGATTTTGCAGATTCACCTGTGAATTGTACGAGCTGCGCTGCGTACGGATGATCGCGACTTGGCTTTCCGTCGTCGCCATTTGCCGTTTAAGAATCGCGATTTGGCCCTCGATGTCGGCCAGCTGCTTAGCTGGCGCCGCTTGTGCTGCGACCAATTCGGCGAAGCGCTTGCGCTCGCGTTCGAGCACTTGCACTTGTTCACGTTGCACTGCAAGTTGCGCTTCGCTAGCCCGTTGTTGCTCGACCAGAATCGCTAGTTGCGGCGCAGCCTCAGTGGTCTTTTGCGCAATCGCACCTTCGCTTGCTTGCGCTTGGGCTTTTTGCAATTGTAACGCGCTGCAATCAAGCTCAGCGGCGACGGCTTGCGCAGCCAGCGGCTGGCCTTCTTCGATGGGCATCTGCAAAATCTGGCCAGCGACTTCGGCTGCGATCACGGTTTCTCGCGCTTCAAACACGCCGCTGGCATCGTGTGCGTGGGACGCTTTTTTGCAGGCCGCCATGGCCAGCGCGGCACCGAACAGGCCGCTCGCGACAACAGCGCGGGCTAGTGTACGAGGCCCGGTCTTCATAAATTGCCTACGGCGAGTTCGAGTTGATGACAAGCCAAACTGCGTTGTGCGCGATGCAGCGCTAGTTTGCTGCGGGCTTGGTCTTCTTGAGTCAAGTCGTTGACCAAATCGGTCATCGTGGCGGTGCCTAACGCTAGTTGCGTTTCAGTTTGTTGCCGAGCTTGACCACGCAACCCGATCAATTCTTCGTCGAGCAACATACCAGCGTCAAGCCGCGCTATCTCGGCGCGCTGGGTGTCAAGTTGCACATTAATTTGCGACATCAGCGCTGCTTGTTGTTTGCCGATCAACGCTTGTTGGAGTTCAGCTTGGCGTTGCGTTTTGCGGTGGGTGCCAGCGTACAAATATGTCAATGGCACAGTGAGCTGGAGGCCGCCGATGAAGTAGGTATCAAAGGTGTTGCTAAGTGCATTGAGCCCAGGCCGACCATAGCCAAGCGTTGCAAACGCGCCGAGCTTCGGTCGGTCAGCGATGTTGTCGAGCCGTTCCTGCGCTGCGATCAACTGTTGTTGCGCGGTAAGCGCTGCAAGCTCAGGCCGATGCACTGGGCCAGGCGTGGTGTTGCAAGCTGCTGCTTGCGCAACGAACTTTGTTGATGCGGGCAGCGCAACGCCGGTCAAATCGGTCAACAACTGCCTAACGCTCGCGAGCTGGGCGTCGGCATCGACGATGGCTTGACGGGCTTCAAGTTGCCGCGCTTGCACCAAAATAACATCGCGCGCGATGATCACGCCGTTGGCTTTGGCGACATTCGCTTTTTCCAGCACGGTCGACAGGTACTGATTTACCGACTCGGCTTGGTATTTGAACTCCTGCTGAACGGCACCAGCGAAGTAGAGCTGCACGATACGCTCGCGCACTTGGTACCACTCGGCGTTTACTTTTTCAGTTTCAACCACGGCGCGCTGGTCGGCTACGCGCTTTTGCTGCGCTGCAACGCCACCGTCCCAAATGTTTTGTTGCAATTCGAGCGCAACCTTGTACTGATCCTTCGACGGTGGCGTGATCGATACGTTCGGCAGCGGAATGTTGATGCTCGTGACATCCGACTGCCACGACGCTTGGCCGACCAGAGCCAACCGCGGCATATACAGCTGGTTGATTTGCGACTTTTGAACGGCTAAGGCTTCGGCCAACAACGGTTGTTTGGCGAGCGTCGGATGATACTGGCGCCCAGCGTCGAGCAGCGTCGCCAGTGCGACGGTGTTGTTATCGGCAGATGCAGCAACTGGAGTGATGACGGCTGCGGCCAGCACAATGGTCATGG
Source organism: Deltaproteobacteria bacterium (assembly GCA_029565465.1). Classification (GTDB taxonomy): domain Bacteria; phylum Myxococcota_A; class Polyangia; order Haliangiales; family Haliangiaceae; genus JABFXX01. Next base: position 6,254 of record JAKQOD010000512.1, read on the forward strand.
TTGGCTTAAACATATTCAACTCTTCTTCCGCGTCGCAGCGCGGGCTTCAGGGGTCAACAGGAGCACCACATACCGCTTCACTTCAGCAGCGCGCTGCTCCAACAACGTGGCAAACACAGCGTCGGACAATCCGAGATTGTGCTGGATCATATTTTTGCCAATGAACGGCCACATACACATGCCGACCAGCGACAGGAGAAACTGTTGAGGATCGTGGTCGCGAATCTGCCCAGCCTTCGCAGCTGCAGTAAACGCACGCACAAATTTCACTGGAAAATCAGCGGCTACTTGCGAGAACAAAACGGCGTTAGCAGTGGCAACTTGCAACATATAGAACGGCAAATACGGATGCTGGTTTAGCAACGCCAAGTACATGTCGACAAACCCGCACGTAAACTCAATGAAGTTGGTGTGCGCGCGTAGACCTTCGTGGGCTTTCGGGAACAGCAGGCTCGCCTTGTCGCGAAAGATCTGTTCGAACAGCTCGTCTTTGCTACGAAAATGGTAGTGCAACATCGCTTTGTTGAGGCCTGCGCGATCGGCAATAGCTTGCATGCGTGAACCGTCGTAGCCACGCGTCATGAATTCAGTTTCCGCGGCCGCCAAGATCTTCTGCTTGGTGTCGAGCTTGTCAGCCGTGGCCGCCACTCGCTGCGTTTTGGCTTTTTTGGACAAATTAACCATTTGGTTTAACCAACTGGTTAAAACTAGTCTGGAAGCCATTGCCTGTCAAACCCACCGGCCGGGTTGGGTCAATTCACCGCATGGCCCGCCTCGCATGCAATTGCGGTTACAATCAGCGTAGAATTGGGACGTGGCCGTTTCAACTCTGCCCGCTGCCGCAGCACGCACTATCGCGGCAGGTATCATCCTGCTTGCCGCTGGCTGCGGGCGCCTGCAGTTTGATGCGCGTGCCGATGCCAACCACGATGGCGACAATACCGGCTGCGCGACGGCTGCCATCGGTTCATTTCAAAGCGGATCTGGCAGCACCACCGATCCGTTCATCATCTGTTCCGCTGCGCAGTTCGCAGCGATCGGACAACAACCAAGCAGCTGGCAGAACTACTTTCGTTTAGCGCAGGATTTGGATCTCGCAAACGTTCCCTTGGTGCCGATCGGTAGCAAAGACCAACCGTTTACGGGAGGATTCGACGGCGCGCAGCACACTATGCGCAACGTTGCGGTTGCCGTCGGTGACAATGGCGGAATTTTTGGCTTCACGGCCGGAGCCGATATCGGCAATTTGGATTTGCGAAGCGTTGCGATCCAGGTGACCGCCAATAGCGCCAACGTTGGCTTATTAGTCGGCAGCGCCAACAACACCACGATTCACGATGTTGTTGCGCAAGGTGCCATCACGGCGACCACTGCGACCTACACTGCTGCGGGGCTGGTTGGCTACTATGCTGTTAGCGTCGGGAATTCCCGCATTTCGGATATTTCCGTCGAGATCGCAACGGTGAATGCAGTCGACCTCGTTGGTGGCCTCGCAGGCGGCTTGTTGGTCGAAGGCTCGGCTGGTTGCACCATCGAGCGAGTCAAGACCAACGTTGATATTGGGCAAAACACCGAAACCCTAAATTCGTTTGGCGCATTCATCGGCTACATCGTCGTCGAAACCGGCGGCCAGCTCAGCATCGCCGAAGGTGCGGCGCGGGGCACACTAACCTTGGCAAGCTATGGTGCCTTCAGTGGCAATTTTATCGGTACGCTGCTGGCGCGCGATGCCAACACAATTGTCAACTTGACACGGCTCGCGTCAACCGCTGCCCTGCTTACAACATCTTCGTACCCAACGAATCCGGGCCGCGACGGTGGACTCGTCGGCGCGCTGGGGACCAGCACCGGCGCAGCGGTCCGCATCACACGGTCGTACAATGCGGGGTTGGTGCACTTGCTCGCACCGGCTGTGCCGCTCGCAACCAATGTGCATGGCGGCTTGTTTGGCATCCTCAGTGCGCAAACCGCTGGATCCATCGAGGTTAGCGACTGCAGCAGCAGCGCCAATATCGTGGCCGATGGCAGGCACAGCGAACTATCTCCTGGCATCGGTTTCTTGTCCGTCGACGCCACAGCGTCGCTAACCCTGCAACGGATCTTGGTCAGTGGGCAGATTGCGCCTAGCCCAACCAGCAACGTCACCAGTCAAGGCGGCTGGATTGGCCTAGCTAACGTGCAAGCACCAGTGGTTGCTATCGACCTATGGTTCGACAGCGACGTAAACCCAGTGCCGGCGGTTGGCAACGGCACGTTCAGCAGTGTGACCGGCAAGACGCATGCGCAACTGCTTACTGCAGCCACATATGCAAGCTGGGACACGGCGATCTGGAACGTTGCTGACGGGCAACTGCCAACTTTACGTGGCCTGCCAACGCCATAGCGCGCTTACCAAATGCGAACGCGTTGTTCAGGTGGCAGTGCCAACTTCTCGGTCGCTTTTGGCGCGAACGCGTTGTACCAAGCGTCCAAATTGCGCACGACCCAAACGCGTTGAATCGACGGCGAATGCGGATCGGTCATCAAGCGCTGCGCCAAGTTTTCGGGGCGGTAGTTGCGGCGCCACACTTGGGCCCAACCCAAGTAGAAGCGTTGGTCGCCAGTGAAGCCATCGATCACAGGCGCCTCTTTGCCACCAAGCGACATGCGATACGCATCATACGCCACGGTCATGCCAGCGAGGTCCGCGATGTTTTCACCGAGGGTCAGGCTGCCTTGCACTTTTTTGCCTGGCAACGCCTCGTAGGCGTCGTATTGCTTCACCAGTTGTGCCGTGAGCGCTTCAAATTGTTTGATGTCTTGTTCCGTCCACCAATCCTTGAGCGCGCCCGTCTTGTCGTACTTACGACCTTGATCGTCAAAGTGGTGCGAAATTTCGTGGCCGATCACCGCGCCAATACCACCGTAGTTCACAGCTGCGTCAGCGTTTGGATCAAAGAACGGCGGTTGCAGAATTGCTGCAGGGAACACGATTTCGTTGAGCACTGGATTGGCGTACGCATTGATCGTCATCGGGGTCATGCCCCATTCACCACGATCGATCGGCTGACCCAAGTGTGCCAGTTGCCGACGCCATTCAAATTCGCTTGCGCGAATCGTGTTGCCGAAAAGATCGTCGCGCACGATGCTCAGCGATGAATAATCGCGCCATTTATCAGGGAAACCGATCTTGGCGGTAAAAGCAGCGAGCTTAGCGCGTGCAGCCGTGCGAGTTTCTGGCGCCATCCAAGCGAGGTTCGACAAGCGCTGATCCATCGCTGCGATGACGTTTTTCACCAGCTTGTCTGCTTCAGCTTTGGCTGCTGGTGGGAAGTATTTGGCAACGTATTGTTCGCCAACCGCTTCGCCCATCACGCCGGTAACCAAGCCAACCGCGCGCTTCCAACGCGGTTCGTTTTCAGGCGTGCCGCTAAGGGTTTTGTCATGGAAATTAAAGCTCGCATCGACGAACGCTTGGCTCAACGCAGGTGCTGCGCCATCGATGGTGTGCAGCATCAAGTAGTCGCGCAGCACCGCGATTGGCGTCGCCGCGATCAGCTTCGCCATCGCTGTGAAGGCCGAAGGTTGAGCCACCAAGAACGCTGGTTGCTTTTCGGTGCCAGCCGCAGCAAAGAAAGCCCCCCACTCGAAGCCAGGTGCATTCTTTTCAAAATCGGCGCGTTGCCATTTGTTGTAGGTCTTGGTGCTGTCACGCGATTCGATCCGGGTCCACTGACCTTTGGCGAGCTCGGTTTCAAACGCCACGACCGCCGCAACTCGGGCTTTGGCGTCGGTTTGTTGCGTCAGCGTAAACAACTGCTCCAGATATGCGACGTACGCTGCACGCACGCTTTTGAGCTGTTCGTCGTCGGCGAGGTAGTAGTCACGGTCAGGCAAGCCCAAGCCGGATTGCGCCATTTGCGCAATATATTGGTCGGGCTGTTTGTCGTCTTGGCCAATATAGCCAGCGAATGGCACGTTGGCCAAACCCGCCCGATTCACTTCAACCATCACGCGTGCGAGGTCTTGTGGGGTTTTGATCGCTTTGATCTTGTCCAACCACGGCACCAGCGGCGTCATGCCTTTGGCTTCGACGGTTTTTTCGTCGAGAAAGCTAGTGTACAAGTCGCCGACTTTGTTGCCAGCGATCTTGGCCGCGGCTTCAACAATTTCGCGCGTGCGTTGCTGTGACAAATCGTCGAGCACCGCAAACATGCCGAAGTTCGAGCGGTCGGCTGGAATTTCGGTTTTCTTCGCCCATACGCCATTGGCGAATTCGTAAAAATCATCGCCAGCCGCGACGCTGCGATTCATGCCGGCTTCATCGAAGCCAAACGAACCGTACGTTGCACGCGCGTTAGGGTCTTTGGGAGTGGTGGACGAGCCCGAGCCTTTGCCCGAACACGCGATTAGGGAAGCGGCAACAACCGCAAACGTAGTTTTACGCACGCTGTGGTCGTACTAGATTGCCGGCCTTCGCTCCACTACGAATTTGCCCTTTTTTGCCGTGCGACACTGCGACAGCTGCGACGCAGGAAATGGCGTCGAATCACGATTTTTGCGAATTCTAAAACACCGGTCAAAACGTGCACTTGGAAATCCTCGTCGACCGAATGCCAGATTGTGTCACCAGGGCTGCGCAATCATCGTCGAAAAAACTGCGTTACAACAGGTTTCTTAACGCTGGAGCCCGTCATGAAATTAGTCCAATTATCACCGTTGTTGTTCTCATTTTCCCTCGCGGCCTGCGAAAGCGCTGCAGTCCCGATGGACGCGCCGGTCGCTGCCGATGCCCCCGTCGACGCCAACCTAAAATCCGTGGTCGTAACGCTCGTCGACCCGCCCGCCGATTTGGCAGCGGCAGGACTCGTGTTTGCGTACCAAGACGGTGATGGCGCGTGGCAAAAAGCCCCAGCGGCGGTAGGCGGCAAGATTACGTTTCAAGTCGCGAATGACCGTTATGGCTTCGCCTTTGATTGTCCAGACGGCACCGACCATCAAATCAATGCGCAGTACGCCACGCAAAGCACCAAGCCGAGCGTTGCCACCGATCTCGGCTTTTGCTCTGCTGCTACGGTCGTTGTTCCGCCCGGTTCGATCACCGGCACCCTCCAAACGATTGGCGAGCGAACGCATACAATTTCATTCGGGACGCGTCGCGTTACAAAAACGACGGCAGCGAACGAAGTATCGGTGCCGTATTCGTTCACGGTGCCCCTCACCACCGCAGATATGATTCTTAGCCGGCGCGACGCTGCTGGCGTGTACGATCGATACGCCGTCGAGCGAAATGTGACGGTTGGCGCAGCGCCAGTCACCAAACAATTCGACTTCAATGCGCTGTCGACGCCTGATGTGGTAGCGCAGCCCACGCCTGCAGCCGGCACATCGAACTTCGCGTCGATCTATTTTACCTCGACATCACGACAAACATTCTTCAGCTCCGAACCACCGTTCTCCATCGCCGCACCGCCAGTTGCTCAGCGACTGCCAACTGACAAGTTCGAAGTCTCGCTGACCCATTTCGCCGCAAACGGCGATGCATCAGTAGGAATCGACAAAGTGATGGCCAGCCCGCAGGCGGTTGAGCTGCCTGACAACTTGCTGAATTTGATCACGCTGACCGCGGCGGGGCCAGGCAAAGTTAAGGTGGGTTGGCAGCGCCTTGCCAACCCCAAAGCCAACTACTACAGCTCTGCGTCATTTTCATGCGGTGACCAATGCGGCGCCTTCGTGTTCGCCAATTTTTCGCAAGCGTGGTTAGGCGCCAGCACATCAGCGACGTGGACAACGCCTGAGTTGCCAATATTCGGTATCAGCGGGCTGACGAATTTCGCGTTTGTCGAAATGAACGCCGAAATCGAAACCGGCACCTATCCAGACGTTGGCTACGTCTATGAATTCCACTCGCGCAGCAATCAGATCTCGACGCTACGCAAGCCAACCAGCAAAGGCTTCGCCGCGGCCCAACAAGCAGCGCGTTGTCACGGTCGGTTGGCAAAACGAGCCATCTGCGACGCTCGCTAGGCCGCCTTCCGCCACCTTCGCTTGAGCCCTTCGAACCACAGCACGCTGGCAATGCCAGCACCAGCAGCCAACGCAAGATCGGTTGCATGTAGCGGAGCGAAATGAGCAAGCCGCTGAATCGCTGGCACAAATAGCACCACGGCCAGCAGTGAAAGCGTGCCCAACAAAATCCAACGCAGCGGCGCGTTGTGCGAGCGACGCATCGACCACAGCGACTGTGTCCATGAGCGGTTGACCATGATGATCGACAACGAACCGAAGACCATCGTTGCAAACGTCAATGCGCGCGCGGCATCGTTGCCGTGGTCGCGCCGCGCCAGCAAATACACGGCGATGCAAACCACCAAGACGCTAAGGCCCTGTAGCAACGAAGCTATCACGGTGCGGGTCGAAAACAGGTGGGCGTCGGCCGCGCGTGGTGGTTGCTGCATCGTGTCCGCTGCCGCGGCTTCGCTTTCGAAGACCAACGTGCACGATGGATCGAT
>JAKQOD010000527.1 GCA_029565465.1 Deltaproteobacteria bacterium
GAACACACCGGGCATACGCACTTGTACAAGTGCACAAACTTGCAGCCAAGGGTGGCTCGGGTGGATTATGCTTGCCGTTGTGATTAAGCGAGCGCCACCGCGGTCGAGCGTCCGCTCGTCCGCTCCATTATTGGTGCTGTCGCTGATCTGCCCGGTCGCCATCATCGGCTGGCAGCTGTATCGCGGCGAACCAGCGCAAGGCGCGCCCACCATGTCGGCCGTGCCGACTAGTAAGCTGGCCAAAGAAGGCGTGGTGGTGCAACCCACCGCGCAAATGCGTGGCAAAGATAAACGGTGCTGCGGTTATCCCCTCGCTGAAGATCTTGGCTTTGCGCTGCGGTTCTATTGGTTAGCGTTAGAAACCGAATTCGATGATCCCGACGAGCGCAAATTTGCGCCGCCCAATCACGTTGAGCTCTACACGCGCGACGGCTTTTTCATCGGTGCTGTGCCTGAGAAGATGGCGTGGTCGATGCGCATGGAAGGCACCGGCGTGATGGCCGACGGCCGTGTCATCAACTATCACGGCCCTTGTAACTTCGGTTATGGCACTTGTTTTGCCACGCTCGATCCCGACGAGCATCCGTTTGGCCGAGGTGCGGGGCAACGCGCGTTGGTGCCATTTAAGTCGGTTGCGGTCGACCAGCGCTTAATCAAAATCGGCGAGCCGATCTACATACCCGAATTTGATGGCATGCCGTTGCCCGATGGCAGCATCCATGACGGCTGTGTGCGAGCCGAAGACACTGGCGGCGGTATCAAAAAGCGCAAGATGGATTTTTTCGTGGTGACTTACGCAAATTTCCGGCAACTGCTAACTGAGCTTTGGGGCGTTTCGTACATTACGCCGCATGTAATGGCGCCCAAATGCGAGTACCTCCGCGACTTGCCTTGAGCCGCGGGTCGCTGCCGCTTCATCACATTCTGATGCATTGACCGTGACCCGCCTTGAGCGCCGTAGTAGTAATGCCCATGTTCGATTCTTGGCTTCGTTCGCCCGTGGTTGCCGTTGTGCGAGAAGCACTAGGACCCGCTGCGCACCAAGCCGAGCGCGTCATCGTGGTTGGCGATGCCGGCCTGGCTAAAGCGCTCATCGCGGCGGGCCATGCAAGTCGGGCGGCCGCCGTATCGGCGCGTGCCGCCAAGCATCTGCCGGCGTTGGTTGCTGGCACCGCTACCGCGCTGGACCTCACCACGCACTCCTTGGCGGCGTTGGTTGGGGTCGGGGCAGGTGGTGCTGACGGCACCGCGCAGGTTGCTGAATGGGTGCGCACGGTAGCGCCTGGCGGTCGCGTGGTGCTAGTTGATCGTTGCGCGCCAGCGTTGGCTAGCAAGCGGGCCTTGTGTGCAGGGCTTGGCGAAATTGAACAACGCGTGAGCGGTCGCACCGTGGTTACCTCCGGCGTGGTGCCAGCGTCGCTCTAACGTTACTTGTGAAACGCTAAGCCAACCACGGCTGGCAAATACGCCACCGTGCTGCCGGACCCGCTGGCCAACGTGTAGCCCAGCCCAAGTTCGGCATACACATCGACGCGACGCCCAAGCACACCGGCAAGCGCCACGCCAACGCGGCCATCGAACGCAAACTGTGGCGAAAACCCGATATTGAAGGCGTAGTAGAGGTGGGTCTTTTGTTTGTTCATCGGGCCGAGTCGATAGCCGATGCCGTACGAACTAAAGTTGCCTTCTTCAGTTGCTAACGCAAAGCGCGCGTACAGTTCGCCTGAATTCCAACGAAAGCCAAATTCTGGTTCCACCACGCCAACCGAATTACCGCCACCACTGATCGGAAAGAACGGCCCTGCCAAAATCGCACCCATGAACGAGGTCGTCGACGGTGGCGTCGTGCCATATGCGCTGTTGTTGCCGTTGCTGTCGCTATTGCCGTTGGCATTGCCTGGGCCGCGCACTAACGTAAACGTGATTTGTGAGGCTCGGCCAGCTTCAACGACCACTGGTTTGGTTTGCGGGGCCCACCCTACAGCTTGAGCCGCGATCTGATGCTGGCCAGGTGGCAACGCAATCGCGGTCGGGGCTTGGCCGATCATCTGGCCGTCAACCCACAATTGCGTGGCGGGCACTGTGCTCAAGATCGTTAGTGATCCGCTTTGAGGCACGAATGCCACCATCACATCTTGGTCTTCCCCAAACGCAACTTCGATATCTTGGCTTTGGGTTTGGCCGTTCACCAACGCAACGATGCGGTGCGGCCCGCCTGCGAGCACTTTTTTTAACGGCTCTTGCTCCGCAGGTTTGTCATCGATCGTGATTTGGCCGCCCGCAGGCGACGTCCGCACGGTGACGCGCCCTGGCTTGGCTTGCAGATCCGCAATGATCTTTTGAACTTTGATGCGGTCCGGTGGATCCGATGAACCGTCGAGATAGCGTTGGTAATACGCTGCGGCTTGCCGATACTTGTGTAGTTTTTCGTAGTTCAGCGCGATGTTGTATGCCGTCGCTGGATGCGGCACGAGTTCGTATGACTTGAGGTAATGCTCAATCGCTGCCGGCGAATCGTGCACGTTGTCGGCGGCTTGCCCAGCCGAGAATTCTTTGCCGGCTTCTTCGCGATTATCTGCAGCGGCAACGTCGACGAGCGCCATTACGATCAAACACGCTGCAGCAAAACGGCGACCAGCAAGTTTCATCATGGATTTCCGAATGGGTTAGTTTTGGGATCCCGATCCTTTTTAGGCACTTCGATTTTCGGATCAGGTTTCGGATCAGGTTTTGGATCAGGCTTTGGATCAGGCTTGATGTCGGGTGTCGGCACCGGTGCGCTGCCACTGCCCGCACCGTCGGTGTTGTGCTTTTTATTGCGGCCGGTTTGATGCTGCACGGAGAAGTTCGGCTTACGATTCGTGCTTGGCGTGGTGCCTGCAACCCGTTTGGTCAGCGTCACAACCAGCGACACAGTTTCGCCAACCGGCACTTTTTGCGGAATCTCGACGGTGTCAAAACCGTCGAGCTGCAACCTGATTTTGTGTTCGCCAGCAGCGAGCTCATAGTCCGGCACGGGGCTGGTGCCAATCGCGACATCGTCAACGAACACAGTGGCGCCCGCAGGCAACGTGGTGATCTGTAATTCGGTTAGCGTGCTTGGTGCAGCATCGCTGCCGGCCGGAATTGGAGTGATGACTGGCTTGGCGTTTGGCTCGGCACTGCCAGGTCCCGCAGGCGGCGTCGGTAACGCGGTTGGTGCTGGCGCCGCTGCAGGTGCAGCGTTGTTTTGCGTTACTACGACAATCGTTACCGCGGTTGCCGCTGCGACCAACGCGCAAGCTAAAATAATCCAAGGCAAACGCGATGATCTTTGCGCAATGGTATGCGCTGGAACGGCGGCACCTGGTGTGTTGCGCGATTTGTTGGGCGTTGGGCGTCGCGCGGAGATATTGCCCGATAGATCCGGCAACACTGGCACTTGGCCTGTACCTAACGTCGTGAGGTTGTCGATGTTCATCACTGCGCTCTTCGACGGCAACGCAGCTAGAAACGCCTCGGCTGATGCGAAGCGCCGGTCGGGCTCTTTTTCTAACGCGCGATGCACAACGGCATGCAGCCATGTTGGCAAGTCAGGCCTGAACTGTTGCAGCGGTGGCGGCGCTTCATGCAGATGCTTGGTGACCAAGGCGAGATAGCTCGGCGCATCAAACGGCGGCCGGCCCGCCAACATTTCGTAGAACATCACACCGAGCGCGTAGAGGTCGGCGCGGTGATCGATCGCGCTGCCCATGGCTTGCTCGGGGGCCATGTAGATTGGCGTGCCGACCACGGTACCCGTCGACGTTAAGCGAACTTTAGCGTCGGCCGCGTCGAGGATTTTGGATATTCCAAAGTCGAGAATTTTCACAAAATCGACATCGGTGCCACGTTGTACCAAGAAGATGTTGTCGGGCTTAAGGTCGCGGTGCACGATGCCACGCGCGTGCGCTGCACCAACGCCATGCAACACCTGTTGCATGATGGTAATGGCTCGCGGTGCATTCATCGGCCCGGTTTGCGCCAGCACCGCGCCCAAGTCGGAACCGGTGAGCAGTTCAAGTACAACAAAGCTGCGGCCATCAGGCGCAACGCCGATGTCGACGACATCAATAATATGAGGGTTGCCGATTTGCGACACGGTCAGCGCTTCGCGTTGAAACCGTGCAATCGCTTCGCGATCATCGGCAAACTTGGCTAGCAGCAATTTGATCGCAACGCGTTTACCAAGCTGCACATGTTCAGCTTCGTACACCACACCCATGCCACCTTGGCCAACCAGCCGCACCACGCGATAACGATCGGCAAGGACATTGCCGATCATGGGGTCTATGGCTGCGTTGGGCTGCACGATGTTGCTAACGTAGCAAAAGCTAGGCCGACCTAGATTATCACTCACCGTTGTCGCTTTTTCGCTAACGCGGCAAAATATTTAATTAAATCCAGCTAGTTGATAGCCTCGGCCGCGGTGGTTGCCCGATATCTTTGGCCATGTGGGTGCTGTTGCCGAGGAGTCGCGTTTGCAACTATCGCTATTTTGCGACGCTACGGCGTCAGCTCAGCGGACTCAGATGTCAATCTTGCCGTCTTCGGTTGGTTTTTCGTGTTTGCGGAAGATCAGGTCCATTTGCGGGCCGTGGGTGCCTTTGCTGTGGTCGCCTCGGTCTTTTGGGTTCACGCCAGGTGGAACGAACCATGGGATTTCTGGATTTGGAAAATTTCGAGCTACCTCATACATGTAGCGGGCGAACAGCGGCACCACTGTCATATACGCCGCGTCTTTTTTCCCAAGGGCGCGCTGCTTTTTGTCGTCGCCCATCCAGGTCGCCACCGTAAATCGCGACGTGAAAGCAACGAACGAGTTGTCGTGGGTGGCGCTCGACGTGCCGGTTTTGCCAGCGGCATGAATTTCGGTTGCGCGCAGCGTGCCCGTAAACCCGTACGTGACCATTTGGGCCAGCAGCTTGCTTGCAAGAAACGCGGTGCGTGCTGCGATGGCGCGCGGCGCCGTGCGGCCTGCCAGCGCGGCCAAGCGATCAAGCCGATCGGCGGGCGTTAGCTGCGGGTCGTCGGCAACCGTGTTGTCCTCGATGACGGCGCCGGTGCGGTCGACGATGCGGCGCACATACACCCAGTCTTTTTCTTGGCCTGCTGGCCGCGGCCACCACGTACCACCACGTGCAAAAATCGAAAATGCGCGCGCCATTTCGTCGAGGTGCACGCACGAAGCGCCGAGTGCCAACGCATCGTCGGCAAAGACCTTGGTGGTAAAGCCCAGCCGCCGCGCCCATGCTTCGACGTTTTTGGCACCCAAGCGTTGGAAAATATCCACCGATGGAATGTTCTTCGAAAACACTAACGCGTATTCAAGTGTCACGTCTCCATCGAGGGTGTCGCCGAGATTGGTTGGCGTCCACGTCGTGCCATCGGTATCGACGATCGACACCGGCACATCATTGAGTACGGTATCAAAGCCGTACCCTTCATCGAGGGCAAGCGAGTAGTAGATTGGTTTGTACGTGGAGCCGGGCTGTCGACATGCTTGCACCGTGCGGTCGAATACGGAGCGGTCGTAGTCAAAACCGCCGACTTTCGAAACTACATAACCGTTGCGATGGTCCGCTGTAAAAATCGCGGACTGCGGATGAGGCACTTGTTCGAGCTGCACCGTGTTGGGATGTTTTTCGTCCCACTCGTGATCTTCGGCACTATCCGAGTGCACCGTCCATGCTGGGTTGTGCTGATCTGGAATCGACCAGTCGCGGTACTTCGCTAGCACGTGCGTTGCGCGCGAAACCCAGACCACGTCGCCGGTTTTCACCACGCGGTTGGCGTTGCCTACTTCGATATCATTGTCAGCGTTGCCGGCGTGCCACTTCGAGGCCCAGCGCATGTTACGCAGCGGCAAATCTAGCTCGCGGTCGCCGATGCGCACTTTGGCGCCTTCGGAATCTACTTTTTCAACCAGCGCTAAGTAGCGCTTGTGCATCTGTAGTGGACCGTCGCCGTAAATGACCTTTTGCCGTTTGACGAACAATTCGCGGGCTGACCCGTCGAGCGTCCATTCAGGGCCGCGCCAGCCTTGGCGCTTGTCTTGATGGCGTGCACCGAAGTCGGTGTTTTCGTATGCTGCGGCTTCCCACACCGGCTCCACGGCTGTTTCGACTCGCATCCCGTTGGCAAACAAATCATCGTTGCCATACTTCTCGGTGATGTAGCGGCGCACATGTTCGGCGTAGTACGGCATGCGATCGGGAAACACATCGCGATATGGATGTAGTGCGACTTTTTCAAGTTTGGCTGCCGCAACGTCGTCGGCGCTTGCAAACCCGTAGTTCAACATCTTGTTGAGCACGTCGTTGCGGCGGCTGAGCGATTGCGGCAAGCGGCGCAAAGGGGAAAATGCCGTTGGTGCTTTGGCTAAACCTGCAATCAATGCGCATTCGGCCAGCGTCAGTTGATCGAGGTCTTTTTGAAAATAGCGCTTGGCTGCAGCCGCCACGCCCCAGGCGCCTGCACCGAGGTAGATGTGATTGAGGTAGACCGAAAGGATCGCTTTTTTGGAGTACTTGGCTTCTAAGCGGCGTGCCATCACCGCTTCTTTTGCTTTGCGTGCCAGCGATTTTTCGGCACCGAGAAATTGTTTGGCAACTTGTTGCGTAATCGTCGAGCCGCCTTGCGCAAAGTCGCCCGCCGTTACGTTTTTCCATGCTGCGCGAGCAATGCCTTTGACGTAGATGCCGCCATGGTTGAAAAAGTCGTGATCTTCGACGGCCAAAAAGGCATCGACCAGCCGCTTGGGGATTTTTTCGTAGGGCACAATTTCGCGCCACTCTTTGGCAAACTCGGCAAGCAGCGTGTTGTCGGCGGCGTAGACGCGTGACACCGCCGGCGCAACACTCGCGTAGGTTGCAAAGTTGGGCACCGGTGGTGCGCTGTTGGCAGCGTAGCGATACGCGAGCAGCACGGACAACACGCCGACAACCACGATCATCGCCGCGACGAACGCGTAGAGCTTGGCCGTCCAATAGATCACGCCACCGTCGGCGCGATTGGCGATTTCGACGCGGCTACGGCCAACGCTGGCACGCGGTAGTACCGCGCTTGGCGGCGTCCGCGCCGGCGCAGATGCTTCAGTAACCGCGGTGGTTGGCGCCGAAACCGCTGCATGCATCGGTGCAGGAATGATGGCGACCGGCGGCTCCGCCGGCACCGGCGCACTGCCTTCGAAACTTGCCATACCAACAGGCGCTGCGGTTGGTTCGGTATCGGCGCCCGACGGCTCGGTTACCACGTTCGCTTCGGCATCCGCGGTTGGCGTAGGTTCGCCTTCCGGCGTCGGATCGTCTGCGCGGCTCATGGAAGCCGTAAGTTAGCCACGTAACTGGGCTTGGGGCAAGGATTGCCGGAGCGCGGATTTGCGCGGCCACCACAAAAAGCCCGCTAACATTAGCACCACCGGCAACGTCATCATGGCCAGCCGCAAGGGCAGCAGATCGGCAAGCTGGCCGAGCAGGGGCGGCGACCATAAGTCGCCAAACGCATGGATCATGAATATGCACAGCGCCATGGCCGAGACTCGCTGCTCGGCAGGCACGCTGCGCAACAGCACCGAGTTGATGGGCGATGTCGAAAGAAACACGCCCATCAACGATACAAACACCAGCGCAAAAAAGATCATCGGGACCGGTGAAGCAAACGCGCCAAATGCAGCCGCACCACCAACCGCGACGCCAATGGCGCAGATCTTGAGCAACTGCGCCATGCCACTGAGATTGTGTTCGGCATCATGTGGCGTTTCGTTGGTAACTTGCGTGAATGCGCGTTGGCTGCGGTCGGCCCACCAGCCACCGACGATGGTCCCAATGGCGCCACCAACGACGGTGATCATGCCGAACCAAAACGATGCTTTGTCGAGGCGCATGCCGAATTCTTTGACGAGATACGACGGTGCCCAAAATGCGAATGCGCCAACGGCAGCGGTGTGCGCGCAATAGCCAACCACGGCAAGGCGAAACATCGGGATGCGTAGCAACTCGCTGGCTGCGTCGATTAGCTTGGTTTTGGCCCGCACAAACTTTTGTGCCGGGTCTTCGATGAGCAAGCACGTTAATGCCAGCACCACGCCTGGGCCACCTGCGACAAAAAAGGTTTCGCGCCAGCCGTAGTTTTTGCCGATGAAGCCGCCGATCAAAAAGCCAAGCGCACCGCCGAGTGGCACGGCCAAAAAGAAGATCGCAAGCGAGCGGCCTTTTTTCTCGGGTGCCACCACGTCGTTGATGATCGTTGGTGCCAGCGTAACAAAGCTTGCTTCGCCGACGCCAACGAAGGCCCGCGCGACAAACATCATTGGCAAGCTATGCACCAGGCCGGTGCAAACGGTGGCCACGCTCCAAATGAGAATCCCCAACGCGATGAGATTTTTGCGTGGATAACGCTCCGCCAACGCTCCGAAAATCGGAGCTGTGATGAAATAGCCCAACAGAAAAATCGTAGCGAGCAAGCCGCTTTGAAAGTTGGTCAGCTGCAACTCCGCTTGCACGCTGGGCAACACCGCTGACAGCACCAACCGATCAATGTAATTGAGGAAGTTCAGCGCGGTAAGTAACGCTACGATCGATCCTGGGCGGCGAATCACATTGCGAGTTGTCGCCTGTGAGCACCGCCCGCGTCTAGCGGCACTGCGATAAACTGCGTGCGCTTTGCACGTGTGTGCCTAAGAATTTTGACGATGGTTACGCGGCCATCGCGCTGAGGTCAGCGATCGGCGAGTCCCCAGTGATTTGACCCAAGCAGCGCACCAGGTGGGCGCGGATTTTGTGTTTCTTCGAGTACACGGTCTTGAGGCTGATGTTCATCTCCGTCGCGATTTCTTCGGCTTCGAGGCCGCGGCGGTAATACAGCTCAACAAACGTGCGATCTTTTTCAGTGAAGTCGGTGAGCAATTCGTTGAGGTGGCTCCAACGCTCTTTTTCCAGCAATTGATCAAGCGGCGAATGTTGGTTGGCTTCTTCGCTATCAATTGCTTCAATGGTTGCGGTCAGCGCACCATCTTCGCGGTCCAACATTGGGCGGCGTGCGGCAGCGCGCAGGTAATCGTATGCAGCGTTAACCGCAATCATGCCGAGCCACGAGCCAAGCTTGGTGCCGCGCTCTGGGTTGTAGACCCGCAGTTTGTGCATGTCGTCGCGTACCAACTGCATCATGACTTCTGCGTAAATTTCATCGAGATCAGCGCCACCCAACCGTGACGAGTACTTCATCGTCACTTTGGTAATGCAGCGGAAAATCAGTGGGCGAAAGCGGCGGACCAGTTCAGCCCAGGCCGTAGCGTCCTTTACCAGAACGTGCTCAAGCAGTTCTGCATCACTCCATTTGACGCGGGCGGTCGACAAAACAGTCGACTTCGAAGCAGGCGCGGTGCGAGTGGTAAGTAATGCCATAACACCCCTTACAGCAAACTCAGTGCCACACGTAAGTGCTTGAAATTGCTAACGCGACGTTGGGCTCTGGCGGTTCAAACCACCGATCGATGGTCAAAATCACCAAAAAGGTTTTGGTCGAGGGAAGATGGAGATCTTCTGATTCGTAGGGCGTTGCCCATGTCGGTGTTTAGGCACAGGTGTAGGCGGGCGACCGGGGTGAGCCGTCTGTCAAAAGGCCTTGCTCGAATCGAGTATGATCGTAACCGGGCCATCATTGCAGAGCGACACTTGCATATCGGCACCGAAGCTGCCGGCTGCAACATGCTGCACGCCTGCAGCGCGCACCAGTTCGATCGAGCGCAGATAGAGTGCTTTGGCTGCCACCGGTTCAAGCGCGCTGGTGAACGCGGGCCGGCGGCCTTTGCGGGCGTCGCCGTACAGCGTGAACTGTGAGATCATCAAGACGCCGCCGCCGATGTCGAGCACCGACAAATTCATCTTGCCAGCCAGGTCGGAGAAGATTCGCAGGTTGACGATTTTCTCGACGATGTAGGCCAAATCCTCGTCGGTGTCGCCAGCGCCAGCGCCAAGCAGCACCAGCAAGCCACGATTGATTTCGCCAATGGTAGCGCCGTCAACGGCTACCGAAGCATGGGTGACTCGTTGCACAACCGCGCGCATCGCCAATCACGCCAATCAGGTTGCTGGAGCTTCGGCGCAGAACTTCTCAGGATTGTCGCCGAGGGTTTCACCTGGCGCGACCACGGGCTCGCCGCCGTGGGTGCGCATCAACTCAAGCGTGCGGCATTCGTAACCGCTGCGGCAGTCGCCATTGTCATTGCATTTCCGCATGCAAAATCGCAGCTCGGATGCCGCAGGGGCGCAGCGCCCGTCGATTGCACAAACCTCATCGGGCGCGCACATATCGGTACCGATATCTTCGGTGGTTGGGTCACACGTGCGGTTGGCAAAGCTGCCGGTGAAAAAGCGCACGCATGCCGACTCTTCGGGGCAGGTGTTGTAATCACAGCCGACCACGGTGCAGTAACCGGAAGGCTGCGTGTTGTCGCAGAACCGGCTGCCGTCAGCGGCGCAGTCCGAGCTGAGTGAGCATTCATCGCCAATCTCGTCGGCGCAACCCGCCCCCGCGACGACGCTTACCACGGCGCCAACGAAGACGGCTGAAAACAAACGAGAAATTCCCATAACGGCGCGCATCCTAGCGGGGGGTAAGACTAAGCGCAAGCTGCCAGGGTTGCCTAGAAAGTAGATCGGCGCAGTAGGCCGTGCGTATATAGCTACAATGCTTCGACTTCTAAGTGTTTCAGCGCTGGCCGGTGTGCTGGTTGCCACATCGGTTACACCCGATGCGCAGGCATGTCAGCCGTATCAAATGTCGACGGTGCACCTAAACGCGCAGACCGCGGTGGCCCTCGACGGTGGGATCTTGATGGTGGATATCAAGAACCGTAACGAAGCTGCGCTCAATGACGGCACGGTGGTGATGATGGTCAACGACAAAGCCGTGCCGCATGAAGACGTTTATCTCGGGCGTGGCTTAACACTGTGGCGTGGCAAGTTCACCGCGACCACCAAGCTGGGTGTTGCCGGCAGCCAGAATCTCAAAAAGGCGCAAGCGCTGCCGATCGTCGCCGATACCACCGTGCTGACCGCGCCTGCGAAGGTTAGTACGACGGGTGGTTTTGCGCGGCCGCCGAGGCCTACGCCCGGTTCGCAGCCAGCACCGCCTGCCGACCCATTTACGACCGTGGCCGTCCACCTGAGCGCGGCACTGCCTGATGATGCGGTTGCGTTGGTTGTGTATATGCATCAGGACAACGGCAGCGTTGATGGTTTTGCGTGGTCGAGCGTTGCCAAGGGCCAAGTCGATTTTCAGTTTCAAGGTGGTGGCAAAGGCTGCGGTGGTGGCGCGCCGCCGCTGTTTGCTGGCGATAAGGTTTCGTTCGGCTACGTGACCTCGACGGGGCGTTTGTCTCCGCAAACTGCGGCGCAGTTGATTGCTGGGCCAACGCCAGTGAAGGCTAAGATCAAAAAAACCAAGCAGCACCGCTAATGCGTTTTCGACCAATGGTTGGGTTCGTCGCCGTGGTTGCTGCAACGCTGCAGCCGTCGACGGTACATGCGTGTCCGCCACCACTACATCGATGACGCCGCGAGCGCCAACGTGCCGCGCTCGTAGGTGTCTGTGCTTCGACTAGTTTCAAGACTACGGCGGAACATGCAGCCCAGTTGCGAAGTAGGCGTGGGGCAGGGCCGTTGTGATAACCTTGTTGGCAATGTCGCGAACGATGATTGGCGTTGTTTTGGGATTGGCTTGCGGTCTAGCGGGTTGCCACATTGTGTTTTCGTCGGATGGTTCAAACCATCCACCGGTTGACGCTACTGGCGACGCGCAAGGTGATGCGTTGGTCGATGGCAATGTCGCCGTTCCGAATTATGCGTTCATCACCAAAGCGGCCTTTTCTGGCAATCTTGGCGGTGTTGCTGGCGCAGATGCAAAGTGCAAGGAGGCAGCCATGACTGCACTACCCGCACCGCTGCCCGGCAATTTCATCGCGGTGTTGGCAGTCGACGCACCTAGTTATTCAGCGTTAAAATTGACCGCCGGTTCCTCGGGCTGGATGAGAACTGACCAAGCGTTGGTAGCGCAAACTCCTGCCGATTTCACCAACGCCGGATTTTTACACAACGCCATCGTGCTTGACCAAAATGGCGATCGCCCTACAACGACAACGGTCTGGACCGGCATGGACGCTACCGGGGGGGCAATCGCGGAAAGCTGCATGCGTTTTAGCTCCGCAAACGGGATGGGTGGAGTTGGTGACGCCAGCACGCTGCACGGGACCTTAAAAGCTGGCTTGGCGCGGTGTGATAACGCCGACGCGCTTCGGCTGCTGTGCATTTCGGTTGGCAGCCAGGTGGCAATTGCGCCCTTACCTCCTTCCCCTGCTAAACGCATATTTTTGTCAAAGACACCGCACAGCGGTGGCGCTAATTTCGCCACTTTCGATGCTACGTGCGTTGCTGAAGCCCAGAGCTCCAACCTCTCGGGCGATTATGTTGCCATGTTGCCATCCACCTTCGAATCTGCATTGTCGAGGGTAGGCATTACGGACAACGCACTTTTCGCACGCGTTGACGGCACACCGGTTGGTGACCTCAGCAGCGAACCGTTAACGTTTCTCAATCAATTTGCGGACAAATCATTCCCGGCTGCGGGCCAAGACATACAAGTGTGGACTGGCGGTAGGCCAACGCAAACTCCGACATCAGTAGCCCAAAATTGCAACAACTGGTCCAACAATGGTGGCACTGGACTCATCGGTA
>JAKQOD010000231.1 GCA_029565465.1 Deltaproteobacteria bacterium
CACCAACGCCAACTTTGATGCGCGCCTTAACGCTTGTGCGTGAGCGCTCAATATCAAGCACCGGCCCGGTAAGGGTAATATCCACTTTGGACATCGTGGTTTTCACACGGGTGATATCCACACCGTCGCCGACCACCACAATCGGCACCGCGGCGAGGCGTTGGGTTGCCAGCTGCTCTTCGATGCGCACTCGCGCGACGACAGTGGAGCCGCCTTGCAATTCGACGCCTTCGGGGGCCAACAGCTCAACATCCGAAGTAAAACTCGCGTTATGGCCGTCAAGCCGTAGCTCGCGCGTGCGGATCATCGACAGCGTGCGCATCGCACCTTCTGGACCACGCACGGTAACACTGGCCGGCTCGACCTTAACCTCCGCAATCGAAAACCCGTGGTCCGGTTGACCGCTGATGGTCGGGCTGATTTCGACCTTTTTTTCCACTCGCTTTTCGAACGCCACCCGCAGACTACGCGGTGAAATCGAGGTGACCGTCAACCCAGTGGGCACCGTGACCAACTCTTTGGTCAACACTACTTCCGAACTGGTGGTGGTGCGCAAATCCAAATTCACACGATCAAGTTCACGCTCGTCAAAGCGGCGCAGCCGGCGCCACGGCCCTCGAATGGTGACGCGCACTTCATCCAAACGCTCCGACACCAAGACCCGATCGTCAGGTAATGAATACGAAACGCCAACCCGCGCGGTGATTTCGCGCTCGCGATCGGTGTTGATAAGCAAATACAAGGTCAACGCCAAAATTGCCGACAGCAATTTGAGCCCTAGATTTTCAACGAAGGCGGCTTTGATCACTTGCGCGACCGTACGGCGTGGGCGCGTCACCAACACATCGTAATGAGGTTTGGGCGCACTCGGCGCCGGCTTCGAGCCTTTGGGGTCAGAGCCTTTGCTGCCTTTGGGCGGCACGGGCGCTGGCGTAGACGCCGGTGCGGCCGACGTTCGTCGCGCTGCAGCCCGCCCAAGCTGGCCGATGGTTTCGCTACGCCGACGCCCGTTCATTACCCGTCACTCCGACTTTCGCCCAAGCTTGCGACAGCCTTACCCACTTCGGCTGCCGCCGCCGCCTGCTGCGCAATTTCACTCCCGCGCGCACCGGCGAGCAAGCCGCCCAAGGCACGACGCAACGTGGCCGCTTCAAGGTCCCGCGCGATCGAACCTTTGAAGCACAACGAAATCTCGCCCCGCTCTTCCGAGACCGCAATGGCAACCGCATCGGTATCTTCGGTGATGCCCAGCGCAGCGCGATGCCGCGTGCCAAATTGGGGGCCAAGATCAGGGTCTTTCGACAAGGGCAACAACGCTCGCGCAAATGCCAACCGGCCGCGATTGCTAATCAGCACGGCGCCATCGTGCAGTTCATTTTCTTTGTTCGGCACAAACAACGCCACCAATAACTGCCGACTCAACTCGGCATCGAGGTGAGTCGCGTCGTCAACAAAGTGGGTCACCGCCGCATGGCGCTCAAAAACAATCAGCGCACCAATTTTGGCACGTGCCAGTTGGCTTACGGCTTGAATGACTTCATCGATCACACCTTGGCTATCGCTGCGTTTTGCAAACGGCAATAGATTTTGGCCCAAGCGCCCCAACGCGCGGCGGATATCCTGTTGGAACACCACGATGATCAAGATAATGAAGTAACTAATGAAGTTATCGAGCAACCACGACACGGTGGTTAGTTCGACTCGCTCGGCAACAAAAAACGCAGCGCCAATCAACACGATGCCGACCATCATCGCGGCAGCACGGGTGCCGCGAATTGTCAGCAAAATCCGATAAATGAGGTAGTACACCAACAAAATGTCGATGACAGTGGTGGCAGCGCCACCGACCGTGAGGCCATCGAACAATGTGGATAATGAGTTTCGCATAGGCCGTGGTGGCGTTACCTATGGGTGTACACCGTGAGCGCGGGGTGAAGCAATGCAACGTTGTGTACCCGCACCGCGTGAGCGCCTGCGGTCACTGCGGCAAGACAGGCCCCCACCGTCGCAGCGTCGAGCGCAGCAACAGTTGGCTCACCGCCTACCAAGCTGCGCAAAAAGCGTTTGCGTGACGCGCCTATGAGCACTGGAACACCGACCTGCCGGGCGATTTCGCCGCTGCCGAGCAGCAACTCCCAATTACATGCAACGCTCCCACCTTTACCAAACCCCAAACCAGGATCAACCCACGTGCGAGCACGGAGCGCCGGCGATGCTTTGGCCAGCTGCTCGCTCAGCTCCGCGATGACGTCGTTCAAGCTCGGCAGCGCCTGGTTTTCGTGACCAAACACCTCGGCTAGCGACGTACCACGCAAATGCCCGAGCACATAGGTTGCATCGCTGTCGGCAACCACTGACAACATCGTTGGATCAAAACGCCCGCCAGAGACATCGTTCACCATCCGAGCGCCTGCTGCAATGGCACGCCGGGCCACGTCAGCTTTGGTCGTATCGATGGAGATGATAGCGTTGGTGGTCGTTGCCAGCGCTTCGACAATTGGCAGCACGCGCCGGCATTCGGTTTCCGCGTCAACGGGCTGAGCCCGCGGATTGGTAGCTTCGCCGCCAACATCAAGGATGTCTGCGCCATCACGCCACAACTGCTGCCCATGCGCCACCGCAGCAGCAACGTCGGCGAATTGGCCACCGTCCGAAAACGAATCAGGCGTGGCATTCACCACGCCCATGATCAGCGCACGTTGCAACGTTAGGCCGGTTCTGGCGTCGCAGGAATCAAATTCGGACGCTTCTTATTGTCGCTGCCCTCGTTGGTGAGCTCGATCTTCTTTTTGGCCGAAGCTGGTACCGGGCGGCTCAAGCGTTCGCCTTTGAGCAACACGCTGATGTCTTCACCATCCAAGGTTTCGTATTCGAGCAGCGCTTGCGCGACCGCTTCAAGTTCGGGCCGATGTGCCGTTAGAATTGCCACCGCGCGTTCATGTTGTGCAACGACGATGCGACGGATCTCAGCATCAATACGTTTAGCGGTATCTTCGCTGTGGCGTTCACCGCTTGAGAAGTCACGGCCCAAGAAAACTTCTTGCTTACCGCCGCCAGCAAAGTTCAATGGGCCAAACTCTTCGCTCATGCCCCATTCGGTAACCATGGCCCGCGCAAGCTCGGTGGCGCGTTCAATGTCGTTGCCGGCGCCAGTCGTCTTCTGGT
>JAKQOD010000233.1 GCA_029565465.1 Deltaproteobacteria bacterium
GATATCAAGAATCTGCGTCGGCGCGATGTGTATCGAAAGATTGAGGATTGTTTACGCCAAGCATCAACGCGCGCCGATGCGCCGATTTGCGATTTTTCGGTGCAAGGCGATCATGTGCACATGCTGGTCGACGCTGCGAACAACAAAGCACTCACCAGCGCGGTGCGCGGCGTCTCGATTCGCGTGGCACGGGCCATCAATAAATTCTGGGGCCGCAAAGGCCGCGTCTTCAACGACCGCTATCACGCTCGGCTGCTGCGTTCTCCGACGGAAGTGCTGGTATCGCGCCGCTACATATTGAACAACTATCGCAAGCATTTGCCCGAACGGTTAGAAACTGAACGCACGCAGCCGCAAGCCGCATGGATTGCCGTCACGCCCAAGCACGTCGACGTTGCGCGGCAGATCCTCGAAGCGAAACACTGGATCGATCCGTATTCGTCGGCGTGGCTGCGGCGCAAAGGCGTCGCGTGGCCAACCGGCCGTAGCTGGACGTTGTCCGACGACGCAGCCGCGAAAGCCGAACGGTACTTGGCGCGGCGACAACGCTAGCGCCCGACGGTACGGAAGCTCCCGACGGTACGGAAGCTCCCAACGGTACGGAAGCTCCCAACGGTACGGAAGCTCCCAACGGTACGGAAGCTCCACCGCTCGCTTGCGGCGGTCCTCGGTGCGGCGGTGCCGAGCTGCTGCCTTACTTCCGTGCTGGGATCCTGCAGCCGTGTTACTGCGGCGGTGCGCGGCGCGGCGCCGCCGAGGTGCGGCCGTGCTGGGATCCTGCTGCCGTGCTGGGATCCTGCAGCCGTGTTACTGCGGCGGCGCGCGGTGCATGGTGCGGCAGTGCCGAGCTGCTGCTGAGCTTGCCGTGGTGGGATCCTGCAGCCGTGTTACTGCGGCGGTGCGCGGTGCGTGGTGCGGCAGTGCCGAGCTGCTGCTGAGCTTGCCGTGGTGGGATCCTGCAGCCGTGTTACTGCGGAGGTGCGCGGTGGTGAAGCGGTGCGGCGGTGCGGCGCTGCGGCGCGCCGAGCTGCTGCCGAGCTGGGATCCTGCTGCCGTGTTACTGCGGCGGTGCGCGGTGCGCGGTGCGGCAGTGCCGAGCTGCTGCTGTGCTGGGATGCTGCTGCCGTGTTACTGCGACGGTGCGGCGCGCCGCGCTGCGACCGTGCTGGGATCGTGTTACTGCGCCGTGCTTTCGTGCTGCCGCAGTGACGTAGCGCGCCGCCACGAAAGCTCGTTCGGCCCAACGGGCGGCGCAGCGTAACGTGTTGCCCCGCAGCGCGATCGCGGCTGTGCTGCCAACCGCAGTGCGCTCATGCGAGCGCCCCGGCTTTCGTCGCCGGCATCTGTGAGGTTTGCGTTCAACCTACCTGCGCGGGCCCCGATTCGCACCTTCTGGGCTCGTGCCGCTGATACGTCCCCTCGCATCCTCCGCGCCAAAAGCCATCGGAGCTGGAAGGCCTTGCAACGAGGATGCAAAGCTCATCGAAATCTACGAAGGCTCCTCCGCCGTCGCACAAGATATGATCAATCGAGAGCCGTGCCCGAGCGCTTGCCACCGCGCGTGCCCTGCGCCCGGACCCGTGCCTGCGCAACCGCCACCGTCCGTGTCTGTGCCCATGCCCATGTCCATGTCCATGTCCGTGTCCATGTCCATGTCCGTGTCCATGTCCGTGTCCATGTCTATGCCCGTGCCCGTGCCCGTGCCCGTGCCCGTGCCCACGCCCGAGACCGTGCTGTGCCCGTGCACTTACCCTGTGTTGCCCGCGCAAGCCCGTGCCCGTGTTGCTCGCGCGTGCCAACGCGCGTGCCCTGCGCCCGAGCCCTGCGCCCGAGCCCGTGCCCGTGTCTGTGTCTGTGTTGATGTCCGTGTCGATGCCCGTGTCGATGCCCGTGTTGATGCCCGTGTCGATGTCCGTGTCGATGTCCGTGTCGATGTCCGTGTCGATGCCAGTGGCCATGTCCGTGCCTGCGCCACCGACACGCGGACCGTCTCGCTGGTTGCCGCTGCCCTAGCGAGACTTACGCCGCCAGTGCGCGTACCCTTGCCATATGCGTTTTCCGTTAACGCCGGTGCTGCTCGCTCAAGCCAAACAGTTCGAGCTGCGCTCATCATGTTCGGACTGTTTGTTTTGGCGCACGTCGCACCAAGAATGCTGGCACGGTTGGCCCGACGAAGGGCAGCGCCGTTATCCCATCGATGCACCCGACCCCGTAACCGGCGCCGCTCCGACCGATGTTGCGTTTTGCAAAGAGTTCGAGCTGCGCTGACGCGTTTAGCCTAGTGCGTGGTTGCTGGTGTTCCAGTCGACTTCGACTTCGACTTCGATTTCGTTTTCGGTTTGCTCGTCGCTGGCGTATTCGCCCCGCTGCCTGCGGCTGTTGCCGCGGTGCCCGCCGCCGGCGCAGGTAACGCTGGCACTGCAGCACCCGCGCCTGATCCGTTCGCTGCTCCGTTCGCTGCTCCGGGTGCCGCGATGAAATTGCTCGCGCTGCCACTGCCACCATTGGCGCCGCTGCCACTTCCGGCGGCGTTGCTGCCGCCGTCATCATCCGAAGCTGCATTCAACCCGGCTTCCACCCCACGCTTGACGCGTTTCACGGCCGGTGCAGCTTTTTCTTCGATGCCTTGTTTCATGTCCTGCACTTCTTCGGTTTGCCAGATCGCCTGAACATGGCCAAAGAACGTGCGCTTGCCCAACTTCACCGTCGAGCCCAAAAACGCAAGCGCGGCCGCCGCCACCAGGATGAACAGCCATTTGAACATGAAAATAGCCTAACAGGCCCGCCACCGATGTGCACGAAAACGGCGTTGCCTCGCGCCAGTATGCGGCGGGCGCCGCAACCGGTCGTCACTCGCCGCGCCAACCGCTCGCGCAGCTCCAGCGCTGCGGCACTGCCGAAAACAAAAACGGCGACCAATCGGCCGCCGCTGCACATACGCTACGTGCCGAGTGCTATTCGGCTTTTTCGCGTTTGAGGATCAAGAACGCCACGCGGC
>JAKQOD010000561.1 GCA_029565465.1 Deltaproteobacteria bacterium
CAAAGCTGCGGGCGCACCTTGGGCCTCACGCTTTTTGCTTGCCGCAAGAGCGCAAAATCCCGGATTCGAATGACCGTGATCATTCGATATCATTGCCAATCATAGGAATATCATTGCTATTCACAACGCTTGGAATTCAAGCGTTAGCAATGCCACACCTACGAAAGCTACAAGTGACGGTTGGGGCTACAACAGCAATTTCCGCTGCTACAGCAAGTGATCGATGGAAGGTGAAGCGCCAGCCAGTAGGCCTGGCGGGCCAAGAAGAGAAAGAGCACTGCGGCCGTGACAGGCCCGAAAGCAAAAAAGCCGCCGGGGAAATCCCTGGCGGCTTGGTGGTCTTCGGCTAGCTTCGGTATGAAGGGCTAGTTGAGACAACTCCTACAGGGAGGTTGTATTCTGTTGTAATTATAGAGTTTATAGTGCTGTGCCGGGCCTTTGAAGCTGCCTGGGCGGGTGAAAGAAATGGCGCTCGGTGAACCAATCATCGCTCCATCAGCATGGGAACCAGCGCGATCGGCGCTGGACCAGTTGCGGGCCGCCCGTAGCGAGCCGGCGCTTGCCGGGCTTTCTACGAATAACGCGCATGGCGTGCTGAAGTTGAGTTGGGCGTTCATGGTTGAGACCTAGTGGTGAAGCATTTCTACCAGCAGCACATTCGTTCGTCAACAAGTTTATTAATAATAATTTTCCAAGGTGCCAATCAAGCAATCTCGGAGTCGAGGCAACACAGCCAAGCATCGAATTCAAAAGCAAGATTCTGGAGTGTTGCAGTTACCCAACCACGAGTACCTTTGTTGCGTGGCAAAACAAACGACCATCGAAAATGACCCGCGCTGGCGCTTGGTGCGCATGCGCGATGCGTCGGCAGATGGCAGTTTTTTCTACTCGGTCAAAACCACCGGCGTGTACTGCAAGCCGTCGTGCGCCTCGCGCACAGCGTTGCCACGCAACGTCGAATTTCATGCAACAACCGACGACGCTGAGCATGCGGGCTTTCGCCCCTGCAAGCGATGTCAACCGACGGCCCCTGCGCGCGCACAACGCGACAAGCAGTTGATCGCAACGCTCTGTCACTGGCTGGCCGCACAAACCAAAACGCCAACGCTCGACGAGCTGGCCGCCCACGCTGGCGTCAGCAAATTCCATCTGCAACGCATGTTCAAACAAATTACCGGCGTCACGCCCAAAGCGTACGCCGCAGCGCTCAAACGCAAACAACTACCCGCAACCATCACACGCGCAGCCACCATTACCGACGCCATTTACGCGAGTGGCCACTCATCGGCCGGGCAATTCTATGCAACCAGCAACGAGGTTTTAGGCATGACACCAACAGCACTACGGCGCGGTGGTACAGCTTTGCATATTCAAGTGGCGGTTGCGCACTGCAGCCTCGGCCTAGCGTTGATTGCAGCTACTGAGCGAGGTGTCTGCGCCATTCTGCTTGGCGACGACGAAGCAGGGTTGCGCACCGACCTTGCGCAACGCTTCCCCAAAGCAACGATTGCTCAAAATAATAACGGCGCACCGTTTCGGCAGCTGGTGCAACACGTCGTCGCGCTCGTCGACAATCCGCACAACGACCAAGTATTACCGCTCGATATCCAAGGCACGGCATTTCAGCAACGCGTATGGCACGCCCTGCGCGCCATTCCGGTGGGCACCACTGTCAGCTACCAACAACTGGCCAATACGATTGGCGCACCGACGGCGGCGCGCGCTGTGGCAACTGCATGCGCAGCCAACGCCATCGCAGTGGCAATTCCTTGCCACCGGGTGGTGCGCAGCAGCGGCGAGTTATCCGGCTACCGCTGGGGCGTCGAACGTAAACGCGCGCTGCTGACGAATGAGGCCAACGCCTCGGGAGCGAAACGACGCTAGTTAGCGATGATCGCGAACTTGCGGACCGCCGCTGTTCACGTTGATGTTCACCGAACCTTGAACGCCCCAACCGCCTTCGATCCACATCCAGTTCGAGCCTTGTTGTTCCCAACGGCCTTGGTTCCAAACTTGGTTGGCGCGTTGACGTTCCCAGTGGCCAGGCATCCAGTCGTACTGACCGTTGTTCCACTTATAGTTGCCAGCAACCCAAATGTAGCCAGGGCGTGGGCTGCCATAATTTTCTTGGCGTGGTTGCGGAGGTGGCATCGTTGGGTACATGCCGACGGCAACACCGCCAACGATCATGCCACCGTTACCACCACCGACGATCATGCCGCCGTTTGGATTGCCACCGTTGACGTACACGCCGCCACCGTTCGGGCCCGCGACGACAACCGCGCCGCCGCCATTGCGGTCAGGGCGATCAACAACAACCACGCCACCTTGCGAGTTGGTTGCATCGACAGAAACGACGCCGCCCATCCCAGTGGTGTCGACATGCTGTGCGACGGTCCATTGGCCGTCGACGTAGTGCCAGCTGTTGCCGTTGCGTTGCCAGCTGCCTTGTTGCCATTGATAGCCTTGGCGTTGCGCTTCCCAGTGACCAGCTTGCCACTGCCACTGGCCGTTCACCCAAACATGGCGACCTTGAATCCAGATTTGGCCGTTCATCATTTGGCCAACTTGTGGTTCCTGGATTGGCGGTGGTGGTTCCGAGTACGCCACAGTAGCGCTGCCATTCAGGCTGCTAGCAGGAACGATGCAACCCGTCGATGCGAGCAACAACGCAAAGCCGATACCTGAACCAATGCGAAAAATTGAGCGAGTGCGATTCATCCTAGTCTCCTATTTTGTGGGCGAACGGTAATGCCCACTTTGACGGCCGGTTCCCCGAAATCTTCAAGTAGTATTGCCAACCTGGCGCAAAGAGTCAAACCACCCGGGTGGTTGGCGGGCCCAGGCGGCCGAAACCGGCGATGTGTCAGGGATCACGCAAAAGCAATACATGCAATTGAATCCAGGTACTTAGAAAATCAGTAAGTTGCTGAGGTGGCATGTTGCGGTGTGCTCATCGCACTTAGCAGCCACTTGCCAGCGTTTTTAACGAACTTACCGCTAACTATTTCGCGCCGTTCTAGCGACAATCGTGGCCATGATTTCGCGCATATTCGCAGCGACGACCATCCTTGCCGCTTTGGTCGCGGCGCCCGGTTGTAAAGACAAATCCCCGGCCACCATCGATGCTGTTGTAAGCATTGATGCGCCACCTGATGCGCCACCAGACGCTGCACCAGATGCGGCCATTGCGCCGCTGTTGCGCAACCCAGTAGCGATGGACGACGACGAGCTCGGACTAAAAGCGCTGCAAATCCTCGGCGCCAATGTGCCCGACCGCCGCAGCAATTGCGACAACTGTCACTCGGTTGCACGGCAAAAACTGCGCTACTGGCGCTCGTTGACCGACACGGCCGTTGCCAACTGCTTCAAAGACCCGATGTTGCTCACCCAGGAATCGGCGCGCAAGACCATCGATTGTTTCCGTGGCACTCCAACCGATCCTCAGTCGATGTTTCGCAACGACCACGCCGGCATCTACACGGCGGCAGCGCATCTGCCATGGTTCGAGTTCGCGTTCTGGCGTGCGTACAACGACGGCACCGACGCTTGGAAAACCAAATTTGAAGAATGGAAGCTCGCCGTTGCGATGCCAAAACAAGGCATGGGTGTTGCCACCTTGCCGCTGATGTCGCAAGAAGACGTCGATATCGTGGCGGAGTATTTCGCGCGTGGGTTGCCGAAGCTCGACAGCATTCTGCCAGTTGAGCAAGAAGGCCCAGATTCCTGCACGCCTGGCATTTCCGCCGATGTTGCCACGCACCTCAATGCCGTCGCCGTCACCGGTTGGCGCCAAATCCACAAAGACAACAACCTGTCGATGCTCGGCTGCCAAGGCCAAACCGACCCGCGTAACTGCTTGACCAGCTTTCCGCTTGCAACCGCCAACCCTGCCGACGATAAGTGGGACATCGCTGGCCTTGGCTCGATGCGCGTGCTCAAAGAGCTAGACTATCGCACGTCCTATTGGTCGCGCTGTTCAGCCGACGGCCGGTTCTTTGGCCATGGTGGCGGCCAAAACAGCTCGGGCAGCATCGTTGACTTGCAAGTCGGCAATGTCATTCCGGTTGCAGCGCCATACGATCCAGGTTTCTTTCCGGACAACGAAGCATTCATGTTCCAAACCACGGCCGCCGGCGGGCCACGGGTATGTTCACAAAGCTTGTTGACCAGCAACTCATTGGCCACGCCAGCAAACATCTCGTTCTCTGAAGCCCAGTGCGGCTCGACGACGGCGGGCCTGTATCAACATGTCGGCCGCGCCACCGAGACGGGCGGCGACTACTTCATCGTGAGTGGCTGCTGGCAAGGCGACCCTGCCAACGGCGTTCAGCGCAGCGATCCACCGACAACGCGCGATCCACGCTGCGATTTGGAATTTGATCCGATGGTGTTCAACGGCACCACGTTCGAGCAACACACGCCAACTACGATTCCAACACCATTCGAAGGCGACACCGTCATTTCGCCAAGCGCAAAGTTGGTGGTGAGCCGTGTGGCTGGCCCGAACGGCAGCCAGCTTGGCTTCGTTTTGCGCAAAGTGAACGCCACCGCAGGCGCGAACGGGTATGACATCAGCGCTCCCGAAATTGCGCGGTACTGCGTAGCCGGTGCAAAGCCCGCCTTCTCCTACGACGATCGCTGGTTGATCTATCATCACTACATTGGCAATGCCGATGCAGTTGATTTGGGCTTCACCAACTCAAACGATCCAGGTTTCGCCCAATACAAAACCAAAGGCGCAGCGAACGTGTACGTCGTCGATTTGCGCACTGGCGTGCGAACCCGCATCACCAACATGCAGCCAGGCCAGTACGCCTTGTTTCCACACTTCCGCGCCGACGGCTGGGTCTACTTCTTGGTGAAAGACCACAACCGCAACGTTGAATCCATCGTTGCAAGCCCGGCGGCGCTCAAACTCGAAGAGTAGCCATTGCGGCTACAGCTTACGCGCGGCTGCCAAAAACGCGCGATACTGCATGGTCGCGCGCTCATGCACATGCACCGCCCAAGCGCTTTCGCTGGTCCCAGTAAGGCGCAGGCCGAGCTTGCCTGGATCGCTTGGCCCCAAGATGCGTTCCAGCTCGGCGCTCGACGAGCCGGCCAGTGGGCCACGTGCCGAGTGGCCACCGATCCAGGCTTCAAACGGGGTTGCCATCGGACTCCAGTCAAACGGCGACGACAATACGAGATGGGCGCCTGATGCCATCACACGGCTGGCTTCGATCAAATGGTTGACTGGGAATTGCATGCAGTCGATCAAGTTGATGCTTAGCGTGCCTTGCGCGGTGCCGGCGGCGAACGGCAAGGCCAAGGCGTCGCACGCCCACACGGCAATGCGTTCATGCGCATCGGTTGGTAACTCGATCGTAAGTTCGCGTCGGTCATAAACCACGCCGACGCGACGCAGATCGTAGCGCAGCTTGCCGGTGCGCAAGAGCTGTGCAAACGCGCGCAACATGCCAAGGTTCAAGTCCAACGCAGCGACGATGCCCGCACCCGCACGCACCAACTCGACCGCACTGCGACCAAGTGAACAGCCGATGTCGAGCCAAACCCCGTCTGGGTTAGGCGCGAGAGCCAGCGCCGCATGGGTGAGTGGGCCTGCGCCATGTGGCGCATCTGACCAATGAGCGTGTGCATACGCTCCGATGCGGTAACGGTCGCGTTCGAATTCAGAATCAGGGCCGGCACAATCGCCAAACAAACTCGCAGCGTATGGCGACAGGTCGTCGCGTTGCAGCAACCCTGGCAGCTGGCTGCGCACCACGTCACGTACATTGGCCATAATCAACGGAATACCGTCGAGGATTGGGTATTCAAACTGACATGCCGTGCAGCCCAGCGCACCTTCGTCGATGCGATGGCTGTTGCCGCGTTCGACATGCAAGATGCGCAAACGCGCTTCAGGCCGCCCGGCTAACAAACAAACCGGGCAAATCGGCTTTAAGGCTTCAAAATGCGAAAGCTGCATGCAACCGCAGCTTACCCACCAATATCAACGTCCGTGGAGCAAGGTGGGATAATTTTACCTGTGGGGCTCGGAATCGGCGCAACACACGTAGGCCACTGCACCATATCGCCTTGCCGCGCCGCCGGTTTGCCATTGATCATCACGGTGGCGGAGCCCATGGCCACGAGGCCAGGTCCCGCCGGGACGCAGGGTGCAAGGGTGCAAGGCACCGTCTGCGACGTTACGGTTGCTGCCGGCAGATTGTTGATGTTGACGTTTGGCGACGTCAACGTGACGATGGCAAACGGCTGCGGCGGATGCGCCACCGGTGTTGGCGTCGGCGCTGGCGGATGAATCGGCGCATGACAATGCGGCGAGTTGTGAAGCACTTTGTCCGTTAACCGGGCCGCTGCTGGCATGGTGGATAGCTTACCGCAGGTCGAGGAAAACTGGCGGATTTTTAGCGCAGTGATTCGATAGGAAGAAGGTAGCGCGGCCGGACGTAGGGCGCGCGCCGCGCCTGCCTGTGGTCGTGCTGCCTGTGGTCGTGCCTGCCTGTGGTCGGCGACACAAGTGTGGCCCAACGTGAGGGCCCGATTGTGCGGATGGCGCTTGATGAACGGGCGCCTATGCGCACGCAGGGCCCACGCGCCATGGCGCATCACGTCTATCGCGACACGCTTTTGTCGTAGCTCTACGTGATTACACCAGAACTTGTGATGAATCGTAGGCCGTGGCCCAGTCCCTGTCCGTGTCCGTGTCCCTGTCCGTGTCCGTCAGCCACAAAACGCCAGCTACTGCAGTGGCAACAGCAGGGCCCATGCGTCGTCATTGACGGTGGCGCTCGGGGTTGCACCGCCGCCTTTATAGCCAACGATGAGCGCAACATTGCCGGCAACGGCACCACCCCAAAATTGGTCGTTGAGGTTCGCGCCCAAGGCGTAACTGTGAATGCCATCGCCATACGCTGGATCCAGCGCACCACTCGCATTAAGCACGGCGAACACCGCGTCTTGGCTGGCCATGTTGGCAGGCCCCGCGGAGCCAAGCAGCAAGGTCTTGCCACCAGGCAGCGCCACAGCGTTGCGGCAATTGCTGCCCGCCATGGTGCCCGATGGATCAAAAACCACGGCACCGTTAGGCGCACCACCCCAGGTTAGATCACGCGCGCCGGTGGCGACGTCAAAGCGCAGCGAAATGTAATCATTGGCAACACCAACCGCACTCGACTCTCGGCCATAACCGCCGGTGACAAATTTGTTGCCGTGAAATGCAGCATTGTAGGTTTCCGTTTGGGTGGTGAGCACGCTGTCGTGGAAAAAGCCGCTGGTCGCAAACGCTGGATCGAGTGCCCCTGCCGACGTGATCTTGTAGATCAACGCCTGCGTCGTGTTGCCGACCGCTGGTGTAGTTGCGTAGCCAAACGTCACCACACTGCCATCTGCAAGCGCATGAATGCCACGCGGGGTTGCATTGGCATTTTGGATGTCGTGGGTAAATTTGCCAGCCGTGCCAAAGCTGGCATCGATCACGCCATTGGCAGTTAGCCGTACCACGGCAATATCAGTATCCGTGGCCGCCTCGGCAGCACGGCGCTGCGCACCCAAAACGTAAAGCGTATCGTTTGGTCCAACAGCAATGCCGCGCGAAGCGTCACGCTGCGCCGCCACGGTTGCGTCGAGCGCAGTGTTGAGATCCAGCACGACACTGCCAGCATTACCAAACGTGGTATCGAGTTCGCCCGAGTCACCATCAAGGCGGAATACGACGAGGTCGCGATCCATCGCATTGACGGCATTGGCAATGGTTGCCACCACCACCACCTTGCCAGTTGATTGCGCAACAATCCCAATTTCACCGGCCGAGCCCGCTGCCGAAACAAAACGTGTTGTCGCAACCCCACCAGTGCCAAAAGCAGCAACCGGGCCGGCACCGTTGAGCTTCACCACCGTTACGTACTTGTCACTGGTTAGCGTCTCGGCTGCAAAACCGGCAGCGAAAAAACTACCATCGGGCCCGGCCACCACGGCCTGCAACTGATCAGGTCCAGCGGCCGATAGTGGAATCGCAAACGGCGTAGGTGCCGTATAGGTTGGCGCATCTACGTTTTTGGGTGCATCGGGTGCAGCGTCAGGCTGCGCCGCATCAGGTTGTGCGCTGGTCGAGTCA
Organism: Deltaproteobacteria bacterium; assembly: GCA_029565465.1. Taxonomy (GTDB): domain Bacteria; phylum Myxococcota_A; class Polyangia; order Haliangiales; family Haliangiaceae; genus JABFXX01. The sequence goes on from JAKQOD010000561.1 coordinate 8,123, forward strand.
CCACAGCCTGCAACGGCCATAAGTGCGGCGACCAGAATCTTGTTTCGCGTCATGGAAAACTCCTCGTTGCAATAGATGAAGATGCAACCCTGTCATATTTGAATTTGATTTTCAATTCCAATTCAAACAAAACGTTCCCTTCGCCTGCCGTCGTCGAAGATCGCGATGTTAGAACCGGCCTTTGTAGCCAAGTTGAAACATGCGAGGCGAATTTGGCCGAGCCCCATACGGCCGACGCGACACAATCACTTGTTCATCGAACAAGTTGTTGCACGTCAGATACAGCTCCGCTGCAGCACGGATGCGCAGATGGGCCGACAAATCAACGGTGAGCAACGCATCGGCACGTTCGGCCGCAACGATGGGCCCCTGCCCTGCAACATCACGCGACTCGCTGCGCCAACGCGCCAACGCGCCAACATCCCAACGCTTCGCTTGCAATTGCGTCGACAAGGTCACTTGATGATGCGGCAAGTACGGCAGCTCATCGTGCTTGGCAACCTGGCCCCAGCCTGGAAATTCCGAATCGAAACTTGATCGAAAACTCGATCGGGTTTCGGTCAGCGCCAGTTCGACCGGCAGTTGATAGCCTTGGCGCAACGGAATCACCGCGCTGCTTTGCACTTCGAGGCCATATACCAGCACGGCGCCGCCGTTGAATTCGGCACCATCTTGGACTTCCATGCAGCCACTAGCCAACGTGCAACTGCCTTTGAGATTGGCATAGTCACTGACAAAACCAATCGCATCAAAACTCAACACGGGCGAACGATAACGCGCGCCAGCTTCGTAATTGATACTCGATTCGGGCAAGACACCCGCGGCAGCCGAAGGCGCCACTGGCACAAAACCACGGTGCACACCTGCAAGTGCGCTGATGCGTTCGGTGACATGGTAGACCAGCCCACCGCCTGGCAACACCACGGCGTATTGTTCGGCCTTGGCGGGTGCAGCGCCGAGTAGATCTTTAAATCGATAGGCGATCGCTTCAACGCGCAAACCGGCCGTGAACTCAAACTTGCGCCAATTTGCGGTGTCTTGTGCATAACCAGCCAACGCGAGGGTTGCAGCATCGGAATCGACCACCGTCGCGCGCGGCCGTGCCGCACGCGTCAGCGTCCCCGCTGTCATGTTGTACGTGTCTTCGTAGCGTTTGCGATCAGCACTGTCGGCGTGCAACCGCACGCCAACATCGATGTGATGAGTGACGGCGCCATGCGACCGTTCCGTCGTGAACGTGCTTTGCACGCCTTGCGAAACAAAGCTGCGGTCATTGGTGCCAAGAACCAATTCCTCCTCGGGCGCGCTGCTATCTGCTTGGCCGCTAAGAATTGCATAGTAGATCTGGTTGGCGCCTGCGGTGGGACGCGCCAACAAACCATAAAAATCGCGCTGGCCGATGAAGCCATCAACTTTGCCCCACGCGCGCGCAAACCGATGATGATACGCCACGGTTTCGATCCGCGAGCGCGTGCTAAATTCGAGCCGATGGGTAGCGCGCAACCGAATGTGGCGCCATGTCATTTTATCGAGTTGACTGCCCGCGTAACGCCGCTGCGGCGTCGCTGCGAAATCTTGATCGGTTAGGCCGGTGTACGTTTCGTTCGACGACTCATTGGCAAAGCCGGCTCGCAACTCAAGGCGCTGATACAGTTGCGCGCTCGTCGGTGATGCCACGAACGCCGTAACCTGGGCATCGTTTTTGGCAAAACCGGTCGCACCGCCATTATCAAGCTGCTTGAAGCCATCGCTGCGCAGGTGGACGTATTCGGCCATCACGCCCCACTGTGCACCACGCTCGGCCGCGCGCAGATGCAGCTTGCCGTATAGATTCGAGCCGCCAGCAATGTCGACATAGCCCATGCGCTGGCCAGGCATTGGCTCGTTTTGCATATCCACTGCGCCGCCAACCGTGTTGGGGCCAAAACGGATCGCAGCCGGACCCTTGGTTACGGCGATGCGCGACAACCTCGTCACAAGCGGCGCAAAATATGCAGCAGGTGCGGTGTAGGGCGCGGGCGCGATTAACACGCCATCTTCCATCAACGTAATTTTGGCACTACGATCGGCGGCAACCCCGCGCATGCCGATGTTGGGTCGCAAGCCATAGCCGTCTTCGTCGCGCACATACACGCCAGCGATCGCAGCGAGGGCTTTATGAACATCGTCGTACTCGTTGCGCTCAAGCTGTTCACGGCCGATGGAGGCTTGTGCGCCAGGTGGACGCCCAACCACTTCGATGGTTTCGCTGTCATCTGGTGCCGCGACCGGATCTTCTGGATTGGGTACTGGTTGTGGCGGCGCCGTCGGGGTATCGGCGACCGGCGCGGTTGCCGGTGCGTCAGTTGCCGGTGCATCGGTTGCCGGTGCGTCAGTCGCTGGTGCGTCGGTCGCTGGTGCGTCGGGTGTCGGTGCATCGGTTAGCGGTGCGTCAAGCGGCGGGGCCGCGACGGCGCTAGCACAACCAGTGAACACCAATGCACAAAAGAGCCAGCCGACATGATGGCGCCTGTTAGTCATTGTCGGTCGCAATGCTATCGGGGGTTTCGAGTGCCAGCACGGTGAGAAACTGGCTCTTAAGATCATCGGTAATCAGCTTCACGGCTTGATACGCCGCCACGACATCAGCGTATTTGTCGGTTAACGCCAGCAAAAAGCTATCCGGCAGCGCGTCAACCTTGGCAATCGCAGCGTCGATGTTGGCAGTGATTCGATCGGCCAGATCCTGGCGCCCTACCGCAATCAGAAAATCATCAAAGCCCGGCCCGTCAGCCAGCGCAGTCTTGCCCGTGAACGTTTCGCGCAACACCCGCAAATTGGCACGCAACGCGAAGCTTGCACGATCAGCGAAGCGCAGTTCCACTTCAGCGATGCACGGCGTCTCAACCGTGCCACAACTGTTGAGCGAAAGCCCTGACGATTCACCAAGCTTCATCGTCTTGGTCATCGAATCGACGTAAAACATGGCGTCAGAGATCAGATTCAAAGCAGCGTGCGGCGACGGCAGCGTCGACGCGGCAGTGCCTGCACCGATCAGCTCGCCTGCATAATTGCCGCCAGTGCTACGCCATGCGGTGCTCAATGTAGCGGCCTGCGCTGCGACATCCAAGCTGAGCGCGGCGGCGAGTCGGCAACGCGCCTTGGGCAGGTTTGCAGCCAACGCATCCCAACCGACCGGAGCGACCGCGCACGTATGGTTGTCGTTGGGCGGGAACAGCAGGAACTCAATCGCGCTGAGTGAGCGGACATTGATCGCACGCGGCTCGACGCTGTACCCGGCCGGGTCGTTCCAGATCGCTACCACATCGCGATCAACGCCACATGGCGCCATCAACGGCCATGCATAAATCTTCGAGCGCAAGGCGCTGTTGTTCATCGCTGCGGGCCCAACCAGCAGCGCATCAGCGCGTTGCCAAGCATCGACGGCGTTGGCCCAAGCCAGTTGCGCCGCTTTGCGTTCGACCGTTGCATCGGTGCCAGCTTCAAGCACCGTGCAAAATGCCTGTACGGCGGCGGG
>JAKQOD010000578.1 GCA_029565465.1 Deltaproteobacteria bacterium
GCTCGGCAGCAAGTTGCAACTCGTCGGCGACGACTTGTTCGTGACCCAAACCCCGCGGCTCAAGCGCGGCATCAAAGAAGGCATCGCCAACTCGATCTTGGTGAAGGTCAATCAAGTCGGCTCATTGACCGAAACCCTCGACGCCGTGCGCACGGCGCAACACGCCCGTTACACGGCCATCATCTCGCATCGCTCGGGCGAAAGCGAAGACTCGTTCATCGCGGACCTCGCGGTGGCAACAAATGCCGGCCAAATCAAAACCGGGTCGGCGTCGCGCTCGGATCGGATTGCGAAATACAATCAGCTGCTCCGCATCTGCGACCAACTCGGCGAAGAAGCACAGTTCCCAGGCGTCAGCGTTTTCCGCCGCGGCTAAGCTCGGCCGACTCAAACTCGCGCGATTTTGTGCGGTGAGCTGACGTCGGTAAAGCGATGCCTAGCGGGTCGGATCGAACCGCGTGACTTCACGTAAAAAGCTGGTGGTCAGATACTCGCGCTTGATCATTTCCGCCATTTCTTCAGCGGTTGCGAATTGTTCATAGTCGACCCGGATCACCGGAATCACTTTCGAAATGCCCTGAACAAATTCTTGGTAGCCTTCGTACAGCGCTTCGAGATACTCCACTTTGATCGTCGACTCGACGTTGCGACTGCGCATCGCGATTCGTTCATGCGAGCTTTTGGGCGAAACATCGAGGAAGATGATGACGCTTGGCTTGCACATGAAGTTACTCATGTTTTTAAACAGATCAACGTAGGTGCGGTAGTCGCGCTGATCCATCAACCCAGTCTTGGCCAACATTTTGGCAAAGATGGAATCTTCGTAAATTGTGCGGTCCTGCACGGCCGAGCGCCCGCGCCAAATGATTTCTTGATGCTGCTGAAATCGGCGATTAAGCAGATACACTTGCATGGCAAACGAGTACTTCGCGGTATCGCGGTAAAAATCCGCGAGGTATTCGTTGTCGGCCACCGGCTCGTAGTAGCAGTCGATGCCTAGATGCTGGCCTAGCGCGGTGGCCAACGTTGATTTGCCAGCACCGATCATGCCAGCGATACCAATGAACATGTTGCCGAAAACTTCGGCTGAGTTGGGGTTAGTTACAGGCGCAGAGGTAGGCATCGGGCGGGCACTATGACACAGCTCGCGCCCACTGTGTTACGGCGTCAGCGACGACCTTTAAACCCCATCATGCCTTGCATCACGCGTTCGCTGTCCTCGGCGATCTCCGCCCCTTCACGGGCACGGTCGGCGCAATCGGCGCACAACTTACGGACTTTGCCATCAACCTTCACGCTAACCAACTTCGGTGCCTCGTCCTGACATTCTTTGCAGATCGGCATGCGCCAAGCCTAGCGCGATCCCACAGGGTACGGCCCGGGTATCGCGACCAAAGATGCAGCATTTGAACGCAAGACCGACAAAGCCGGTGCGCCTTACTTCGTGCTCAACGCGGGTAATGGCCAAGTCATCGGCCAATTGGCGTCGAGTCGGTCAAGACCAACGCACCTACCGCGACGCTCAAACTCCCTAGAAGTCGACGACAAGCCTCGCGCCATTGCTCGCGGCAGTGGTCGGTACAACCGGCGCAGCTGCAGTCGAGGGCGCGGCGGGCGCAGCAGCACCAACCGTGGTGGCACTCATGCGCTCAGGATGCTTGCCTTGGATCGTTGCGTAGAACGCGCGGATCTTTTTCATATCAGCGTCGATATCACCGGTTGGCCAAAACAGCGTGCCAAGGCCGCCGCGTTTGGTTTTGTAATCTAAGAAGCCCAACACGATGGGCACCTTGGCGCCAACCGCCATGTGATAAAAGCCGGTCTTCCAGCGTTCGGTTTTGCTGCGCGTACCTTCGGGCGCAACGATCAAAAACAGATCGTCGTGCTGATCGATAACGTCGACGGCATTGGCAACCGCATCACTGCGTCGGCTGCGATCCACCGGAATGCCACCGACGGCACGAAAGAACTTACCTTTGGCACCGGCAAACAACGTGTGTTTGCCAAGCCACGACATCGGAAACCCGAGCTTCCACGACACGGCTAACGTAAATGGCAAATCCCAATTCGACGTATGCGGTGCAGCGATGACCACTGCTTTGCGCACGTCGGGCACGCCGCCATCAACGTGCCAGCCAAAGGCGCGCAGCCAGGCATCACCTACGAAATGCGTAAAGGATTTGCTCGAAAACGGTAGGAAACTCACACCGCTATGATGCCCGTCTCGACCACGTCGTGGGTCACAAATTTGTCAGAATTGCGCGTTATTTTGTGCCATCTGCGCCAGCCGCCTAGCCTAGCCTAGCCTAGCCGCGGCCAAGCATGGTGCGAGCGATCACCATGCGTTGGATTTGCGAGGTGCCTTCATAGATCTGCAGCAGCTTGGCATCACGCATCAATTTTTCGACTGGGTATTCCTTGGTGTAGCCATAGCCGCCAAAGATTTGCACTGCGTCGGTGGTTGCCTTCATCGCAGCATCGGCGCCATGCGCTTTGGCATAGGCCGAGATGATGCTCGATAGATCGCCCTTATCAACACACCACGCCGCTTTGTGAGTCAACAAGCGGGTCGATTCGTACGCGATTGCCATCTCGGCAAGCATGACTTGAATCATTTGATGCTGCGCGATGGGCACGCCAAAGGTTTTGCGTTCCAGCGAATAGCGCGTGCTTTCTTCCATGGCGCGGCGAATCGTGCCAGCCGCGCTCGCGGCGATCCATGGCCGCGAGCGATCGAAGGTTTTCATCGCGATCTTAAAGCCACCATCTTCGCTGCCGAGCAACTGGCTCTTGTGAATCTTCACATCGTCGAACAACACATCGGTCGTGTTCGAGGCGCGATGGCCCATCTTGTCTTCTTTGCGGCCGGTCTTAACGCCAGGGGTCTTGGCATCAACGATGAAACACGCGATGCCTTTATGTTTCAGCGCTGGATCGAAGGTTGCGAACACAGTGTAAAAATCGGCGACGCCACCGTTGGTGATCCAACGTTTTTGGCCATTGAGCACATAGTCATCACCGTGCTTGGTGACACGGGTGCGCATCGCCGCTACGTCCGAGCCAGCGTCAGGTTCGCTGCAGCAATAGGCCGCGAAGGTCAATTCCGACGTGAGACGACCGAGAAACTTCTTCTTTTGTTCATCGTTGCCAGCGATCAAGATCGGCATGGCGCCAAGCATGTTGGCAGCCATCGACGTATTGATGCCAGCACAGCCGTAGGCCACTTCCTCTTGCACCAAGCAGTGGTCGAGGCACGAGCCGCCGAGGCCACCGTTCGCTTCGGGGGCTTCGACGTTCATCAAGCCAGTGTCGAAGGCTTTTTTGAAAATTTCGCGCGGAAATTCCCCGGTCTCATCGTAGTGACCCGCCACTGGGATGATCTCTTTACGCGTGAACTCGCGGGCAGTGGCAACCAGCGCGTTTTGCTCTTCGGTGTATGAATAATCGTTTGGCACGGCAGCATGCTACCATTTGAAAGCAGCCGTGCCAGCCCTCCAACAAGACTATGAACTGCAGGCGTTGCTCGCCGTTGGTGCGATGGCTGAAGTTTGGCGTGGGCTCGACGTGCAGCGTGGCACCCCGGTTGCAATAAAAGTGCTGCATAGCCATTTGCGAAGACAAACTGAAGTTCGTTCGCTATTTTTAGCCGAACAGCAATTGGTCACTGCACTCCCGCGCCACCCTGGCGTCGTCCACGGCTTATACAGCGACGACACGGCCGAGCGACCGTATCTCGTGATGTCGCTCGCTCCCGGCGTCGACCTGCGGCGTTGGGTCGCACCCATTGTGGGCGGCACCCTTGGCAGCAGCGCGACCGCAGCCGTAGAACGTGCGGCGTTGCCACGCTCGGTTGCGTTTGCCGTCGTGCGCCACACCGCGTTGGCTGCAGCCCATTTGCATCAGCAAGGGTGGGTCCACGGCGATATTGGACCAACCAACATTATAGTTGCAGATGCCCTACCTACAGCGACGGTGTTGCGGCAGCCGGCCTCGGTGGTCTTATGCGATCTTGGCATCATGCGCCGGATCGGCGAAACTGGCCCGGTGCGCGGCACCCATGCATACATGGCGCCCGAACAAGTTCGCGGCGAAGCATGGACGGCGGCCACTGACGTGTTCGCACTGGGCACGTTGTTGTGGGAACTTGTGCGGGGCGAACGCTTGTTTCATCGCGGCCCCACGTTTTTGTCGGCAGC
>JAKQOD010000589.1 GCA_029565465.1 Deltaproteobacteria bacterium
CCTGCCCTTTCGGGACAACGACGCAACACAACTGCCAGCGGGATATCTGGAAAAGTTTCGCCCGGTGCATTCAGCGCAGTAAGCGGCATAAACAAACAACTAGGCAACGCCAGCCAGCGCTCGCGCCGACCAAGGATTCAAAATGAGAACTCGACAAATTGCGGCAACGCTGTGGGTATCGATGCTGGTGTGCTGGGGCGGGATGCGTTGGCAGGCGTTTCGTGCAGAACATGCGCGCGTCGCGACGGCGCGCCAATATCTCGACGAGGCACAGGTGCGCAGAGTCGCGCTTTGCAAAGCGCTGCAAAGTGCACTCAAGACGGGCGCACTCGACGCAAGCAGCAAAGGTGATGTCGGCCTAGTAGCGAACATGTGTTTCGGCACCGAGAATGTCGCGGTCTCTGCGATCGATGAGCTTACGCAGCAAATCGATGCGGCCGCTGCGCGCGACTTCAAGATCGACGATGTCGCGCTCACCACAATGAGCGAACAATATCCCAACGGCTATATCAACCTCGTGATCCATCAGTAGGAGCCATATGCCTATCTCAACAGAAAAGAATCGCGGATGGTCTGTGGCAACGACGTACGTGCTGGTGATCGCTACGCTTGCCGTAGGCTACTTCGAAAGCCGTTACCGCTTACTGCATAACAAGCGCATCGATAGCGAACAGACACTGGGTCAAACGACGAGTAAGGCCAGACAGTTTTGCGCAAATTACGCCAGCAGCCTGCGCTCCCCATTTGGAGCTGTACCCAAAGCTGCCGAAATGCCGTTGGTATTTCTGATTTGCTTGCCAACGGCACACCCGCGCGTCGATCTTGCAAACTGGCCTGAACCTTGGCGCCTTGAAATGACTGCTCACGAGCTCGATGTTGCGTTGTTGCAAGGTGAAATCCCGTATCGGAAACATGACTAGTTGCGCCAACTGGCGATAACCAACCGGAATTACTGACACAAATTACCGAAAGTTCTACGCAACTTTCGCGGCGGCGTTCGCGATAGGCGCCATATGCTCGAATCGCCTGTATCGCCAGCATCGTTAGACCAAAGTTTCACTGTTGAGCCACATGCTGCGCAACAAGCGCGCGTCACTGAGTGGCGCACGCTTTGGACCTGCGCAGTCAACGCAACGCTTGAACGTGCATTGTTACAGAGCACGCGTGGCAACGCCGAAGCGCTGGTGGCAACCCGAAGCGCAACGGCTGCTGCCATGCAACAAATCCAAAACGCACGCGCGGCATTCGATGACGTACCTGGCGCGTGGTTGCACAGCCGACTCGGGTTGAGCATGGGTGAAGAAACGCTGCTCTGGACGCTGGTCTGCGCTGAAGTGAATCCAACCACGCGTAGCTTGCTCGAAGCGTTAGCGCAAGGCGAACCGAACGTTGCAATGCTCGGGTCGCTAGCGTTCGCTGGTGATGAACGCGCGGCGTGGCAAGCGCTGAGTCCAGCTGGGCGCTTGTGGCGCTTGCAACTCATCGTGCGTACCGACAATGCGGGCCTGCAAGCGCCCGAGTACCGGCAAACTGTCATGGCGTCGCGGCGTTTGCGCGGAATATTGCTGGGCTGCACAGATATTGATTCAGATCTAGCCGACTACGTGACACATCGTCCCGCCCACGCATTGGGCGACGTCATCGTTGCCCAAGCGGCCAAAGAACAGGTAGCGGTGACTGCTAGCAGCAACGTCCCGTGGCTCTTCGCGGTCGGCGCAAACGGCACCGGTCGTCGGAGTCTTTTGCACGCCGCACGGCAACCACACCAAGACGTCATCACGATCGCGTGCCGCACGTTACCAAATGAACCGACAGAATTTCGTCGGGTAGTAACTGCGCTAGCGCGGGAATCTTTGTTACTCGAACGCACCGCGCTGTTTTGCGATCTTGAAGCATTGAGTGACAACAGCAGCCGGTTCGATACGCTATGCACCGTGTGGCAGCAATTTCCGCAGTTGGGCTTGCTTGCGACGGTGGCGAAGGACCGGATGCCGGGACAGTTGCCGAGCCATGCAGTGGTGGTGGAGCTGGCGGCAGCGACGGATGTGATGCAAGGGCAGATGTGGCGGCAAGGCTTGGCATGCACAGAAGCGGATGCACGTGAACTCACGGCGCGATTCAATTTGGCACCATCGACGATCGCGCGAGCGACGAGCGTACTGCGAGCGAATACAACGCGGAAGGTGATCACGCTGATCGACATCAACGCTGCGATTGCGCAGGTTACCGACGATCAGTTGCGCGGCTTAGCAGAACGTGTGCATGCGACCGGCACGTGGGACGATTTAGTGCTTCCACCCGAGGAGAAACAAGCGATCAACGACTTGGCGCTGCGTGTGCTCGGCCGCCAGCGGGTGTACACGGATTGGGGCTTTGCAGCGAAAATGCGCAAGGGCCTTGGTGTTGTTGCGCTGCTGTCGGGGCCGCCAGGCACCGGCAAAACGTTGACGGCAAGCGCGCTGGCGGAT
>JAKQOD010000635.1 GCA_029565465.1 Deltaproteobacteria bacterium
TCAGCATGCCGGCGGCTAGCGCTGCGAACACCCAGCGACGCTCGCGTGCAAGTGGCCATCGGCGGTGCCGTACCCACGTCGCCAACGCTGGGCCGGCTGTCGTCAGCGCGAGTCCACCGATCCAGAAGTGTGCCACCAGCAAGACGGCGGCCCACACGCGGTCGCTCCGTACCGCTTCGGCGATACCCATGAGAATGCCGAGCGGCCCAATAATCAGCGCAAATAGCGTCGTTCGTTTTTTAAGCCAGGTCGCCGAGAACACTGGAAAGTTCTGATAGCTCGCAACGCCAGTGCCCCGGCGCACCATTTCGGGCGGTAACGGTTGATTAAGTGCGACGCGGTCGTTCATGGCAGGCGCTGCGCTTCAAAGCTTCCGTCGGCAGTGTACTGCAGGTTGTAGCTGCCGTCGGGTTGGCGTACCGGGGTAATCAGCGCATCTACATCGCTTGGATAGAAGTCGCCGTGATTGTCGTAGCTCAGAGCCGTGTCGGGTGACCCTGGCAAAACAACGTAGAGCGTGCCGTTACGAGCTTCGAGCGCTAGCTCAACATCAAGTGCGTCGATCCGGTAGCGGCCGACGAGTTGTTGCAACAGCGTCGCAGGCGGTGTGGCGGCCAACCGCGGCGTTGGCGCGGCGGCCAACGCGGGATCCAGCAAATGCAGCGCCAGCTCGTTGATGTATCCAAAACTCGCCATCGACGTATCCGCTAGCACCACGACGGCGCGCTGGCGGGTTTTGTCGACGGCAATAAACGACGAAAAGCCACCGGTGCCACCATTGTGGGCAATGATCGTATTGGCTCCCACGGTGAGCACTGGCCATCCCACCGCCATCGCAGGGCCGTCAACTGGGGTCAACAACGGCGTGGTCGCTTGCACCAAATTGGCAACGACACCGGCGTCGCCGCGGCCCAACAGGGCTGCGGCGTAACGCGCCATATCGTCAAGCGATGCCCGCACCCCGCCAACCCCGGCCATTGCATCGGTGAACTCCCACGCTGGCACCTCGCGGCCACCAGGCGTATGACCTTTGGCTGCGACGGTTGCGGTTGGCATCTGCCGAATGTAGGCATGGTTCATTCCAAGCGGTTGAAACAACGTTTGCTGCAACAGTGCTTCCAGCGTGCCACCTGACGCGTGCGTCGCCACCGTCGACAACAACATAAAGCCGAAGTTGGAATACGCCCAGCTGGTGCCAGGTGTTTGTGGTAATTGCACGTCGGCAAGGGAAAGCCAGAGCTCGCTTTCGCTGAAGCCCGCATACGGATTTGCTGGATCGGCGACGACCAGCCGCGGCGGCATCCGAGGCAAGCCTGCGGTATGTGTCGCGACGTGTTTGAGCAATATTGGTTGGCCTGCAAACGTCGGCACCGTAGTGCCGCTGGGCACATAATCGGCGAGCGGTTTTTCGAGGGCAAGCTTGCCCTGGTTAACGAGTGCAGCGACGACAAAGCCCGTCATGGTCTTTGAAATCGAACCGATTTCAAACGCGGTAGTGGCGGTGAGCCCGCGGGTTTGATTGGGGGCTGCACAAGCAATAGCGGTTTCGGTGGTGGTGCCGATCACCGCAACCGCGACGCAGGCCGCGCTGCGATCGCCGTTGATGCTGGCGGCCACCGTGTTTTGCAACGCCGTAGGCAGTGGCGCGTCGGGCAAGGTTGCAGCATCGGGGCGCGCAGGCGTTGGGGTATCGCCACAGGCTACTGCAGCAAAGAGGATAGACACCAAGGAGGGATAGCTTGTTCGCATCGCTCGAAGATACGAACCCTGACGGCGGCGCGCTGACCGTTGCGATGAAGCCTGGAATCTATGCGATGAAGCCAACCCATCAGCGACGAACGGGCTAGAACCGCCCCATCGCGCCAACCGAAAAGCCGTTTTGACTGGCGCCGACGGTTGGCTGCCAGGCGCGGGTAGGCGCCCGTTCGGTCTTTTTGCCGAATAGCGTGTAGTCAACAACCAGGGCCGCGACCACGCCGATGCCGCCACCGTAAAGCGCGCCGGTTAGAGACGCGATACCACAGCAGTCCCCCGCATCGTCTTCGGGGCCCGCCATCATCCCAATAAACATGCCAGCAAGCGGCAATGTGGCGCGTAACCCAAAGCTTTTGACCGCACCAATGCCATTGCCGTTGAGCGCGTGCACGGCTGGGGCCGCAAACAAATAACCAAGGCTACCAAGGCGGACCAGTTCTTCCGATTGGCCACTTGCGCCAATGATCATCGTCGCAAACGATGCGAGGTCAGCACCCGCAAGTTGCAAGGCATAGCTGCGCTCCATCTTGCTTGGCGCTTCGGGGGCAAGCGGAGCGGCGTATGCTGCCGGGGCCAGTTCCCCTGGAGCTTGGGCGGCTGCTGGCACAACCCAAAGTGCGGGTAACAGCGACGTGATGATAGCGAGTGGCGCGACGCGAATGTTCATGACGCTTCTATATTGCAGCGGCAAGGCCAATCGAACCATTAGTGATTTCATATGGTTATATCGATCGCGGCAGCGGTATTGCGGCGAAACCTGACAACAATGTCACAGCGATGGCCGGCCTAGCTCGGCTCGGATTTGATAACCTCGCAGCTAATGCTTCGCTTGATATCGCTGGGTAGTGCTGGTGCGCTGGTTTGTTTCGCTGGGTGTGCTGAGCCAGAAAACCTCAGCGAAACCAGCCAAGCTGCCACGGTTAAATCGTTGGAGACCACCTCGTGCTCAACCTCGGTGGTGCTGGGCTTGTCGTTGCAGATTGCCGATGAAGTGAACTGCATGATGCCCGGGCAGTTGGCGAAGTTCACACCAACCGCCAACATTGTCTTTGCAAGCCAAGCGGTGCTGCCGTACCTCGATCTCGAAGCACAAGCCGCGTTGACCAAAGCAGCAGTCGGCACCACGATTCGTATCAACAGTGCGTTTCGCACCGTGGCGCAGCAGTATTTGTTGCGACGCTGGAAAGACCTCGGTCGTTGCGGCATCACCGCAGCGGCGTTGCCCGGTCGATCCAATCACGAAAGCGGGCGTGCTTTGGATGTCGCCAATTACGCAACGGTTGGCTCGCGTTTGCGCGCAAACGGTTGGGACGACAATGTCGCCGGTGATGCTGTGCACTTCGAACATTTGAGTTCGGCGGATATTCGTGGCGCCGATGTGCAAGCCTTTCAACGCTTGTGGAATCGCAACAATCCAACGGACCTCATTGCCGAAGATGGCGACTACGGTCCGAACACCGAAGCGCGGTTGGCTAAATCGCCAGCTGGCGGGTTTACCGTTGGTGCGATGTGCGGCGTGCCGACACCTCCGCCGATTGGCACGTTCCCCGACGATGTGAATGACAACGAAGGCGGCGACACTGGTTCGACGACAGAACCGACGGGCGGTTGTAGTGCTGGCAGCGGCAGCGCCAACGTTGCAAGCTTGTTCGTGATGGCTATGCTCGTCGGTCGGCGAAAGCGGAGCATGGCGGTGAAGTGACCGTGATTGCGATGGAAGCCGAAGATATTGCCGTGGCGCTGCGTAATACACCGGGCCACACACGCCACGATGATCACGCATGGCGCTGCACCGAGGAAAGTTTGCGCAAGGTCGCCGAGTACTGTCGGCAGCGCATGGGGCAGGGGCGGCTCCTGTGGTTCCGGGACAGGGGTAGCTATCGCGCCGGACCCCGCACCTTTATGTTCGTGGTTTTGCAATGCACCGCAAAAAGGTGCAAATAGATCGCAACTTCACACGCGGGCTGGCGATGTGCGCCGGTATGCTGGTAGGCACGAAGTGGTGAGCGAGGGGGCGCCTGTTGACGCGGGTGTCGCGTGCGCGTTGCGCTCGTTGCCTTATTGGGCGGTTTGTTCATGAGTGAACAGCAGCCGAAAGATAAACAGGCCGAAGCTGAGGCGAAGGCGCGCGCGGCAGCGCAAGAAGCCGAAGCAAAACGGCGTGCCGCGGAGCAACAGCACCAAGGCGCGGGCCCGCACTATCAGCCGTCCGCGCCGCTGAACCTCAGCCCGGTTGGCAACTTTGCGCCACCACAATACAAGCCTTCGATCGCGCAGGCGAAGGAGCTGCCTCCGGTTGCGCCATTGCACAGTCCAGATGCCGTACATGCGGAGCCCGTGGTGGTGCCGGCCGACTTTGAGCGGTTCAGCCCAAAGGTTGCGGTGAATCTGCTCCGTGCTGTGATTGAACCCGCGCAAGCAGCCGCGATCGACGCAGCGTGGGCCGCAAAAGATTTACCGCGCGCACGGCAACTGTTACGCGAGCTCCTCGCCAACATTGCAGCGCGTGTCAACGCCGCTGGCGATGCGGGCGCATTGGATCGCTTGCGCCAAGCCAATCGTGGAGAGGACACGAAGGCAGCGATCAAATTGTATTTCGCGGCCGCGCAACACTTGCGCGAGCTAGCGAAGCGACAAAGCGTCACGGCTCAATTGCAGCCGTCGATGGTTCGATCGCCCGACGCGCCCGTATCGATGCTTTCGATATCAGCGTTATCGTCGCCGATGGCATTGCCGTCGCCGAGTGCACCGCCAGTGCAGGCTTCTGTAGTTGCGCCGTCTGTGGATGCAGCAAAGACCGTCGCTGAGGCGGCGGCGGCGGTTACGGAACGTGCCGGCTTTGTGCGCATGGCCATGACCTCGTCCTCGATGCAGTTGGGCGATCCGGTTGCGCGCCTTAATGCGGCGATCGAAGAAGTCGCTGCCGCGGTGCATCGGAGTGGCGGCCAGCGCAGCAAGTCCGAGCAGGCCACGTTGCAAGCAGCGTGGCAAGCCGCAACGCTTACGGCTGATCAGTTGGATTTGGCGCATCGAGGTGAACTTGCCCAATCAATTCGTCAGCGTATTTCCGACGTGACGCACGAATTGCAACACATTGCAGAGCAACCGAAGGCCGCCGCGAATCCGGCAGCGCTGGCGCAAAAAGCGCAAGCGAGTTTGACCGCATTGCAGGGCGCGCTTGCATTAGTCACCCAGCTGCAGGCCAGTTTCCCGCAACTTGTTGCAACGGGGCTCGCCGCTGAGATCGCGAAAACGACGGGTTGGATTGCACAGCTACAGGGCCCGTCGGCCGCCGCGAGTGCCGCGTCATTGGCGATGGTCATCGAAGAGCAAGCCATGACGGTCATGGAAGCGGCCGTTGAAATGACGGCCGTCGTGGCGCGCCCCGTATCAACGATGACGCCGGCGGTTCTCGCGGCCTATGTAAATGTGCTGGCCCATGCCAGCGATCGACGGTCGCGCGTGGCGCCACTCTTGGTGCGAGCACGTGTCGCTTCGAAGCGGCAAATGGTAGATCGCTCGCGCGAAGCGTTAGAGCAAGCGGAAGATGCCACCAATGAGCTACGCGCCATGGACGAGGCCGGCGCAAAGGCGCACGCCAAGACACAGCGCCGGTTGACGCAACGACGCATCGCCATCGAGCAACGCATCAAGGATGGGGCGCCAGTGCGCCAAGGTGAAATCGATACGCTTGAGAACGACACCCGCGAAGAGTCGCTAATTACGCGAACGCACGCGATCGAGCAGCGCGGGGAAGGGCTGGCGGCGGCGCTCGAAAGCTTATCAAGTGGCATCATCGGCAAGCTGGCGAATCAGGGGCGAGATTATCTGCCAATGATCATCAGCAGCATGCATGGCATCGGCAAGACCATGGCGGCCATGCGTAAGCATTATGCCGAGATGCGTGATGGCAACCTCAAGGGCGATCACCGCATTCATCGACGCGCGGCCATCGTGGACTTTGAGCGAAGACTGGAGACTTTTTTCTACGGTTACAACGACAAGACCGGCCCGTTGTATAAGGCTTTAAAGCAAGCCGAAGAGGAGATCGACGACGCCAAGCTGCGTGCGTTGCTCATCAATTTCGCGCTCATGATTGGGATAACGCTCGCAACGGCGGGTACGGTCGCTGTAGCGGTGCGAGGCGCGGGTGCCTTGGTTGCAGGCTCGATCGAAAGCGGCGCGCTTACTGCGGCGCAGGCGGCTTGGTTGGTCAATGCCGTCGGCCTTTCGACCTCTGTGCTTGTCGGGACCGCGACACAGAAAGCGATGGGCGACGAAGGTTCGGTGGCATCGATTGTCATTGTGAACGCGCTCACGCCGTGGGCCATGGGGAAATTCGCCGCGCTACTGCCTGAGATGGAAGCCGCCGCGAAGGTGTCGAGTGAGTTAAGCAGTCGCTGGATCAAAGTTGAGCGATTTGCCGCATCGGCACTCAAGTTGGGCGGCGAGGTAACGGGTAGCATGATCGTGGGCGCTGGCGTCAACTACGTCGTGCGGCGTGGCATGGGCGAGAAAGTTGGCGACCCAAGCCAGGTTACCGCCGAGGAATGGTTGATGCAGGGCGCGGCGTTGGCGCTTGGCCATGTATTGATGACGCGCGTTGGCGCGATGCGCAGTGCGATCGCCGCGATTGAAGGCGACCGAGTTCAAGCGATTCGAAATAGTGCCGCGTCGGCCGAGCTGCGCGCACAGACGGAAGCGTTACAGCACGCTGCCGAGCTGCTGAGCAGCGCCGACGCGTCACCCGCAAAAATCCAAGCCGCCATCAAAGCCTACCGACACCTGCAAGAAGCTGAGGCTAAGTTTCTTGATGTGCTTGCTGCAAGCAAAGCGCAGGCGGCGCCATCGCAAAGCGCTGGGCATGCGCCAGCAACCGTCGCAGCGGAGCCAGCGCCTGCGGCTAAAGCTTCGGCACGTGGCGCCGAGCGGTCGACCGAGGCAGGTGCTGAGCGTCAGGGGGCTACGGCTGAAGGCGGTTCTACTGCAAAAAGTGGAAAGCTAGTTGCTTCTGCGGTCGACGTTGCCAAAACGCAAACCATGATCGACGGCTTGGCGAACAGCAAAGCATTGCCGGAGCAGCATGCGCATGAGCAGGGGACGATACCGATTGCCAGTGTGCTAAAGACGCTTGAGGAATTCGACGGGATTTCATCAGCCGAGCGGGCGCAGCAAATTGATCTTTTGAAGCAATTGATCGCGACGGGCACCGGGAAAGGAGCTCGAACGATGAAGGTCAAAGATTTGTCGCCGGGAGGACGTAAGGTTGATGATGAGACGGTGTCCGCGCCGCAGGACGTGGTGACTGCGTCGGTGGACGGCGAGCTGAAGCTCGGATTGCTCAACAAGATGGTGATCGCGAAGGCCGATATTGAAAAAGCGATCGTCGCAGGCAATACGATGGCTCTAGCCGAAGCGAGTGTCGCACTCACTGACGCCATAGACCTATACCGCAATGCCATTGGCATGGCGAAACCCGACGGCACTCATTACGATGCGGAGATTCATACCAATGACGAGTTCTTTGCGCGTTACCGTATGATCGAAGGCCACGGCCTCCGCACTTCCGATGTTGCCGCGAAACGCGCGAGCGCAGCAGAGCTTGGTATGCAGGAGCTGCGCTACAGCAGCGATGGCAAAACCGCTGAGCAAGTCAAAACCGACGCAACGCACTTGGTTGAAAATGCCCCGGTCGACAGCGATGTGAGCTTAACCTACGCGACGGCCAAAGGCCGAACGTATAACGAAGCCACCGCAGCGACGGAGCAAGGCAAAGCCGCATCGTTTGCGCGTGATTGGTTCAGTGACCCAACGTTGCAAAAAGCGTTCAACGGTTTGGACAATGCCGGGGTGGAGCACGGCGCCAAAGGCCCCGCGCTGATGTGGGAAGCCGCCGCCGAGCGCACGTTTCGCAATGCCAAAGCAATGTCCTCGCACCTGCAGCACGAATTTGCCACGAACGGGAATTTGCATGCCGTCGCCGAGCGCGTGGCACGGTTGCAAAGTGTCGACGTTCGCGCCGCTGAAGCCACGCTGCAGCAGTTTGCCGCCGCCAACTATGATGCCGCGCTGGCATCGACGGCGACAAGGGCCCAGGAATTGCGCGCGCAAGATCAAGCACTGCAGGCTCGGCGCCGACAACCGAATCCTGAAAAGTGGCAACCCGCCATGCCTACCGTCGACGCCCAGGGCCAAGTGACTGAGGCATTTGCGGGGCTACGGATGGAAGCTGTGGCATATGAGACGCGGACCATCACGGAAGCGTTGCGCATTTGGAGTGCTGAAACTGGCCAACAGCATGGCAACGTCACGCAACTGGGTTTGACGATTCACGCAGGCGAGCAAGTGCTCAATTCAACCATTAGTCCGTTTGAGCTGTTGAACCAAGTGGATCAGGCTATCAGCATGGGCGCAGATCGAGTTGGCCACGCCTTGATCGTGGGCATTGAGCCTTCCGTGTTGGTCAGCAAGGGACGGTTGATGCCAGCGGAAGTGCCGGCGTTCACCGCGCGCCAGCGCGAAGTCGTAGCGCGGCTCAAAGCCAAAGGCGTCGTGATTGAAGCCAATTTGTCGTCGAATACCGAAATCTCCAACCTCACCCGCGATGAACATCCAGCCGGCACGTTTGTCGATGAGAAGTTGCGCGTGACCGTCAACACGGATGACGAAACGGTGCTGCAAACGACGCTGAAGCAAGAATTGCTCAAAGTAGCGCAAGCGCCCGGCGTACAACGCGCGGATGTAGCGGCGATGGTGCT
>JAKQOD010000241.1 GCA_029565465.1 Deltaproteobacteria bacterium
CCAGCGGTGCCGCGCGTAATCAACGCCAACGCGCGCAACGCAGCGGCGCGGGTTTGTAACGCCGTACGATGGGTGCTGCGATAATAGTCGTGTGCTAATGCCGCTGCGTTCGCAGCGCGATCGATATCGCCACCAAGCAGTTCGATCCACGCTTCGGCGATGGCGCTTTCAGCGCGGCGCACTTCCGCCATGACCGTAAAATCGACGCCAGGTGGCGGTGGCTCACTAACGCTTGGATCCCATGCAAACGCAGCGAGCAACAATTGCCGGGCCCGCGCGACGTCGCCATCAAGCGCTGCAATCTCGGCCAACACGGCATTGGCCACGCTGACGGCTTGATTACAAACCCGCGGTGACGCCAATGCTAGCTCCGCTAACGAGCGTGCTTCTTCGACGCGGCCACCGACGAGCAGCGCTTCACTCTGTACAGCTCGCCCATGCGGCACCAGGGTTTCAAGTTCCGCTGCGGTCGCCATCCGAGTGAGCCGCGATGCAAGCTCGGCAGCTTGATCACTTTCGCCTTGCGCCAACGCAACTCGCGCTCGGTAGTAGCCGGCCAGTACGGCAAGCACTTGGTCGGCGTGACTCGCCAAATGACCAAAACTGCCTTCCAACAACCGCGCGGCAAGTGGCAAATCGCCAGCGTGATATTCGAGCACGCCGCGATAGCCGTTGAGCACCTGATTGCGCAACGCCCCACTCGCCGTCGCAACCGCTTCAGTTTTGGCCAAAATCGCACGCGCTGCATCGATTTGATCGCATTCGCTTAAGGCCAACATCTCTAGCATCGCGAGCAGTGCCATCAGGTCATCCATTGGCTGATCAGCAATCGCGGTTGCAGCCGCCCGCGCCGCTGCGGCACCTTCAACAAAACGTTCTTCAAACAAATACGACAGCGCCAACGACCAACCCCAACGCGCAACGTTGCGCGGCACCATGGGCACATGCTGCGTTTTGAGGCCATTAAGCACCACGCGAGCTGCCGTGCCATTGCCTGCCAGCGACGAGGCATCAGCCCGTGCTAGCGCGGCGTGCAAGCGTTCTGCGTCAGTCGCCGCTTCTTCTTGTGCACGGCGAAAGAAGTCTTCGGCGTCGCGCAAGCGGCCGCGCCGTTGCGCTACTTCACCAGCCAACAACAACCAACGAAGCGACGCACGGCTGCCGCGATCGCCAACAATGGCAAGCAAATCAGCGGCTTCGGTAATATGCGAACGCCGCACCAAGATGCGTGCGATAAGCAGGTTCACATCGTCTTTTCGTGTTGCACCACCAGCTTCGGTGCGTTCCGACAAGCGCAGCGCGATGATGCGCAAGTCATCGAGCAACAAGTGATCGATGCCTGCCGCTGCAATTCGCCGATACTCTTGGCTGGCGGCTTCCCAGGCCTCGTCGATTTCGCCGGCTAGCACCAAGTGATGAATCACCGCGACGTAATCACCCGCAGTTCGATGCTGTTCGGCTCGCGTCGTCAACAACTCGGCGACTGCGCGATGCGCAAAATCGATTTCGCGCTGCGACGCGGATCGCAAAACCTGGTCGCGTACCAAATCGTGCACCATCAGCTGCGCACGTCCTTCGTCGACCAGAAACCGAGTCGACAACTCGGTCAACGCCGGCCGCATCTCGGCGCTCACAACATCGGCGACGGAAATTTCAAATTGCGCGACCGCAAGCAACAACAGCAAATCGCGAGCATCCGCCGACAACCCGCTCAACGTGCTTTCCAATCCTGATTCGGCACCACCACCCGCAACGCTGCGCAACACCAAAAACGGGCTGCCACCGGTTTGCAAAAACACGCGGCTGGAATCCGGCGCGGCGGTGCCCAAGCGCTCGGACAACTTCGCCACCAAGGTGGCCGTGTCTTCGCTCGACAACGGCGTCACCCGATGAATTACGGCCGGTGAAGCACTGCTGTCGAGTGTGATCTCGCTGCGTGACGCTACCACGATGCGGCTATGGCGCACGCGGCGTGACAAATAGCCCAGCAACAAGCCTGCAGCAGCGGGATCAATATGATGGGCATCATCGATAAACACCAACTGCGGTACTTGATCCAAACGCTCAGCGATCGCAGCGGCTTCGGCTTCAAGATCAACTTTGGCGCCGGTGGCCAATGAGGTTTTTGCACGCCGGATGCCAACCGCGCTCGCAATGCGCCCCAGCGCGGTTTCGCGATCGTCGGTGCTGCGCACACTGATTAATACCGACGGCAGCTCCATCCCGCTGGCGCGCAGTTGCTCAAAAACTTTAAATACAAATTCGGTTTTGCCGATGCCTGCAACGCCATACACCAAATGCAACGTTTCTTCGCTTAGTAACGAAGTTGCCCGTGCTAGCTCGCGGCTGCGCCCCACATAGGTCGGAGCGGCACGTGGGAACGTTGCCGTCGATGCCGGATCAATCGGCGTAAGATCGTTGCGCGTTTTTCCGCTGCGGATGCGGCTCACGTTGGTATTGTACCTCGGCCATCAGCGGTTCGGGCGGCTTGTGCCAGTTAAGGCCCAAATCCATTGGGAATTTCCATGACACGAGCCCGGGCCAAAAACGGTGCGGGATCAATGTAATTAGAATCGGTGTGATCGCGGCCAGTAACACGCCCGGTGCGCGGCAACTCCAACGTGAAATGGCAATGCGGCGCCGACTGATACACTGCAGTTGCGCCTAGCGTGCCTAAGAATTGGCCAGCGCTGACCTGCACACCAACATCGATGCCGTCGGCGATGTCGTCCATATGCATGTACGCCGTCAGCGTGCCGTCAGCGTGTTCGATCCGTACGTAGCGACCGCTGCGACCGTCGAGGCCCAATTCATGACGTTCAACCCGAATCACTTTACCGGCGGCAACCGCAACCAGCGGCCGGCCCCGCGGGCCATCCAGGTCAACCCCACAGTGACCAGCACCACATTCCCAACGAAAGATCCCGGCGCGCTCAGCGCCAAACCAACGCCCCGGCGAAGTCGGCACCAATTCGGTGCTGCCAGTTACCGGATGAATCCAATCGCGCAGCGTTTCGTATCGGTCATCAATGGCTACCCCATCGACCTCTGGTACCGGCCATTTCATGGCCAGCGCAGTTTCGCGGTTGCGGTCGGTGCCAATCGGTGGCAACACAGCGTTTTCTTGCGCGAAGCGACGATCGACTTTAGGCGGCAGCGCACCGCTGCGCCGCTCGGCTGCACTCATCGTCGTCGAATCGGTGAGGATAACTTCGGGTGGCGCCGCCCGTGCCAACGCCCAACCTGAAATCAATATGCCCCACATCAAGGAAGCCCCAACCGGCAGCGCTAACCAAAATGGCGGCCGCACAGGCGCCACCGCAGTGCCGCCAGCGCCCGGACGTTGGTCGACCACAGCAGGCGCTTCGACCCGCC
>JAKQOD010000642.1 GCA_029565465.1 Deltaproteobacteria bacterium
AGCCCGTGCGGGCATCGCTACCTACCTCCACCACTTCAATAATACACGTCGCCATCAAGGTCTCGGCAACGACACGCCAGATGCTGTTTATTTTCGAAAGGCCACCAACATTTTCCACCTCACCGATCGACAACTGATTTCAACCGTGACAAAGCAAACCTTACCAATTGCCGCTTAGCTCGTTATGAAATTGGCCCAGACAATGGGGTCCACTTCTGTCGCCTCGTCGGCTATCAACCACGGACGGTCCGCTACTCTTGCCATCGCCTACGTGACACATCCCGAACGCTTTGGCTGGAGCCGAAACCATGGCCTGCCGCTGCGTGGATCAAATAATCCCAAACCACCGACGACGTGGCCGAAAGAATCATCACCAACGGCACTGCCACTAAATTAAAGACACAGCTACGTTGACATGTTTCGATAGCCTACAATTTTAAGATTGTTGATGTGGCCAATCAGGTACGGAGCTCCTTCATCCAAGACCTCCACTTCCCCGGTTTCGCGGTGAATCGCCATCATGGAATCGACCTGAATAAATGCGTCATCGTCATCGTCATCGTCATCGTCATCGTCGATTCCGTCGGGCGCCGGTTGCCCATGCTTGACGTCTTTGTATGGAATTACGCCTCCAACCGCGACGATCCGCCAGCCTTCTTCAATCTCATCGTCGTACTCAAAGTTTTCGTTGGCCTCTTTGAGAAGGTGCGCGCTAGCTGTGGATGGCACGTAAAGGACCCGTGAAGAGATCCCATGCTCGTGGTTGTGTTCGAACGTAATCCATACGCCCGCCCACTTTCTCTTGAATTCTGCCGCGTAGTTCATGCAGCGCTGTTTCGTCAACGTTTAGATGTCGACAATCACGTCGGACGCATTTTCGACTTGTTCAAGATTCGGATATTCGCGCAGTTTTTCCCAAAAGTCATCGCGCACGCAGGTCAGGCGCGTGCCCGCGATTTGAAAAATTTGCAGCGTAGGATCGATACGCTTTTGGTCGATCACGAGCTGCCACCACTGAGTTCCTGGCGCCGGCAGAGCGAGGCCATTGGCTTCGTACCTGGCGCGGGTGGCAGTGTCTGGCGTTTTGGATGCTCCAACATCAAGGCAATCTAGCGGGTTAAGAAAGTTGACGATCCAGTAGGGCTCGCTAACGAGTTCATCCTGCCAGTTCGTGATTTTCGCGGGAAGGAACTCGATGCCGCTATGGCCTGCTTGTTCGAAGGTCGTTCGCACGCGTGCCGAAACGACGAGCAAATCGTCGGTGTTGCTGAGGAAGTCCGACAGGACGTCGCCAAAGATTTGCGATTTTTTTGGTTTCTTTTTGTAACGTTGATCCATGACGAACACGGCTTGTTCGGGCCACGGCGCAAGCGACTTTCCGCCAAAGAATCGGGCTTTGCTTTCGCGCAGTCCTAGTTGGCAAAATCGATTGTTCTGGTTTGGATACTTAACTCTAACTATGACGTATTGTGTCATTTGGAGGCTCCATCGCTTAAGTTTTGAGTGAGCTGTCGGACAATGTTATTGCGAAGATCTTCAATGAATAAGTTGTTCTATGTCAATTTCGTGAGAGCCGCTCGTTGCGATTTGCATTGCGTGGGTCTTTGAGAAATTGAACAAATAATGTGTTTGGTTTGGTGAGTGGCGATGTACGTGCGATTGTTGCTAACGCGGAACGTTGCTTAAAGATCTTTGGTAATGACGTGGAACGCGGGCACAACGTGACGTTCTCGAACCAGCAGGACTCCGCAACGTTGAAGCTATGCATCGGCTAGTCGACTGGCGATAGATTGAATTGCGTCGTTTGCGAACTGCTACTCGTCGCCGCCGGCGATGAGACCGACGTCGTTGCCGAACGGATCGGCGACGATGGCCATGGTGAGGCCGCCGCCGACATCTTTGGGGGCCGAGACTACGCGGCCGCCGATTTCGCTGAGGCGGCGACAGGTTTCGGCAACGTCATCAACGCGCCAGTAGGCGACGGCGCCGCCGGGGCCAGGCTTGCGTTCGCTGGTGTCAGGGTCGAGGCCGAGCTCTTGGCCGTCGATGTCAAAGCCAACGTAAAACGGCTGATCGAAATACGGATTGCGATCGACTGCCGTCGCGTAAAAATCCTTCGCACGATCTAGATCCAGCACCGGATAGATCACGCTGCGAATGCCACGCAGCCCGCCAGGCCCAGTCTTAGCGCGAGGCATACGTCACTTCAGTCATTGTGCAGTTCACGTTCATGTCGCCAGGTGCCTCGTCGAGCTTGATCCCGCGCAATCCGATGCGCAGTGTGGTGACTTCCCTGGCTCCGCCACGGAAGAGGGGACGGGAAAGCCCCGTCAAGAACCGGTCTTGTTATTCCATGCTGAACGATGGATCGCGTTCCATGATGCGTTCGATCGCGGCTTCTTCGAGCAAGTCCAGCATGCGTTGGCCACCGTACTTTTTCATCAGCTTGTCGTCGTATTCGTCGGCCACCAGCGCAACATCGCGCAGGGTTGCCATCAACTCGTCGGAGTCGAGCGTGGTGCCACCCAAAATGGTGTGAATGAACAACACGATTTCACCATCGGGCTCCCACGCAAACGCGCCAAACCGCAGATGGTTGTTGAGTTCGAGCAATTGTTTGGCCAAGCCACCGTCGAGCTTGATGCCTTTGACGAGTTGTGAGGTGCATCGCACCATGGCGCGGTTAGGGCCCCACGGCACCACCGAAATCATCACGTAGGCCGAGCCTTGTTTGATGACGTAAAGGGAATCGTCCACCTTACGGTAGGCCGGGCTGCTTTGCAGCGTCTTTTCGATGAGCAGCGAGGTAGCGACTTCGGCTGGATTCATGCCCTGGTCTTATCACGCGCCGGGCCTTTTTTGGGTATGGTCGGCGCCTGATGAAGTTGTTCGATGTTTGCAGTTTGGCCCTGGCCGTTAGCGCAGGCGTTGGTACAGCTTGTCACAAACCGCAACCGCCGCAGGGGCCGCGCCCAGGCGAGTCGGCCGACCTGGTATTCGCGGGTGGCGATATTTGGACGATGGATGCAGCGCATCCGCATGTCACCGCGCTCGCCGTGCGCGCTGGGAAAATTGTGGCGCTTGGCACGGATCGCGACGTCGCTGCATGGATCGGCCCGTCGACACGCACGGTTGCGCTAGCTGGCCGTGCGGTTACGCCGGGGCTGATCGACGCGCATTGCCATCTGTACGGCTTGGGTATGGATCTTGAGAATATCTCGGTGCGCGACGCAACCAGCGAAGCTGATGCCGTGGCGGCGGTCGCAGCATCGGAACAGCTCAAGAATTGGCGCTTGCATACATGGTTGGTTGGGCGCGGCTGGGACCAAAATCGTTGGCCCGGTGGTGCGTTTCCGAGCAAAAAGTCGCTCGATAGTGTGCTTCCGCCCTTTAGTTTGAGCCGACCATTGCTGCCGATCTTGTTGCGTCGCGTCGACGGCCACGCGATTTGGGTGAATAGCGATGCGTTACGAATTGCAGGCATCACCAAAGACACGCCTGATGTACCAGGCGGCAAGATCATTCGCGATGCCAACGGTGAACCGACTGGCGTGTTCGTTGATAATGCTGTTGATTTGATTGAAGCGCATCTGCCGAAGCCCGACGCTGCGACGCGCACTGCGCGCATCGTGAATGCTTCAAAGGTCGCCGTGTCGCTTGGGCTGACCGGCGTGCACGAGATGGGCATCGACGACGAAACGGCTGCGACGTATCGCGAATTGGCCAAGACCGGCCAGTTGCCGCTGCATGTGCACGCTTTTTTGGCAGGCAATCCCAAAACAGCATCGGAACTTGCCAAAAATGCGCCTGCTGCACCGGTCGGGCGTTTCGCGATGCCAGGTGTAAAGTTTTTTGCCGACGGTGCGCTGGGCTCGCGCGGCGCTCGCTTGTATGCCGACTACGACGACGAGCACGGCAATCTTGGGCTGTGGGTCACCGAACCGAGCGAGTTGACGCGTGCCGTAAATGCCGCCGTGGATGGTGGTTGGCAGGTTGCCGTGCATGCGATCGGTGACGCCGGGGTTGGCGCTACGCTCGACGCATTTGCAGCAGCACGCAGCACTCATCGCAGTGGCCCAGCCAACGTTATCAAGTTACGCATCGAACATGCCCAAGTGGTGGCGCCTGCCGATGTGAAACGTATGGTTGCAACGCATGCGATTGCTTCCATGCAGCCGACCCATGCAACCAGCGATATGCCATGGGCCGAAAAACGCGTAGGAGCTAGTCGCATCAAAGGCGCCTACGCATGGCGCACGATGCTTGAAAATGACATTCCGCTTGCGGCCGGTTCTGACTTTCCCGTCGAAGAACCCGCGCCGCTGCGTGGTATCTATGCAGCGGTCACGCGGCAAGACGTAGCGGGCACGCCCGCTGATGGTTGGTATGCAACCCAAAAGTTGACGCTCGACGAAGCCCTCGCAGCGTTTACGATTGGCGCCGCATTTGCTGCTGGTGCAGCGGATCAGCGCGGTATGCTAGCAGTCGGGCGCGCGGCCGATTTGACGATGTATGATCGGAAGCTAGAAGCGTCACGGCAATTGTTGGAAACGAAGATTGTGATGACCGTTGTCGACGGTGACGTTGTTTTTGATGCTACAGGAGCAGCCCAGTAGGCACGTTACATGCGGTTTTGTCCATTTTGCAGCGCTGAGAATCTCGACGAAGCCAACGCGTGCAGCGCGTGCAGCCGGCGGTTGCCGCCATTGCCGCCACGGCGGCAGCGCCAGTCGGAAGCGACCGGTATTCTCGCGACGCGTCCAATGCGGGCGACCGATGCGTCGGTGATTATGAAGCCAGCGGTGGCCGATCCAGCGCTGGTGCCGACACCCATGCAATCGCCTAGCGGCGCGGTGAATGCCTCGCCAACGCCGGTGTTGCCACCGGTCTACCCGTCGGCAAATCCGACCAACGATGGAACTGCCAATGCTGATGCATTGCGCGCTGTGCTAACCCCAGGCCCGGCGGCGATGCGGCGTGAAGCCCCGGTGCCCGAGCCGCGTGAAGCCCACGAACCTGCGCGGCGACGCCACGAGGCCAGCATTCCGCCTCCGGTTCCGACCGACGCTCGCAGCGCGAGTGGTCCCGTGCCCGTGTCTGCGACTGTGCCCGCGTCGGTGCCTGTGCCCGCGGTCGTGCCAATGCCCGCGGCCGTGCCCGTGCCCGTGCCCGTGCCTGCAAGTGTGCCCGCGTCTGCGTCGGTGCCTGTGCCCGCGGCCGTGCCCGTGCCCGTGTCTGCGAGTGTGCCCGCGTCTGCGTCGTTGCCCGTGTCTGTGCCTGTGGAAGTGCCCGTGCCCGTGCCCGTGCCAGCGCCCGCGTCGGTGCCCGTGCCCGTGCCCGTGTCTGCGTCGGTGCCCGTGCCCGCGCCCGCGTCAACATCGGCGTCCATGCCCGTGCCCGCCTCGGTGCCCGTGTCTGCGCCCGTGCCCGCCGATTCCTCATCGCCAACACCGCTGCCGCCCGTTGTGTATCCCGCTGCGGTCTCGGCGCGCGCGGTTTCCAAAAGCGAGACCGAGCCGCCGCCAACCCGGGTGTTTCGTGCCGACGCCATGGCCGACCGACCGTTTGCTCCACCTAAGGTGCTTCCGGTTCCTGAGATTCCCGAGTCTGGCCTGTTGCCGGCTGCTAAATATGCGGTTGCTTTCGCTCGCGCTCGTTGGCAGCGTCGCAAAGCCATCAAAGTATTAGGCGCCGAGGTGAAACAAGACACGGTCGCGCTCGACCAAGTGCTGGGCGCGCTGGGGGCCGCCGCTCGGGTTGCCAACGTTGAAGGTCGCGTTTTTAACACCGAGAATGCAGCCATCACGGCAGCTGAGCAGCGGCGTGGCGAACTCCAAGGTGAACAGCAAAACCTCGACGGTCGCACCGCCGAAGAATCCGCCAAATTCGCCGATATCGAAACCGAGCGAACCACCAAGCTCAATGAAGCCGAAAAAGTTTTAGACCTCGCCAAGCGCGACAACGAAACCTACGAAGCGCAGCGCCGTGGCTTGCGCGATAAACGCAAAGAAGTCGAGCGTCGGCAAAAGGCCTATCTCAAAGCCGCCGAAGATCGTGACAACGAATCTGCCAACACCGCGATGGGCGAAGTGCGTTCGCAGATGCGGCGCGCTGCCGAAGGCCATCGGCGCGAAGCCGCCGAGCTTGAACCGGAACGGCAAGACCTTGATCGCAAACTGACAGCCATTGAAAAGCCCTTGCTTGAATCACAAGCACGGCTTGATGCCGCCAAAGCCGAATACGACAGCGCCAAACGTAGCCTCAATGATGCGCGCGAAGGTCATGGTCATCGCTTAGCCGAGCTCGACGCTGAGAAAAAGCGCAAGCTGCGCGATCTCAGCGCCACCGATAACGAGATTGCGCGTCGCTTGGTGACCCTCGGCACGCTGGTGAATCTCAACCGCGTCGAAGATCCGTCGTTTGTTGAACTGTATGAACGCATCGATCGGCTCAGGGGCGCAATCACGGCGCGTACCACCGAAGCTGAAAAGCTCACCGCCGAGCGCAGCGCGTATCATCGTGAATCATTGATTCGCGGCGCTGTTGTCATCGGTGGTGCCATCGTCGCATTCATTGCGTTGATTGTGATCTTGCGCGCGATTTTCTAGACCAACGCCGCCTGCAGGCGACCGCTCGTCGAGCTGGTTCCAGGCGGTGCCTCAAAATCCCATGAGGGCTGGTACCCAGCCTCGCCGCAGTTCGTGATACGCTAGCGCCAGTGACGAAGGTTTTGGTCTCCGATAGTGCTGAGCTACAGCGCCATTTTGCAGCGCCTGTTTTTGCCGCGCTTAAGCTCGACGTCGTAGTCGTCAATACCCAAGCGCAAGCGCTCACGATGTTTTCAACTCACCAGCCGGCCGTGGCGGTCTTCGAAGCCGACTTTGCCGGGCCGTTTACCGGCTTTGACACCTCGCGTGCGCTCAAGACGCAAGCCAAAGCCCAAGGCGCCACGGTTAACGTCATTGTTGTCAGTCGACGCCTTACTGCCGACGAGCTGGGGCGAGTCGCTGCAAGCTGCTGTGATGAGTTGTTGGTTGCACCGATGAGCGCCGACGAACTCTACGATGCCGTCGCGCTAGCATTGGGCCTGCCGCGCCGTGGCACGGAAGCATTTTCAACCAATGTAGTGACGGTGAGTGGGCCGATCGCCGCGACGGTGTCGAACCTCTCGATCGATGGCTTACGTTTAATGACGGAAGTGGATTTGGCGGATGGCCAAATGCTGACCGTTGAAATCGCCACCGCAACCGAGGCGGCCGTTGCGATGCGTGCCCACGTGATTTGGGCGCAGCGCCACGATGGCCGCACGGTCGCAGGGGTTGCGTTCGATGCGCTCGACGAGCGCGCTCGTGCATTGTTGCTCAAGCTCACGCAGTGGCTGATCGTCAATGAAGGCGAACGCACGCGCGTTGTGTTGCGCGGCGATTTTACCGAGGCTACTAAGTTTGATGCGTTATTGCCGCAAATGGTCGGCCGCGTCGTATTTGATTTAGCAGAGATTACCTACATGAACTCGCTCGGCGTGCGCGCCTGGTGCGAATTTCTGCGCGCCGCGCGCATCGCTGGCTACGAATTCCACGCGTGTTCCGTGCCGTTCATCGTACAAGCTTCAATGGTGAACGACACCCTCGGCCGCGGCACCGTCACGTCGTTCTTTGCACCGTATCACTGCACGGCATGTGAGCACCAAGAAGAGCGCTTGTTGCAAACCGCCGTCGTGCTTGCTGCGAATTTACAGCCGCCGACCTTCGGCTGCCCACGCTGCGGCGAAATGCTCGAGTTCGACGACTTGCCTGAACGCTATTTGGCGTTTTTGTCCGACGAGGATTGAGTTCAAGCGCTCGGCAAACAACGGCGGTTGTAACGCCAACTGTGGTCAGCGAGCCCCGGCAAATCGGCGAAATGGAGCTTCAAGGCAACGGTCCGTGGGAAACGACGGTAACCCTCGCCCGCGCCACGTACGCTCAGAATGTGAGTGTCAGCCTCGGCGCATGTGATTTCATTGTTGAGCAAGTTAGTGTCACCACCGACGATCAATGGCAAGTTCGCTTTCAAAGCCGGAGCGTGATAGCTGAACTTCGACAAGACGATCTGCCTATGCAACAGGTCAAGGTTCGCTTCGCAGACGATCTGCAATGCCTCAAAGGCTCCACTGACCGTATTGCCAAAATCAATCGAACTGTGTCGCCGTGGCGGCGGGTTGATTTGTTTTCGGTGCCGGACCAAAACATGGTGACGAAACGCTACGCTGCAAACCCCGGTGAGCGCTGGCGCTTGCTTGGCGGCAACGAATGCAGCAAAGCGACGGTGAAAATCCGCAACGAGCGCGACGAGCTGGTGCAGCAACTGCCCACCGATCGGGAAACGAGTATGTCTGCGCTGCGCGAGTTTGTGGTGCCCGCTGGCGCGCGCAGCGTGGAGCTTGCGGCACACGTCGAGCCTTGTCGTGCATGGGACCCTAAAGACAAGGACTCCCGTCCGCCTTCGTGGAGCTTTGACGTCCACGTTTCGAAAACAGTAGTGGCCGCGGCCCGCTAGAGCTTGGGCGGCTGCGGCGTTTCGCCGGCAATCTCGTAGCGTTGAATCCCGTTGAGGATAACCCAGGCAACCCGGGCGGGGGCGTTGGTTCCGAAGCGTGCTGTCGGCACCGCCGCGGCAAGTTTTTCGCTGAGCGCCGTGACGTCGTCGCCTGTGAAGTTTTTCCGGATCTGCTCGTCGAGCACCGCTGCGTGCCGCGTGAAGCCTTGCTGCCACAGTTGCCACAGGCTGTACATATCCGCTTCCAGCGCTGCGCGACTCGCTGGGTTCTCGACCGCCGCGAGTTCTAGCTTCTGCCGATATGGTTCCAGATCGGTTAGCAAGCCAGCGTTGTTGATGCGATCTGCCAAGCGCGCAACCAAAGATTCTTGCCAATTCATGACGGGCCCAGCTTTTTCATTGGTGCCTGTAGTTTGAGGCGCCACCCGGTGGGCCGTACAACCAGCGCCCAGCAACGCAACAACGACAATGATGCGGTTCATGGCAGCAGTGTAATGTATCGCTGCACCAAGCGCTCGAACGGTCTGCGTTAACCGTTGCGTTCTTGATAGATGCGCAAAATGTCGGCGGCGGTTTCTTCGATCGCGCGGTTGGTGACGTCGATAACCGGCCAGTTCGGGTGCTTGCGGAAAATCTCGCGGCAGTACGAGATTTCGCTTTCGATGTGGGTGCGTTGACCGTAGCTCGAATCATTGGGCATGCCCAAGTGCGACAAGCGGGCTTGGCGAATGCGCATGAGCATGTCGGGTTGCACGATGAGGCCAAAGACTTTGCGGTCGTCGACTTTGTTGAGTTCTTCGGGCGGATCCACGCCAAGCACCAGTGGCACGTTGGCGACTTTGAGGCCGCGCTGCGCCAAGTAGGTCGACAGCGGGGTCTTGGAGGTACGCGAAATACCGACGAGCACCAGGTCGGCTTTGGGTAAATTGCGCGGCTCGGCGCCGTCGTCGTTTTTGACTGCGAACTCGACGGCCTCGATGCGGCGGAAATAATCTTCGGTGATGGTGTGCAGCAAGCCAGGGACGCCGGCTGGTGCAGCGCCGAGATACATTGCAAGCTTGCTGATCAGCGAGCCGATCAAGTCGACAGCTTCGACGTTGTACTTTTCGACCAGCTTGGTGATGAGGTCACGCTCTTCGGCGTTGACCACAGTGAACACCACGAGGGCTTTGGTTTCAGCGGCTTTTTCGAGGATCTGTTCGAGCTCGGTTTCGAGCCGGACCCGCGAGTACAATTTGACTTGTACTGATTCGGAAAATTGCATCGTCGCAGCGCGCACCATGCGCTCGGCGGTTTCGCCGGTGGCGTCGCTGATGATCATCACGGTTTTCATGGCCAGGGATATATCACACAGAAGAGGGGCTGCGCCCCTCGCGGCTGAAGGTCCTTAGTCCATTCGTGACTACTGGTGTTCAATTGTTGCGTTTGGCAACACTGTTCAGCGCAGATCGGTATCAACACCTCATCCCCAAGCTGTCCGTCGGTCGTTTCTGGCCAGCCGGGCGGCGCGCGCTAGCGACTGCTGGACCGAAATCGCACCACCGACGGACATTCAGGGTCGGGCGCGGCAGGAGTGCCAGCATGCGCAGCGACGACGCGACAGCCGCCGCGGCACACGCTTAGGTAGGTGCAACTGCGACACGGCTCGTCGGCGTTGCGCCACTGGCGAAAGACGCCAAAGGCATCGGGCCGGTTCCAGTAACTGCGCAGTTCGTCAACTCGAGGCCGTGCGCCGTTGTTATCCGGCGGCGGCGGCGCTGCAAAGCTACACGCAGTCAGCTGGCCTTGGGCTTTGGCGCCAATGAGAAAATCGCCACCCGTGCAGCCAAACACCGCAAGCTGCGCCAGCACTGCTGGGCCGGGATCGTGAAAGGCGAGCATCGGCGTGTATGAACAATCGACTTTGACTCGAATGCGATGCCGTTTGGCACCTGCAAGCACAATGGGCAAAAACAAACGATGTTGCGCATCGGTGCAGCGCACCTCGTCGTAGCCGCGCGCGCCACGCCCGCTGGGCTTAAAGCGCAGCAGTTCCACTTCGCTCAAGCGTTGCTTTTTGGCATAGGCAAAGATGGCGTCAAGCTGCGTGAAGTTGCTGCGCGTGACCACAACGTTGATGCCGATTTCACGCTTGCGTTGCCGCAGCGCACGAATCGCAGCGTCGGCGCGGGCAAAACCATCGAAGCCGCGCACCGCAGCGTACGCATCGCCAAGCCCGTCGAGCGAAACGTTGATTTGACCAAACCGGTCAGCAATTTCGAGCAGGGCCGGCAAGCCATCAAGGCCACTGGTAGTCAGGTTCGGGACGATACCGCGTTGCCAGCAGTAGTCGGCAAGTTCGCCCAACCACGGCAGCACCGCGCTTTCGCCGCCGCCAAGCGCTACGTGAAATACGCCAGCTGCGGCCAGCTCGTCGATGGTGCGTTGCCACTGCGCGAGTTGCCACTCGCGATTTTCGCTCGTGTTGTCGCCTTGCGGCGAGGCGCCGGTATAACAGCCTTTGCAACCAGCGTTGCAGCGATTGGTAAGTTGCAAATGCGCTTCGAGTGGCGCCGACAAAGGCGCCATGGTGATCGGATTGTCGTCGAGCGTTGCCGCTGTTCCAGGCGACACGGCTCGCACTAGTGCACGTGCCTTCTGTAAGACCCGTTTCGTAATTCCAGTCAAGGAATCCGTCGCAGACGGAGACCCTGTCCGTGTCGGTGTCTCTGTCTCTGTCTCTGTCCCTGTCCCTGTCCCTGTCTCTGCCCGTGTCTCTGCCCGTGTCTGTGTCTGTGTCTCTGCCCGTGTCCGTGTTCGTGTCCGTGTCCGTGTCTGTGTCTTTGCCCGTGTCCCTGCCTCTGCTTCTGGCTCCGCCCACCTCGGCGCCGCCAATCCATTGCGCGCCGTCCACTGCCTTGCATAGTCACGATCCACAAACACCAACGCCCGCGGATTAAGCGACTGCACAATCGCGCCAAACTGCTCAACCCGGAACCGCAACGCCTGCGCATCACGTGGCAGCCGTTGGTCGCGCGCGACATCGAGCACGCGCTGCAACCACGACGGCTTACGCATCGTTCGAGCCGCTCGACGCATCGGCGGTGTTGTCGACCGCGCCTGCGCGGCTCGTCGACGCTAGCGCGTTGTTAACCTGGCGTTGCCCGCGAATCCGCAACAACGCGCCAACCACTGGCGTTGCCATCGCGATCATCGCAGCACCGGCAATCAAAAACGTGACATCAACGCCCAAGCTCGATGAATTGGGGTTCATGCCCCATTTGATCGCTAGGATTTTGCCTCGGCGTGCCATCCGCGCAGTGTAGCGACGTTGTTATTTCGCGCAAGCGGCAGCGGGTACCACTAATTCGCGGGCAGCCATGCAGAACATTTTATTGAGCACGGCAACCGGCACTGGTGGTTCGGCTGGCGGTGGCACTGACGCTGCAGCGTTGGCCGTTGGATCAACCGGGCGCCATTTAACCTTGCCAGTGGCGACGTCGACGTCGGCATCCATGGGCGCAGCGCACACCGGCGTTTGCAAACACGCCGCTTTGGGCGTGCAGCCAGCAACTGGGCGCGGCGGTTGCCGTACGTTCCAATCGCAGGCTTGGCGCAGCGTAAGGGTCTTACCTTGGTTAGCTTCAGCCACCCACAGATGGCCGAGGTCCGTTGCAAACGAGAACAGGCGTTTGCCAGTCGCCAGCACATAGCCCTGCAGTTCGCCGGCTTCGAGCACCACCATCAC
This sequence comes from Deltaproteobacteria bacterium, assembly GCA_029565465.1. Lineage (GTDB taxonomy): Bacteria > Myxococcota_A > Polyangia > Haliangiales > Haliangiaceae > JABFXX01. The sequence continues at coordinate 12,266 of JAKQOD010000642.1, forward strand.
CGTGCCGCCTGCAACGTAGCGGTGCAGCGGTCCGCTCATTATCGACTTTGCGAATTGCGGTCCGGCACCGTTTGGGACGAGCTTGGCAAGCAGCTTGTGCGATTGCAGATCGTGCACTTCAAACGTCGCAGGTTTGCTCGGTGGCACGCTTAGGTAGCTTTTGCCATCGGGCAAAAGCTCAAGCGGTTCTTCCGGCAACATCGAGACATGCAATTGATTGTTGAGGTCGACTAACTCGCGTTTGTCGCCGTTCCATGTCACCAGCCAATTGCCGACGAAGAACGCGTTGCGATGTTCGGCATGCGCTGGCTCCACCGGCAGGTAGCGAACGATCTTTTGAGCTGCGACGTCAACGAGGACTTCGCCACAATGGCGGCTGCTTGAACCGCCGCTCCAACTGATGACGCAACGGCCGGTTTCAACGAGTGCGAACTTGCCGTCGATCGAGGCGTGCGCCCAATCAGCCGCGTCGAACGCTTCGTCCGGTGGTGGCAACCCGGCGGCCAAGTCGCGAAACATCGCAAGCGAAGCAACGGTTTGGCCAGCAACGTGCGCAGCATATGCTGTCCGGATACCGGACGACGTATCTTTTTGCGGCTTGCTGCCGGCGCCCGTGGCCGTGCCCGCTCGGTCCGCGTCCGTGTCCGTGCCCGTGCCCGTGCCCGTGCCCGTGCCAGTGCCCGTGCCCGTGCCCGTGTCCGTGTCCGTGTCCGTGTCCGTGCCGCCACCCGTGGCGGTGCTTACGACCATGCCCTTCTTCGGCCCACCGCAACTCGCGACCGCCAGCGCACACGCCAGCATTAGAAATTTACCCATGCACCAAGTGTAGCTTACAGTTCCGGCCCAAACCGCAACGTTTCGAGCATGTCGAAAAGCAGGCCTTGGCGCATCAGGGCGATATACAGCACCGCGATAACACCCAGGGCAGCGGTGCCCGCTAACAACACTGCGAACCAGCCCAAGCGCTGTTTGGCCACACTGCGAGCTTGCAACGTGCCACCGACGAGCCAGGCAGCCACCAAGCCAAAGCCTGCAATCAACAGTACGGCAGGCGCAATCGCAATGTTTGCCGTGCGCGAAATGCCGTACAGCAAGCCGCACACCGGCAGCAAAAACCAAAATTCCAGCGGAGGTCGCCACGCCTGTCGACGATTGGCACTGCGCCAAATACTGAATCCAAAAGCCGCACTCAGCGCTACGGCAACCAGTAGGGCGATGGCCCACGCTCGATCGTACCAAAGCGCAAAGCGCAACCCGCGCTGCGCTAGGGTCTCGATGCCCGCTCGCAACGCCGCATCTGCTGGGTCGGTGGCGTCGATCTTTGCGGCCCACTGTAACGCCACCCGCCATTGGCGACGATCTAACGCAACTGCAGCAAGCTCGCGTATGGCAACTGGCGCAGCGTGGCTCTGCGGCCACTGCCGCACCACGCGTTCGAGGTGGCGTTGCGCTGCCGCTAATTCGCCGACCCGGCGCTCAAATTCGCCAAGCCAAAGCGCTGCTTCGGGGGCACCGATCCAAGCAGCGTCGAGCAGGGGCTCCACACCGCTAACAATCTCTGCATATGGCCGTGTGTCAATCGATGCACGCAATTGCGCCAGCGTGCGTGCAAACCGTGCGCTGGTTGGGTCGGCGCCAACTAAGGCTTGGAGCTGTGCCGCATGCCGCGCGGCCGCATTGGCTAAGCGACCGTTGGGATATTCGTCGACGATCCGCTGATATAAGGCTAGCGCACGCGCTGGGTCAGCAGCGTCGTCTTGTGCCACACGGGCAGCGCTGAACAAGGCGTCGTCGAAGCCGGGCAGCGTAGCTGCGGCGTCAGCGCGAACGGCTTCAACAGCCACCAAGGCCTGGCTGCGTTGTGTCGCCTCACTGCTGCTGAGTTGCTCAATGAGTTGCGCTGGCAACGGTAGATCGCTTGCGGGAACCGTCGAGGTTGCCGACGGCGCTGGCGTGTCCGCGGTGGCCGACCGAGCAGCTGCGCCCCACAACGCGCAGACGCCGACCAGCGCTAGCCATCGTCGCGCACCGCGCTTCACCACACTACTCGCCGTCTTCGCCGCGATGAATTCCAAGCGCACGCAACTTCTTGTGCAGGTTGGTGCGTTCGATGCCCAATGCTTGTGCCGTGCGCGAAATATTCCATTCGTATTCGGCGAGCTTGATGCGAATAAACTCGGTTTCAACTTCTTCGCGAAACTCGCGCAAACTTTTGTTGGCGTATTTGCCGAGATCGATGGCCGTCGATGGCTCAGCCAAGCGAATGATGCCGGAGCGTGGCCCGCCCAAATACGGTGGCAGATCTTTTTCGTGAATCATTTCATCGCTCATGATCACCAAGCGCTCGACGACGTTGCGCAATTCGCGCACGTTGCCAGGCCACTCGTAACGCTTGAGCGCGCCAAACACGGATTCGTCGACTGGCTTGTAGCCCAAGCCGTTTTCTTCGCAGCATTCGCGGACAAATGATTCGACCAACAGCGGAATGTCGTCGGTGCGTTCGCGCAGGGCAGGCGAGTGGATCGGCACAACGTTTAAGCGAAAGAATAAATCTTCGCGGAAACTGCCAGCTTTCACCATCGCTTCGAGATCACGATTGGTGGCCGCCACCACCCGGCAATCGGTGCGCAGACTTTTTTCGCCGCCGACCCGTGTGAACTCGCCGGTTTGCAAAACCCGCAGCACCTTGGCTTGCGCCGACAACGTCATGTCGCCGATTTCGTCGAGGAACATGGTGCCGGTATCGGCAACTTCGAACAAGCCGCGTTTTTTGGCGATGGCGCCAGTAAAGGCGCCGCGCTCGTGGCCAAATAACTCGCTTTCGATCAACTCCGGCGGAATCGCAGCGCAGTTCACTTTGACGAACGCGCCGTTGCTCACAGCGCTGTTGCGGTGAATCGCACGCGCGATCAATTCTTTGCCGGTGCCGCTTTCGCCCGTAACCAGGATGCGGCTTTTGGTGGGTGCAACTTTGGCAATTTGTCGACGCAGGTCAACCATAATCGGCGCATTGCCAAGCAACTCCCACCGTGCGTCCACCGCGCGTCGCAAGTCGTGCACTTCGCGCCACATCCGCCGCCGTTCGAGCGCGTTGCGCACGGTGACCATCACCCGATTGCGGTCGAGCGGCTTTTCCATAAAGTCGAACGCGCCGAGCCGCGTTGCCGCAACCGCATCGTCGATGGTGGCATGGCCGGAGATCATCACCACGGGAATATCTGAGGTGCGACTTGGCAAACCATCGTCGCCGCGCGCCTTGAGGATGCGCAACAAGTCGAGCCCGTTGTCTTCGCCAAGCTTGATATCGAGCAACACTAACTCAACGGCTTCGGCCGCCAAAATGCGCTGGGCTTCGACGATGTTTTCGGCTTCATGCACGGTGTGGCCTTCGCCTTCAAGCACCATGCGCAACGTGCGCCGAATGTTCTTTTCATCGTCTACAACCAAAATCGGATCGGCAGCAGTTGTCTCACTCATGCGTCTGTCCTTGCATTGTCGTCGCTAGAAGCGACGGTGTCGACGGTATCGGCCGTAACAGAATCGGTTGAGTTTGCGACCGCGCCGCTGCCACGCCGCCGCCGGATCGGCCGGCCGTCGAGGGCTTCGAGTCGTTTGCGGTGGCGATGATTCAAGTAGAACGCGAGCAACATGACGGCCAACCCAACGCCAAACACGTAGGGCCGCCAGTTAAACGGTGCTGCTGGCGGAGGCAGACGCAGTGGCGGAAAGACGATCTTGCCGCCGTCGCTCAGCGACATACTGGGCCCCGGCGACATCGATGGTGCTTCACTGTTGCTACCGCTCGGCGCTGGTGCTGCGGCCGGCCATGTGATCGGCAGGCGTTTGCTCAAGACCAACGTGGCGTTTGCGCTCGGCAACGCCGCGCGACACGCTTGCGCTGCTGGGTTATCGCCATTCCAGATGCATTCAACGGTCACGGCTTCCAGGCTGGCGTGGTCATGTGCCAACACCATGCGAGCTGCATAACCGTGCGCAACGTCGGCAAAATCGATCCGGATCTCCGTTGCCGTATCGCTGTGAGGAAACTGCCGTGGCGTTGCCGGCATTGCTTCGGCGCGCACATCGAGCGTCGACGCGACGGAATTTTCAAATTCTGCACCAGCCGCGTGCAGCGCAGCATGCAGCGCGTCGGGGGTGGTTAACGCATCAGTCGCAACCACGCGTGACACCACCATCACCACGCTCTTGTTGGCGCCGTTAGGCACCCACACTTCCGCCGAGGTTAGCGTGTGCAGTCCGCCAAAGTGTGGATACGTTGAAAGTGCGCGTGCGCGGTCTGCACTGAGGTCAGCATCCATCTGCCAGCCACTCGGCGGTTGCACCATGCGTTGCAATTGTTCGATGCGTCCAGCGTTGGGATCGCGATGCTCATGATCCTGCGCATGGCTGGTGGATGCGATGGCAAGCAGCCCGCTCGCGATCGCCAATGCAGCGACATGCACGTTGCGGCTACGCAGCATCAGCCGAAGGCCATCCACACCGAAGCGCCGGCTTTCACGCCGAGACGTTGATGCGTATCCGCGGTAATGCCAACCGTGCCGTCGTCTGACGGCACCACGCGCGCACCCGTCGCAAAAAAACCTGCCTTGCTTTGCACGCCTAAAATTGCCCATGGCCGTTCACCATCGGCATCGTCGACTAAGCGGGTGACAACTTCTTTGGCTTCTTGCACGATCGAAATCTCATCGGTGCGACACGAAAAGTGCGGCCCGCCGTCGAACGGATCGATCTGCCCCGCATATTCAAAGCCAATGCGGCGCAGCATTTTTTCAACGCCTTTGGTTTCTTCGCCAACTTGGCCGATGATGTTGCGCACTTCAGCTGGCAACAGCTCGGTGTGAATCGGATCGTCGGGAAACAGCGCGTGGATGAACTCTTTGTTGTCCTTCGAGAGGCGATCGGCTTCTTGATACGATAGCCCTGTGAAGTGGCGGCCGAGCACTTCCCACAAGCGCGATTGCCCGTCGGTTTCGAGTGGTGGCAACAGTTCCGACAGCACTTGATCACGAAACATCGCGCGATTCATGCGGATGAACAAAAAGCGCACGTACGAAAGCGCTTTGCCGAGTGCTTCGTTGTTGCGGCGGTATTCCGGCAACAAGATCAAGCCGCCGATTTCAGTTGGCCCGTTGTAGTCGTAGCCGATGCGCAGCGTTTGGTGCACGAAGTATTTGTCGAGCGTGTACGAGTAACGCTCGTCTTTTTCGACGCGAAAGAAAATGTGCGGCGCGCGTTTGGTGCCGTGCTGCGCATACACCATCGATGTGCCGATGATGCGCTTGTGTTTGATGTCTTCGAGTACGAACAGAAACTCGCGATCCACCACAGGCACTTCGCCCGCAAACGAGCGCGCTGACAGCGCGACGATCTTTTCAATGCTGGCGCGGTCCGCCGGCAGATTCACCGTGTCGAGATGCTCGGCAACCGCCAGCACTTGGTCGACATCTTCTCGATACGATTGACGAATTCGGAACATGGCCGTGGGCTAAGCTAGCACAGACCTAGCGCCGGTGCGTGCTGCCTATGCGAGGCAAATATGCTTTACATTTCAATGAGTTAAACATGCCTCGGAGCGGTAGGGGGGCAGGCAGGGGCGGTCGAGGCGGCGGCTGCGCGCGATTGAAAAGATCTATCGGGGCGCTAGCGCGTTGAACCGGCATGGCTCGTTTCGCTGGTTCTGCGCATTTGCTCCAAGTGTTAGCTTTCACCTTGTTGATGGGCGCTGTAGCCAGCCGCGGCACCGCACTTGCGCAGCCGCCGCCACCGCCCGATCGGTATGAGATTGCGACGGACGCCGAAACAACCACCTTGGTTGAGTGGTCCAGCTGGGTGCGAGCCGGCTTCGTTGTTGCAGAAGGTGCACATCAGCCAACCAATGCACTGGCACGCACCACCCAGCGAGTCACAACCGCTGGCGGCTTCGATGGTGCGCTTGGCGCTGGCTTTACCCTGCCGCTCGGCTCGCGCTTGCGCATTGGTCCGTGGGCCGAATTCCGCAGCTGGGGCATGCCGCTACTCGGCGGCGAACTTTCGCTGGTCGGGCCGCGCAAACTCAATATGTTTTTCTATGAAGGCCAAGGCGTCACCAGCGTTCGCGTTGGCGCCAATCCCGATTTGTTAACTGCGCAGCTCGGCTTTGGCTATCAAGCCCGCTGGAATCTCTTCGGCGACAAGCCACGCAGCAGCAGCTACATGATCGGTGTGCGCGCCGTCGCAACCGCAACTCAAAGCCGTTACGACAAGCACGACTGGCGCGCCACCGTCGGCCTTGAGTTCGAACCCGTCGGTGCCGCGCGCTATCTGCTTGGCATCCGGTCTTGGTATCATTGAGCGCTACGGCCGCGCCTCGGCTGCGTTTGCGAGTGCTGCTAGTTCAGCTGCGGCGAATGGCGCAAACGCCGCAAGCGCTTCGCGCGTCGTTGCAAAATCGCCCATGGAGTGGTCGCGTGGCAAAAAAGCCCAGTACCAACGTGCAGCGCCGAAAACGCGCACCCACCGCAAAAATGCCGGTAGGTCCAGCGCCAATGGCTGCGTTTCACTTCCTTCGTAAACCCACAGCAGCTGATAGTCGCCATCTTCAGGTGTAAAATCGACGACAATCCACTCTGGCGCGCCCGGTACGGACAGCAGCAATTTGCTGCGGCGCAGTTGATTCATACGGGCCAACGATTCGTCATCGTCAACGTCGGCGTCGGGGCTCCAAATGGTCTCGCAAAAAGGCTCATCGAAGGAGGGGTTGTAGTCATCAACATCGCTACTTTGTTGATGCGGCTTCCAGTCATCGAAAGCTTCACTCAACGAAGCGATGGCAGCTGACCAATCGGGCGAGGTTTTGCCGTCGATTTCGACGTTGACCGTGAAGCCATCGCATTCGCGATATAACGCAGCAAAGTCGTCTGGCAATTCGCGGCCAAGCACGGCGGTCACTTGTGCCATCGATTCGTCGAGGGTGGATGGGGTGGACGAAATCGTAACGCTGGTCACAGGCATTCGAGCGGCTCCTTTGATAGGCGCGGCGGAAATTAGCATAGTGATAGCCAACGGGGCCATCCGGTGTTCGGTGCAGCCGACAAACGGCTAGCCTGCGCGCTTGTGGCCAAATCGATGCGTTGCGATTTGGAAATTGCCGAATTCCTAAAATGCGTGTATATGTGTGCATATGAGCATGCATTTTGAAATGCCGCAGAAATGGCAAGAGTCACAATCCACCCGCTGGTCGCCCATGCGGCTGATGTTTCCAACGCTGTTGCTGGGCGCTCCGGCGCTGACCGCAATCCTAATCGTCTACGCGAACCTGGCACCGCCGCTGGCGATGACAGCTGTGTTGATCGGCCTGATCGCGTTGTTGGTAGCGCTTGAACAGCGGTGGCCGTTCCGCTCGGAGTGGCGCCGCCAGCCAGGCCCCGAAACCTTCACTGATGTATTGTACATCGCGTTTGCGAGCTTGCCCGATCGCGCGACGCGCATCGCCGTGGAAGCTGCCGGCGTGTTGCTGCTGACGATGTGGAGCGCATCCGCGACCACGCTGTCGACTAGTTCGCTGATTGCCCATGCTGCGTTGGCGTTTGTTATTTCAGACTTGGGCAAATACGCGATTCACCGCGCTTCGCACTACCGCGCCTGGTTGTGGCCGTTTCATATGGCGCATCATCAACCAGCGTCGTTGAGTTCGCTCAACGCGTTGCGCCTGCATGCGGTAAACACAGTGTACAATGCTGCGATTGATACATTGCCGTTAGTGTTGCTTGGTGTGCCGGTTGCCGTCGGTGCCGTACTGGCAACCGTGCGTGCAACGATTGGCATTGTACAGCATGCGAACTTGGATCTCGACGCTGGTAAGCAGTGGTTGGTCAATGCGCCGTCGTATCACCGGATCCACCACGCGGTAGATATCAGCGTTGCGAATCACAATTTTGCGTCGTCGTTGCTGGTCTGGGACCGCTTGTTTGGCACGTTGCAACGCGGCCCAGCGCCCATCGCCGTTGGCATCACGGCACCGAGCCACCGCGTGCCACGCGGCTTTGTGGGCCAACTAGTTTATCCGCTGTGTCGTGAGCGCTTGTTCACGCGCTGCTTGCTGACAAAATGGGTTCGCTAGCGCACGTTGCGTTTCGGCGAGCCTTTGCGCGGCGCTGGAGCATCGTTCCCAACGCTCGGCGGACAACATAACGCAATCTGGGTACGCGCACTCGCGGCGATATGTTCCAGCGTTGCCAAACAGGTTTGCCCGTCGAGCGTGTACAAACGATCGCGGCCGCGCCATGTACTTTTGACAATGCCTGCGGTTTCGAGCACCTGCAAATGGCGCGAAATTACCGAACGATCTTGTGGCAACTGCGCTGCTAGCTCGCGAATGCTCGCTGTGCCGGTCAGCAACAAAATACGCAGCACTTCAAGCCTTGAAGCTTCGGTTAGCGCACGCAGAAACGCCGAATCAAGCAAGCCGACGATGGCTTCAGCCGCTGCGCGCATAGCTGGGGTTGGCTGCGCGGCGGCCTTGGTACTTGGTTTCGGACTAGGCACAACCGCAATCTACCGCATGCGGATCGTGGTCGCTAATGTGTCGTGCTGCAAGTTGAACGGAATCAGTCGTGGCAAACCCAACCGGCCCAACCGATGGTGGTGCAGGTGTATGAGGTATTGTCACGGGTACTGTAGTGGGTGACACTTCGTTGACCGACGCTGTCGCCACCATTTTTGAACAAGAACATGGGAATCCAGCCTGCAATCTGGACCCGCGCTTCAACGCCCCAACCTTTGGACGTTACGTTGCGCCGGCTGCTGTCGCTGGCAAAATCATGCCAGCTTGGTCCCAGCGTAAGTGAGAAATTGCCGCCGGGTAGGGCCGTGCCCAGGCCGATGAAATGGCCGGTGCCTTGTGCCTTCGAATCATCTTCCCCATACGTGTTGTATTTGTCGTAGCCAAGCGTAAAGCGTGGCCGCAGCGTGTTGTTAAGCAGCCCACGCAACGGCAACTCAAGATCGAGGCGATACATGGCGCCCTTCATCTCTTCGCCTCCATCGCCGTCCTCGATGCCTTGGGGCTTGGTGCTGCCCGTGAGCCCAACCGAAGCGGCAACGCCAAAGAGTTCGGCGCGGACCCCTAGATATGCACCAATTACGTAGCCGCCGTCGTTTGATGTGCGGCTACCGGCGGTGTCAGTGGCGGTGACATCCAGGGTTGGATAGTAGCCGCCTCGAAGTTCCAAGAAACAGCCAGCAACGCCAGCAACGCTCATCAGTACAAGGATAAACAGCGCACGTGGCATCGCACCAATATATCACTGCGGGCCTGCCTTGCGGCTACGGTAAAACGCGGCTGGCCCAGCTGCGTGGGTCGGCTTTGGCACCGGTGTCACTCATCCACGACCACAAGCCTTTGGCGAGTTTCTCTTTGGCAATCTGCCACGGCGGTACGATCAAAATCGGCTTTTTGCCGATGGCCGCGCGTTTCACGTTCTCTTGATCGATCCAGTCTAAAATTCGCGGCAGCGACTCGACGGTTGGCTGATGAATGTCGTGCATCAGCAAGACGTTGCGATCGCTGGAATGCTCAAGTTCGCCGGTCACATAGTCAAACGCCATGTCGGCATTTTTATGCTTCCACTCTTGCGGATCCAAGTCCCAATGAAAATGGCTCATCCGCCGGGTAGCCAACATGTCTTCGAGTCGTTTGCACCGAGCGCCAAACGGGGTGCGGAACCACACCAACGGCATGTCCATCGCCGATTGAATCGCCGACTGTCCGTCGTCGAGATCTGCGACAGCCGCCTCTTCCTTGGCTCGGCAAAGGTCTTTGTGCTTCATCGTATGGCTGGCGACGATGTGACCTTCAGCTTCAATGCGCTTGATGAGTGCTTGGCCTTTTTTGTTACCTTTGACCATCTCGCCGACGATGAAAAACACAGCTTGAACGTGATGAGCTTTGAGCACATCGAGCACGAGCGGGGTAGTCTTCGGATTCGGCCCGTCGTCGAAGGTGAACAAGATTTCAGGGCCTTTTGATGCCGAATGCCCTGCTGCCGGTTGCGGCCAGCCGCCAGCGTGCGCGATCCCTGTATCCGGCAGCGACGCGGCCAGCATCAGCCCTGCCAATGCCATGATCGAAGCAGTCCTCATCATTTTTGTGTAACACGCGATCGTCGCGGAGTATTCATTTTTTTATGGGGCACACGTATGGTTGCCAAAGCATGAACCCGCCGTTGTTACCTTGTGAACCACCTCGCCTCGCGCTGGCCAATCTTCCAACTCCGCTGCAAGCTTTGCGCTTCACCGCGGGCAGTGCACCGTTTTGGATCAAACGCGACGATTTCACCGGCACCGAAATGTCGGGCAACAAAGTGCGCAAGTTGGAGTATTTGCTTGCTGATGCACAAGCGCAACGCGCGACCGTGTTGATTACTTGTGGTGGCGAACAATCGAACCATGCTCGCGCTACCGCGGCGGCTGCGGCCCGGCTGGGTCTGCGCTGCCACTTGGTGCTGCGCACGGTCGACCCGGCGTTGCCTCCGGCGCCGGTCGGAAATCTGCTGATCAATCAATTGGTTGGCGCCGACATCTCGTGGATCTCACATGTGCAATGGAAGCAGCGCGACCAGCACATGGCCGACGTTGCAGCGCGGCTGACCGCTGCGGGTGAACGGCCATACATTATCCCCGTTGGCGGCTCCAACGCGTTGGGCAGCTGGGGCTACCTGCGCGGCATGCATGAGCTGGCGGCCGACCTTGAACGCGCCGGGCTGCTGGCGCCGTTGGGTGCTGCGCCGTCGAAGCGACCACCGGCTTTGACGATTGCCTACGCCTGCGGCTCGGGCGGCACTGCAGCCGGCATGATTTTGGGCGCTAAGCTGCAGCGGTTTGCCGAGCGCGGTGTGCACGTCGTTGGCTTCAATGTCAGCGACGATCGCGCCTATTTCATTGCTGAGATCAGCCGCATCTGCGCCGACTTTGCTGCGGCATTCGACATCGGCGTTGCTATTGCCCCCGACGACATCAATATCTGCGACGGTTACGTCGGTGCTGGTTACGCCAAGAGTCGGCCCGACGAGCTTGCCACCGTCCGTCAACTCGCTCGCACCGACGGCGTGGTGCTCGACCCGGTGTACACCGGCAAAGCGTTCCACGGCCTCGTCAGCGAGCTCAACGCCAACCCGGCGCGCTTTAGCGCAGCTGGCGCACCTGTGGTGTTTGTACACACCGGCGGCCTGTTCGGCGCGTTTGCGTCGGCAGCGTTGGCTGCAGCCGTATAGACAACCACATCCAGCGAGGCGCGATTATGGCGAAATCACTCAAGGGCAAAGTCGCGAGCGTACAACCGACGGTGCTGGCGATCTATCGCAAGGTGTTCGGCACCGATGCTGATGCAAGCTTGGTGGTGGGTGATCTGGAAGATGGCGTCGAGCAGTTGCTTGAGTTGGTCGAAGCCGCGTTTGAACTGGACGGCACCTGGACCGGTGATGGCACCGCCATCAATGGTACAATTGATGCGTTCATCCGCCAGGTTGCCGAACAGTGGGACGGTGTGTCGCTCGACGAAAGTTGGACGAAGCCTTCGCAAGCCGGCGCGTTGTTGAAGGCGGCACAGGAGCAAAAATGGGCGTTGGCCATCCAGCTCGTTGCTGAAGGTGCCGCATTGGACGAACAAGATTCCCGCGGGTGGACCGCGCTTCATTTCGCTGCCAAACACAGCCAACGAGAGCTCGTGCAAACACTGCTTGAGGCTGGTGCTAACGTCGAGCTTGAGTCGACCAAGTCTTACTCTGAGCAAGGCGACGGGCTCGTTCCTAAGGGCCCGCCCGCCTGGGCGATTCGTGGTGCGTGCATGGACTTGTTGAATCCCATCGGGCAAGTGCGACGCGATGGGCATGGCAACACGTTGTTGCACCTGGTGGTTGCAGAAAAGTCCGTTTCAGTTGACCCGCGCTTGGTCGACAGATGCGTTCGTCAGTTCAAGATTGATGTGAACGCCGTCAATGCCTTCGGTTGGACCGCGTTGCATTACGCCTGCTGGTACATCGCCAATTGTGAATTGATTGTTCAACTTATCGCGCTTGGGGCAGACCCACGGCGATGCACAACAAAACGCCACAAATCGACCGCTGCTGGCGTCGACGCACATGCGCAATTGGCGCAAGGCGGCTATGACAAAAAGGGAATTTACTACTGGGCTACGAATCAGCCAAACCCGGTACTCGACCCTGCCAAACCCTGGCGCAACACGATTCAACGTTACTTTATGGCAACTGCCGACGAGCTTTTGACTGCCATGCCTCACCCTGAATTTGCGACGTCGCAACATCCGTCGGATCTCCGTCGCTAAAGGCTCGATCAATCCAATGGCTGCAGCGCAATCACTTCTAACCGCCGTCGCGCGATTTCGCGTGTGGGCCGACGCATTGGATGTTGCAGTTGCCGAACGCAGTGGTGAATGGGAATGCGACTACGATGCGTGGAGTGAGATCTATCAAGCGTGGGCTGCGCTGTTGGCCAACCATCCTGTGCAAGGTTGGAGCGCTACGCTTGTGACGGAGGTGTTGTATGCGTTAGCGCGTGACAACGAGTGCCAGACAATGGCGCGTGCCATCGCGAAGCATGCTAGCGACAGCCTGCTTGTGTTGACCGACCTCGCGTTTATCGAAGGCGAGCCCGATGCCAAATGGCAGCTGGCAGTCGAGCTGGGCAAGCTGGTGAATGACCGCCCGCGCGTCGAAGCTGCGCTCGTTCGCATGGCTGACGACACGGATGAATATGTTCGCCGGCGCACGCTGCAAAGTTTGGCCAAAGCTGCGCCACATATCGTCGTGCCGTTGGCGTTGCGCGAATGGGCCAACGCACCGGAGGCCATGCCTTGGACGCGGATGAACGTGTTGGCGGTGCTCGCGGAGGTTGGCGCACCCGAACTGCCGGCACTTTGGCGTGTCGCCATGGCTGCGCCTAACCACTACCTGCGCGAGTTCGCTGCAAACATGCGGACGGCTGAACTCAATGCTACGCAATAACAGCGAGTTGCGCTGCTGGGCCATTTACTCAACTGGATTGTCGTCGAGATCCAAGCCACCAGGGTACCAGTAGCTGGTTGCCGAACCGTAGCCATACACACTGATGCCAAATGCTGTGCCGGCGCTGATGCGATGGGTTGCCGAGGTTTTGCTCAGCGGTACGCGTGCGACGCTGTAGCCTGATGTGCCGATCGCACGAAACGCCGTATCCGGAATCGCTGCGCCGTCGAGGGTAACGGTAGTGCCAGCGGTTGCCGTGACGTTGACGTAGTTGCTCGCATACGACAGCGGCGCCATGAATTGATAGTCGCGTCGATACTGCGCAACCGGCACCGCTAGCGCCATGGCTGGGTCGCCCGATTCGGCGGCCGGCGGGAACAGTTGCGAGACCATGTATTGCGCGACGACGATTTTTTGGTCGCTGGTAACCAAGCGATCGATCGGCGCTGCTGGAACTTCGAACATATCGCCAGCTTTGGCCAGCACCACATCGCCCATTGGCAACGCAGGATCGAATTTGACGTGGGTGTTAGGCGCGGTTGCAACGACACGCACGACAAACGCACGTGGCTCGGTGCTGCTAGGTAACGCATTGGCAGCAACGAGGTACTTGGTCGCCAATTTCTCGGTTGGAAACATCTGATCTTCCAAGTGATCACAAGCTTCCGAGCCATGTGGCAATTGGGTGCAGTGATGCCCAGCGAGCACTTCAACTGGTTTGTCCGCGACTACGCTGCTGCCCGTTAAGTCACCTGTGTGCGCGATCAATTGCAGCACGTCGCCGCGATCGAGCCGGACGGTTTGGGCCACTCCAGGTACAAACGACGGTGCGCCGTTGCCACCCTCGGTTGGCGTGGTGGTGGTGATTTGCACCATCGTTGCATCGTGCGTAGCGGTAACGGCCATCAAGCCTGGAAACGGATCACCGCTGTAGTCCCAGGCTTGATACCCAACGACCACATAGTTGCTGCCCCATGCATTGGTTGGCAGCAACAGCGACGCATCATTGGTAAATGACAGCGCGCCGCCGCTTTCGTAATCGATTGGGCTGAACTGATACACGGTAATCGGCTGATTCGAGCGAATCCGATAGGCGCCTTGTTTTGCGACGGCGCTTTCACCAGCGCAGCTAAACGGCATGGCTTGGGTGTAACACCGCTTGAGCAGCGTGACCCAAGGCAAGGGTTGCATCACGGCTTGTTGTGGCATCACCGTAACCACAATCGGCTGCGCCAACTCGCCACCGTCGATGGTCACGGTTGCCATCGACGAACCAGTGTTGGATAACGAAACCCCGAACTCAAAGGTCGGGCTGACGATTTGGCTGCTTTGCGTCGCGAAGTAGTTGCAGCCAATATAGCTTTCGCCCAAGGCATGCGCACCACATGCCCCGACGCAGATGCCTTGTTGCGGATCGCAGGTTGTGCCATTGACGGCATCACAAATTTCTTCGAAATAGCCTGAGCCGTCGGGCTTGCAGGCCGTCGATACCTCGCCCGCACACGTACCAGTGCCGGGTTCACACAACGTGCAACCGTAGGTTGGTGAACATGCCGTCGCGCAGGTTTCCTGGTCGACGAATGCCCCATTGCTGCAAACGCGTAGGATTTTGCCAGCGCAGCTTTTTTGACCGTCGATGCAAGCGCCGTCGGCGTCGCCGTTCGACCGAGCAGAAGGCCCACATCCAACCAAAACAACAATCAATAAAACGAGGTAGCGCACGAGCGCGGCGATAACACGCTGGGCGCCCTCTGGGGCGGAACAGCGGGCATGTAATATGTTGACCTAATCCCAATACGCAGCCGACACCAACACGCGATACTTTGATGCAATGACAGCAGTCGAATTTGTTACGCAGTTGCGCACTGCTATCGAAGCGCAAAAGTCCAAACACTCCAAATTGACCAGCAGCGACATCGCCAAGATGGTGGATGCTGCCAATGTTCACATCGGCGGTTCGCTGAAAAGCGGCAAGGCTACGGTTGGCCAATCGAAGGTTGGCGGCAAGCCAGATCTGCCAGCAGATTTCGAATGGCCATGTGAAGGCGACGACGAAGATGCGCCACTTGGCTTCGTGGCGCAGATCAATCTCGCCGAGGTCCACGCAGCTGATCTAGGCAAAACCCTGCCAGCGACGGGGATGTTGTGGTTCTTCAGCATTCTCGATGGTGACCGTGCGTACGGTCACGAGATCGATAGCGATACCAGTGTGATGCGCTATGAAGCCGAGCCGGGTGCGCTCAAGTCGCACAAGTTGCCTGAATTGTTCGATGACAACGAGGACGCGGTTATCAAAGAGCGCGTGATTACGTTTGGGCCAACCGTCGACGTCGATTCCCACGACGCTGACGTCCATGAGCTGATTGAAAAAGCGCTCAAAAAGGTAGGCGGCGTCAAAGGGCCGGTATTCATGAATAAGCCAAGCGAAAGCGGCGACATCATCCTCGCGAGCTTCGACGGCTATGACATTGCGCCGAATGCTTTCGGTGAAGGCTTTTTGGATTTCATGATCAGCCCAGAAGACCTCAATGAGGGCAACCTCGATGCTGCCGTAGTCGAGTTCGCAGCGGGTACTTGATCGCAACAAGCCGGAAAACGAACCCGGGCCGGACACGTGCCGTGACACGGGCACGGAAAGGCACTCGGACTCGGACACGGGCAGGTTCACGGAGGTTCACGGGCACGGCCACGAACACGGCGACCGAACGATCCCCAGAAGTTGAGCAACGTGCGCCTGCAGCTGTGCTGCCCAACCGCATGGCGCTCGTTCGAAGTTCCAACTCGCTCCATCTAAAGCATCTGGGAGGTTACCGTTCACCTACCGCTAGATGCTCCAGGCGCCGCCCGTCTCCGTGTACGTGCCCGTGAACCTGCCCGTGTCCCTGTCTCTGCCCTCAGTGCCCCGACGGCATCGGCGGCGTCGGTGCTGCAGGCTCCGCCGGCGCTCCAGCTGCCGGCATCAACTCGCCACGCATCCACGCTTGATACCCGCTGACATATCCAAACATGCGCTCGGTGTGCTGAGGCAAGATGCGTGCAACGTCGACCAGTAGTTTCGACGGGCTTGCACTAACAGCTTCGCATTGCTTTTTGACGTGCTCTAAAAATGCAGGCTTGCTGGTTGGCATGTCTTTGGTTACGCCAGCGAAAAAGTCGATCGCGGCTTTTTGGTCAGCATCGGTCGGCAACGTTGGGCCCGCACCTGCGTTGCTGCCAGCCTTAGCGGCTTCGGCTTTGGCTTCGGCCATAGCTTTTTTGCCGTCGTCGGTTTGTTGCCACGCATACACGCGAGCTACTTGTTTGCCTTCGGCTGCAAACGCTTGCACCACTTCGTCGTCGGTTGGCGCGTACTGCGGCGCAAAAGCCGGAGGCACTTTATGTAGCGAGATCACGGCATCCGCGAGTTGGCCGCCAAACGTGGCTTCCATCATCGTCGAGGCTTCGCGCCGCATGCGTTGCGCCAAATACAGCGTGGCTTCGACCAGCGCTTGATCGTCCGCGCGGGTTTCGATCAAGGTGCGCGCCATTTTGAAAAGTTGGTAGCGCGATGGCTGGGCGTCGATTGGCCGTGGCGGTAACGGTGGCAGTGCGCCACGCGCTTTGGACCAATCCACGAGACCTTTGACCGCAAGCCCGACGGTATCTGGCGTGCCTTTAACCCACGCTGCCAACGCGTCTTCTAAATCCTTCGACGGCCCGGCTGGAGCGGTCAGATTCGGAGGCGTGATCACAATCGGCGCTGGCTTCGGCACCCCGGCCGAACCGGAGCCCACCTGCGCTGAGCCCGTCATCACAACTGGCGGCGGCGCTTTGGCGGCGGGCTTCGAATTGTTTTTGCAGCCAGCCGATGCGAATGACGTTGCGGTAGATATACCGAGGAGGAATGCCGCGATCTTTGTAGAGTTCACTTGCTTGCAACCAATGGTGCGAGAATCGATTCGAGCGCGTCGTCGGACAAAGCGCCTTCGCGACGGGTGAGCTGTTTGCCGTTGCGATCAAAAATAATCGTGGTTGGCAGCGCGCGTGGTGCGCCGAAGGCCTGGTTGATGTCGGCGTTTACACGAACGACGGGATAGGTCAGGTTAAAATCCGACGCAAAGTTCAACAGCGTTTGAGAGTCAGGGCTGTCTGTCATGATGCCCAAAAACAACACGCCTTGGTTTTTGTATTTGTCGTAGATCCGCGAGAACGCCGGAATCTCTTTTTGACAAGGGCCGCACCAGGTCGCCCAGAAATTCACGATGACAACTTTGCCTTGCAACGAACTTGGTGAATATACCTTGCCGTCGATGTCGACGAATTGCACTGGCGGCAGACACTCACCCGAGCTCTTGTCACAAGCCGCGGCCGCCGTCGGTGTCCCAAGTGCGATCGTGCCCTTTTTGCTGCCACTGCTACCAGTGGAAACAAAAAGCAGTACAACCACGCCAACGGTGGCAGCAACGAATAGAGCAACTAATGTTCTGGTACGCATAACTTCCTTACGAGCGCCACGTCAGTAGCGATGGTTCTAGATCATCCGGGGGCACAAAGCCAAGCAGTTCCAGGCAAGTAGCAGTCACATTTGCGATGCCGGCGGGTTGGGTAAACCCAGCGAGCCGTGCTTCTTCTATATGGTAGCTGATGTCGGCTCCTGCTTCATGCAGCAAAAATGGCACACGGTTGAGTGTATGGCTGGTTTTAGCGACTGGCACGCCGGTTTGTTTGTCCCGTGCAATTTTGCCAGCTTTGTCGCGTTGGTACATTTCGTCGGCGTTGCCGTGGTCCGCCGTAACCACAAGAATTCCTTGCATTTCTTCGACCGCTTTGGCCAGCCGAGCGAGCTGAAGGTCGACCGACTCGACTGCCATAATCGTGGCGTTCATCAAGCCGGTATGGCCGACCATGTCGCCATTGGGATAGTTGACCCGGGCAAAAGCGTGTTTGCCGGTGCGGATTTCGGCGATCAACCGGTCGGTGATCTCTGCACTCTTCATCCACGGCCGTTGGTCAAACGGCACGTTGTCTGATGGGATCTCAACATAGGTTTCGCTGCGGTCATCGAACTTGCCGCTGCGGTTACCGTTCCAAAAATAGGTGACGTGACCGTACTTTTGAGTTTCCGAAATTGCGAGCTGAGACACGCCGACGTCCGCCAGCAGTTGGCCCATCGGTCGATCGATCATTGGCGGCTCAACCAAAAAATGCCGCGGGATGTGCAAGTCGCCGTCGTACTCCATCATGCCGGCGTAAAACACGGTTGGCCGGCGGCCGCGATCAAATTTGTCGAACGTTTCGTCGTCAAAGGCGCGGCTGATCTCGATGCCGCGATCGCCGCGAAAATTGAACATGACTACTGCGTCGCCATCGTGCATCGGCGCGAGCGGCGCGCCCGCCGCGTTGGTGATGACGAAGCCTGCGAGGTCTTGATCGGTGATGCCAGCGGTTTCGCTGCGCAACGTTTCGATTGCTGCAGTCGTCGACGCGAAGCGCCGGCCTTCACCGTGCACATGCACGCTCCAGCCGCGCGCTACCATCGGCCAATCGGCTTCGTAGCGATCCATCGTCATGTGCATGCGGCCACCGCCGGAGGCGATCGCTGCGACCAGTCCGCTGTGTGCAGTGCACAGCTCCGCCAAAAAGGTTTCGAGCCGTGCAACGTAGATCAATGCGCTGGTTGGCGGCACGTCGCGTCCGTCGAGCAACACATGTACGAACAATTTTTTGCAGCCGGCTTTAGCTGCGGCTGCCAACATGGCTTCAAGATGATCTTGATGCGAGTGCACGTTGCCGTCGGAGAGCAAGCCAAGGAAATGCACTGCTGCGGTTTGGCCGTGGCGCACCACGCTTTGCCACGTCGCACCTGCAAACAAGCCTCCGTTGGCGAGCGCTCGCGCCACCAGTTTGGCGCCTTGGTCATGAATTTTGCCCGCGCCGAGGGCATTGTGGCCCACTTCGCTATTGCCCATGTCGTCGTCGGACGGCAAGCCCACCGAGCGGCCGTGGGCACGCAACTCCATGCTTCGCCCTGGCACCCACAACCGGTCCAACGTCGGCGTGCGCGCGAGCGTCACAGCATCGGCTTCGTCACCTGCGCCGCGGCCAATCCCGTCGAGAATAGCCAACACAACCGGGCCGCGTGGGCGAAAGCGAGAGCTGCGTTGCAAGGCTTTGGACATGCCTGCAGTATTGCCGCAAGAAGGCCGGTTGACCAGAACCACCAATTGAAGAATCAAACAACGTGAAGATTAAAAAGTCGCGCGAGGCCACGCGAAGGTGGGCGTTATCAATTTTCGTGCGTAGCTCAACGAAGCGTTTCAAAAAGACGTAGTTCGCCAAAGACGATGGCAGCACAACAAAAGCAGTGGCCACAAGCCGGAGGCTACGCCGGCCATCATCAGCAGCCTGTTATCAATCTCGCGTATCGCGGACTGGCTTAGTTCGAAGCTGTTCGCGAGCAAACATCCGAGTGGGTTACAATCGGCCGGGCCATTTCCCCCGGTGCCGCCATCAGGTAATTGCACATGCGACGCCCACAGCCAAACCATGAACGTGTGGCCGATCGCGACGCAGGCATAGATGATGGTCCAGCGCATCGCGGTGACTTTGCGTTCGCGGACCCAGGCCAGGCCGGCGCCGAGTTGCACCGCACTAACGCCGACGCCCACCAGGCGCAATGGCGAGCTCATGCTGCCTAGGTGTACGCCTAGGTCATTGGCGCCCATCAAGCAACCCAGTTTGATTGCACCAACGACAATCGCGAAGGTGATCATCAGGAATCCGATCATCCATTGATTGTGCGACGTCGCGTTCCAGTCGCCTGCACTGCTCATGGTAGTGAGCAGAGCAAATCTTGTGCCGCTGCTGTTACGCGCGTGTGCTGCGTGCGTAGCGCATGGGCTCGGCCAAGGCTGATGAAACCCGGTGAATGCTGTCAAACTTTGGACACTTGGTTGCAGGTGCGGCGTCGCGGCCGCACTGCGCGCTTCACACGAATAGGTCTGCGATCAACGCAACGATTGGATCGCGTACTTGGAGAGGCCCGTAGTATCCCGGGTCGAGGTTGGTTGTATCCCGAGGTCGGTTGTATCCCGGGGCAGGGAACGGAAGTATCCCGGGGCGGGGCCCCCCACGAAGTATCCCGAGTCGGGGCGCCGGGGCGGGGCCCCCCACGAAGTATCCCGAGTCGGGGCCCCGCTTCGTCGAGCCCTGCCGCGCTTTTGTCTGTGTTCTGTCGCTGTCGATTGCGTCACGCATTTTCACTTTCAATTCACGGCTGGTTCACCGCCGAACTCATCACTCAACGTTGCTTTTCATCCTTTGCAGTTCTGCGTTTAGATGTCCTAGGCTTACGATACCTAGCCATGAACTATCCTGAGCTCGCGTCGATCCAAGTTTGGATCGACACGCCCGACCACAGACGCCTGGAAATCGCGACGTCGATCGCGAAGGATCACGCCCTCGAGTTCGAGAGGCTTGAGCCGTTCCGTCGTGAAGATCTTCCGCTCGCGTCCTACTTTGGTCTTGATGGGCTCTTTCGCTTCGTGCTTGTGCCGGGCGGTACGTTCTCCCTTGGACTCTCCGATGATGAAGTGCGCGTGCTCGAGGATTTTGCTGCACCGCACCGTGGTGACGCGACGTTCGACCAGGCGTGGGGAAATCTTTTCGAGTTGACTTCGGCCTTCAGGCCCGTTCGAGCCGTCACGGTTGGCGCATGTCTATTTGCGCAGAACACGATGGGGGATTTCGCTCTCGATGACTGGCGCACACAGATGGGTGAAGCGCTCGTCGGCGAGGGCGGCGACACCAGCAAGCTACCCGAGGACATCGAAGTCGCGTTCGCCGAGCGTGGCTTTCGCCTGCCGACGGAGGCTGAGTGGGAGTGGTGCGCACGCGGCGGCCGCGCTGGAGAGCTAACCTTCAAGGGGAACGTGCTCCCCGATGACAAACACTATCGAACGATCTCCCGCGAGCTCGATCGGAGCCAAGACCAAGACAAGGATCGGCACGCGAGGATCGCGAACGACTTCGGGCTCGTGGGTTTTGGCGTCCACGCAGAGCTGTGCAGCGACGTCTTCTCGCTTCAGCCGAACGCAGCCTCCCCCGCCACGAAGAGTTGGCCGGACCGCGTCGTCCGCGGTGGCGCCGGCGCTACCTATAAATGGCAAAATCCAGGCGAGTGGCAACCGCTCCTCACGGCCTTTCGCCAACGAGCAGGCGGGCTCCTCAACGCCGTTGGGATTCGGCCCGTTCGCAGCGTGTAGAGTGTGGAGGGCGCGGCTCGCGAAACACCTGCTTGCGGTCCGGGCAGTAGGCAGCTGAGCTCACGGTGCCGCTATTTCGCAATTATGCTCGGGGTCACCCGCATGGTGCCATTGGGTGTCGACCACGACCACCCCGTAACACCAGTACGCGGAATAGAAATTGGCGCTTCGAATCGCTCAATCAATGTAGTGATATTGTTTGGCAACACGGTAGTGACGCGCACGCTAAGTTTCATAGCGGCAAGATTTTCAGAGCTTGGCTTCGCAAAGGTTACCGTGAGGTCCATCGTGCGATTGTTCGAAGTCAACGTGAACAGGCTTGTGCTGTCGCCTGCATTGTTTAGATTTAGAACACTAATCGGCATCGAAACGACTGATTTGCCCGTCGCTGGCGTTTCTAGCTCGAGCCGAACCGTGTCGGCGTTCGCTACTTGCGAGGCCAATGTAAGGGTGATTATTCCAGTTAACATTTTTGTTTGCATGAACAACATGAAGCAACAAAGAGCAACGTCCATGCCAAAAACGTAAATCAATCAATACTGCAAGTTAGTCTCTACAACCATGCACAGTCATGCCAGCGGGGCAAGCTCAGCGAAACGCGTCCGCCAGATCGGCAATCGCATTGGCTGCAGCCGCCAACATCGCTACAAGGAAATGCACCGCGGCTGTTTGCCTGTGGCGCACCTGCAAACAAGCCACCGTGGGCGAGCGCTCGCGCCACTAGCTTGGCGCGTTGGTCGTGAATGTCGTCGTTCGCTCAGGCTTATGCGAAACGACCTGAGTGCCGCTACATGCCTGGGCAGAACTTGGACGGATCGGCGAAGCGCGCTTCCAGGGTGGCGTCGGTTTGCCCGGGTTGCATGGTGATGTTCCAGTCCTCGTTGCTCGGCTGGGCGTTGCCGTAGCCCCAGATACCGTCAATGGACATGACACCCTTGTCGTCGGGACCAAACTTGAAACTGACCATTCCCGAATCGGCGTCGCCCGCACGGCTGGGATCTTCGCACCAGTGACCGGTGAAGGTCGTGCCAGTAACAGTGCCGCGGACCGCACCAGCGTCGTGGGTGTATGCGCCCCACAACTCGTCGCCAACTTGCTTGAGCACCAACACGCCCCAATCGCCGTTGTACAGACCTTCGTATTGCGCCAAGGAACCCGGACCGGCGGCCCCCGCCGTGACGGGCGTGGCAGGCGTGGCAGGCGTGACAGCCGTGGTTTTTGAGGCGGCACATCCGCCGAGGGCAACGGCGACGAGGGTGCTAATCAGTGTCGAGGAACCAATGGTTTTGAACATCATTTGGGACGATTTAGTGCAGCTGCGCCGGTCTGTCAACGCCACACGCGTACCGGAAAATTTCAACGTGATCGCAAGACCCATTTCAACAAAATCGCCACCAACAATGCCGGGGTGCACACCGGCCAACGAGTTCACCAGCCAGCGTCAGCACCGCGTTGTGCCGCACAGCACCGCGCGCTAGCGTTACAGCATCAGCTTCGCCACCCGCGCACCTCGACAAGCAACCGCCAGCTACTCGCAGCTGATCGGTTTGAGGTTCCAGACGGTTTCGTCAAAGTCGAGAACGGTCATTTCATTAGGATCAATCAAGGTAATGGTAACCGGCGGCTCCGTCGACGGTTGAATCACGAACTCATAGCGATAGCGCAGCACGAGATCCTTGGGCACGCAGGCGCTCGCATTGTACGATGTTCCGACCAAGCTCAAATCAAGCCTGCCACCAGGAAGGATGTCCCCGACCACTGCGGCCGAAACCGTATCGGGCTGTGCCGCAAAGCTAAATTGGGTCACGCAACATGGCGGTCCACCGTCGAGGTTAGACGGCGCAGCATCAACCAGTTGCACTGGGGTGGTCGTGGTCACACCGCCACTGACGGGACCATTATAGGGTGCCTCGGCAGCATCTAGCGCCGGTTCAACATACGGCAGATTGTCGCCGCACGCCGCGCTAACCAAGCCTGCCGCGCCGATGGCGACGGCGATAGCAACGGCACGTTGTTGCCGCTGCTTTCTAATAATGTTCATCATGGCTGACCTCCCGCAAGCATCAGACCTTGCGTCGCTTCTGCCGGCGTCAAATACGCCGCGATGGCAGCATACAAACCGTTGCCTTCTTTTTTGGCTTCTTGCGCAAGCTCGAATGGAATTTGCGCGATCAGGGCTTGGCGCGCCGCCGCATTCACTTGTGCAGAATTGCCGAGAATTCGAATGATCGCGCGGCGGGTTTGCAGCGACGGGTTTTGCTGCACGTCGGCAATCGCGCGATCGACCAACGCATTGGGTGCGGCTTCGGGTTGATCGGTAAGCTGTCGCGATAGCACGGTGTAAATTTCGCGTTTCACGGTTGGGTCAGCCTCGTGACCAAGCCAGCTTGCGGCAAAATCAGCGCTTTCCGAGACCCGAATGCGACGCATGGCGTACGCCGCCGATGCGCGAATTTTTACGTCGCTGTTCGTGGTGAAGGGCTGCGTCACTGACAATAGCGACTTGTCCCCGAGGTTGCCGATCGCACGAAACGTGGTGTGCAACGAATGTCGCGTCGCTCGGTCGGTAAGTAGATTAGTAAACACTTTTTTGGCTTCGGCAATCACCGCTGGATCCGCTTCCGATCGCAACCCACCAAACATGCCCAGTGCCAGCGCGCTTTCGCGGCCAAGCTGACGTGCATTGAAGCCGCGATCTGATTTCAGGTGCGCCGCCGTCATGCTGCCTAGCTCGGCGGCGAACGGCACGCCAACATCAGCACGATCAACCATGGCAAACATCGCGCGCGTGCGATCGGAGACTTGCGCATGGTCATCACGCATCACGGCAAGCAGCGCTGCTTTGGCCTCAGGCACCCGCGCATTGCCTACCGCAAGCCAGCCCGACGCAATCCCGTCGGCGATCTTGCGCTCTTGCAAGGCTTTTACAAACGGCTCAATCGCGGCAGGGTTGGCTTCAAGGTATGCCGACGTCTTGCGCCACGTGAAAGCAAAATTTGCTTCGGTGCGATTGAGGGCTTCGTGATTCGCAAGCGCTTGCGCCAAGGTTTGGTGCTTGAGCGACTCACGTAGCACAAGGTCTTGCTCTGTAACTTCGCGCTCAATGCGGGTTTGCACGCGCCGCGGCAACAGGTTCTCCCAAATAAAGTCGTTGGTATTGTAGCGCGCGTGTTCCGTTGCGCGGGCAAGTTGGCTGTTGCTCCGTACCACCGTGCGCTGTGCATAGGCACCGATGCCTGGCATCTCAAGTTGCTCGGTGTGCTCAAAGCTTTCAAACCATGGATTTGCGCCCGGCACTACGTAGGTGTGACTTGTTTCTGGACGTACCGCACCGAGTTTGCTCATCACTTGCGCGTCGACATCCCATAGCGCGCTATACGACTCGGTGTCACCCGTCACTGCACCGTTGGCGCCGTGCGAATAACGTGCGCGCGCCACGCCACGCGAAGTCTCGTGAATGTTCGCGTCATTGGTTGGCCATCGCCAAACCAGTTCGTACGCCATCGCTTGCTGCGCACGGGCGGCGGCGAGGGCCGTCTGCTGGTAGCGAGCAAAGCCAACGACATCGCAGCTATCCGCAATACGCAACAAAAACGGCGCAGCGCTAATGTTGGTCTCGTTATCGGCACCAAATTGCGCTTGGACAATCGCGCCTTCGGCATCGCGGCCAATGGTCAATAGCGACAACTTGAGTTGGGCGCCAAATTGCGTCGCGTGTTTGTCACCGTCACTGCCGCCCCAAGTGCCACCGGTCAGGGTGCCATTGAGATCAACATCAATGAGATAGCCCAAGCGTTGGCCTGGCTCTAAGCGACAACCGTTGCGAGTTGCAGGATCGAGTGGCATGTCGACGACAACTGCTGCAGGGCTGCGGTTGATCCCATGCCACAGATAGCCAATGCCACTAGCCAAGGCCGCGCCAGCCAGCACGGCCAGATGTTTGATGCCGATTTTCATTGTAGCTCCATGTACGGAAAGTCTTCGCGAAACAGCTTGCCTTCGGCGATTTTGAACCCATCAAATGAGATGAGGGACTTGGTTACTGAGAACAAAAACAAGCGAATCTCGAGGTAGATCCCAACCGCCAACAACGTCATGTTGTATGGCGCCTCAACAAACTTCGTGCCCATCTCGAGTTGGGTGCCACTCGGCGTCGTGATCTCCCATTTTTCCGAGCCACCAGCAAACGTGACGGAGAAATCAAGAAAGCGCAGCCCGCCAAGAATGCAAATGCCAATCTTGTCATTTGGAATACATGCTTCCACCGCCGCACCCGCACCGATACCAACGTTAACTTTGCCGGTAATTTTGGTGTAATCTTCGGATGCAGCTGGCAGCCACTGACACAGCGGCTTGAGCATATCCGTGTCTGACCGTTTGGCTATGATCTGAGCGCCGCCACCTGAGGTTTTGCCAAGCGCCAGCCCGAGCGCACTAGGTAACGCCAGGCCGCTCATATTGAAATCGCTTTGAGCCAAAACCGAGCTCGTCGGGGTCGGCGTGCCTAACCCAGTGCCGGTCGCAAAGTCAGAGTCATCTGAAAGGTAACGATACGTTAGCGCGGCTTGGCGGACACAGCCGTCGTGCTCAGGGGTGCCTGGCGTATGACCGTTGCAACTTGGCGAAGCAAATTGGTAGGCAACCTGGCCGCCGATCCATAGTGCTTGCTCCGAGCTGCTCGCTAGGCTTGCCGTCATCGCGTCAAAGTCATCGTCACTACGCATTTCGGCCAACCGCCCACCCGACACCATGCATGACTTGCGGGCGTCATTTTGGTTCGCGGCAGCACTGCCAATAAACAGACAGTTCGCACCGCCCGTGTCGGCCGCCTTACATGGGTACTCTTTTTCCTCCTCGGGCACCCACAACACTTCCAAGCCTAAGCCGATGGATACCCCTGCACCGACGGAGATCTTTAGCTGGCCTGGAATTGGGCCGAGCAAGAACAACGTCTTGTAGCCGAACGCCACGCCAATCCCTTCACGCCCGCCAAACTTGCCTTGGTCCACTTCGACGGAGATCGGTGTGGTTGGCTTCAGCAAATCGGAAAGATTGTCGATTACGGTACCGATATCGATCGTGACTTCGACGTTTTCGCTGGCCTGGGTGATATCGGTTTTGTCCCATGACAGGTCAAACTTGCTATCGGATTCGTCGATAATCGAAAAGCCGAGCGCTTCGGCTGAGGAATCGCCGCTCGCGGTGCCAGCGTCGGTGTTGTCTTGATTCGTGTCATCCGACGCAAAGATGCTGCGACCCAGCGCGCCACTGGTTGCCATGTCGTGCTTGCCACTGGAACTGCACGTCGCGCCCACGCAAGTCGACTCCGAGGAGTCATTCTGCTCACCTTGGGTGTCGTTGTTGCCGTTGTTCTGCGCAGCGCCAAGCGTTGTATCTGGGCTTGGCGGCGTCGGCGCTAGTGGGCTCGACGACTCATCGCGGACAATTGCGACCACGGTATCGGCAACTCGACATCCGCTATCACCAGTGCGATAGGCCACGCCGGCCTTGTAGGCCACGCCTTGATCGGTGACCGCCGCGTAGTCGTCCATGATGAGATGCGGGAAGTTTTGTTGATCGATCCAGACCGATTGCGCTTTGCCCTTGAGGTTGATGCAGTAGTACAAACGCAAGCCGGGCCAAAACGTCGGCGCCGAGCGAATGCTTGCCATCATCGTGCGTGGCAACGTGACTGTGCCGGTCGCGACGGCGCTTGTGGCAGTGGCATTCGTTAGTGGAATTTCACCAACGTACATCGCCGTACTAAGGCCAGCGGATGGATGCGCGCTAGCCGCGTAGACCCTTGCAGTCACGCTGTTTCGCAATGTGTAACTTGAGTTCGATGCAAACGAATATGGGTTGGCTGCGGTATCACCGACGGTCGTCCAGCCCAAGCTCACTTTGACTGCACCCAGGGCGCGTGAATTGACGCGGACCCGCAACTGCTGCGTCTCAGCGCGCAGGTATTCAGTACCAAATGAAAGCCGCGTTGGTCGAGGCGCCTCGGTGTCGGTCACCCGAGAACCCGGTCGATTGAGGCGCGACGGTTCGAGCCACGCTGCCCGGTCGGCGATCTCAAAAGGCGCTGGGTTATCGTTGTGATAGGCAATCTCGCGCTGTTGATAGTAGCGCACGAAGTCGATGTACGAATTCGCGGCGTCAGGGCGTGGGTGATAGTAAAAGCCGGTTGGATTGGGCGCGCACTGACACGTGTCGTCGGGCAGCCACTGCTGCATACCTTGGCTGAGCCGATAGTTGCCCTCCATGTCGTAGGACGAGTGCAAGGTAACTCGGCGGAACTCCCAGCGCTCACCGGCAAGATTTTCGACATTGATACCTAAGCGTCGTGCCAAGTCTTTTTTGGCGCGATCGGCGGCGCCTTCGTTGGCGCAGTCATCTGGCAAGTTCGTGCGCAGGGTCGCGCCACGGACACCAAAGCGATTGGTTGGCTCGTTGCCGGTGAGGTAGGTGGCACCGACTGAGCAACGGAACCCTTGCGCATATTCAAGCGCCCGGCCTTGCGCGTCTACTTTTACCCACTGGTCGGTTAACCAGAACATGACGCGTCCGCGCACTGTGCCTTTATAGGTTTGCTCAAGTTGATAGGGCACGCCGGGAATTAGCGGATCACGGCCAAGATCTACCGCGGTGGTTTTCACCAACGAGATCATATACGGCGGTCCGAACACGGCATCGGCAGTTGCCTTTTGCACGGGCACACACTGCATCTTGGCATCGCGAATCGTATCTTCGGGACACGAAGCCGGAATGCAGGCCTTGCCACTTAGCGCCACCGTTTCGGTGGTGAAGCGCTCGTGAAATGTCGTGCCATCGCCCGAGCCATTCGCGGCACGCGCCAGTGGCAGCGGGCATGCGAACTCGACGCGATCGCGTTGCAGCATCCCATCGACGGTGCGTTCGTTCACGGCATAGGTATTGCTGAACTGCGCCGGCTCATCGCCGCAAGTATACTTCACGGTGAATTCGCGACACGACGGCGTAAACTCACACGACAACGTATTTTGACATGCGGTCATAAACGTCGCTTCGTTAGAGCCATCGACGCACTTGGCGCTCACGGCTTTTACTGGGCGTAACGTACCTTCGCCTGACAGCCCCGTGCCAAAATCCCACCCGACTTGGCCAGGCTGGCAAGTCACGGCCGGATCTCCAGCATTGAACACTGGGTCATCGTAGTCAACGCGGCTGGTACAGCCGGCAATGGAAATTGCCGCGATCGCTACGCTGGTAGTTACCGTTAACGCAGACAACCCGGGCCATTTGAGCGCCACCGCTGATTTAGCTTTTGCTTGGTTCATAACGCTCCTCATTAGTTCCGCTTCACGAATGCGTTATCCGCACCCATGGCCCAAAGTTCAGCACCGCGGCTAAACACCGTGAACAGCGCCTTCGTGGTTGGTGAAACTTCCGACACCACTTGGGTGCCGTTCCAGCGCCGAATCACGCCACCATTGCCGACAAAGTAGACTTCGTTTGCACTTACGCCCCACACAGCATTGAGCGCTTGGGTCGTGCCACTAGCAACACTGGTCCAGTTGCTGCCGTTGAAGCGCAAGATGGTTCCACCGTCGCCAACCGCCCACGCGTCAGTTGCACTTGCGGCCCATACGCCACGCAACGTCGAGGAGACGACCGGCGTGTCAAGGGTCCACATTGCGCCGTTGTAACGTTCAATAGTTCCGGCTGCGCCAACGGCCCACGCTGTCGTCATATCGAGTACGAACACGCCATGCAACTCGTTGGTTGCCGGCGGCGGGAATATGGTAAACGCGTCAGTGAAATTGGTCCCGTCCCAACTCCCAATATCGCCATTGGTGCCGACGACAAAGATGGTGTTGTCAACCCCGTGAATCGCGTTGCCAGCCATCGTGCCATTTGGCAACGTTGGGGTAAACCAATCGCTACCGTTGTGGTGTTTGGCAACGCCATCAGTTGAGGCAACCAAAATATTTGGCGTGCCCATGTCCAACCAAGTGTGGAGCGAGCGCCAAGCAAAGCCAGGGGCTGGCTGCGAGGTCGACCAAGTGGCCCCGTTGTAGGTGCCGACCAGATCACCGCCAATAGCAACGGTATCTTGACCGGCGCCAAACGACCGCGCGTCGAGATGATCATCCGTCGCAGCACCAAAGGTCGTCGCTGCAACCGTTGCCCACGATGGCGCAGCTGCACACACGGTGCCGCTGCAAATGCCACTGGCGCAATCAGTGGCAGCGGCACAGGTTTGACCGGTGGTGCATAGCCGCCCTTGACCAACGCAGCGTGCGCCACCGCAGTCGATGTCAGTTTCCGCGTTGTTGCGGACACCGTCGGTACATGGCTCAACTGAGCACACATTGTTAAAGCACACGGCCGATGCGCAATCGGTATTGGCAACGCAGGCTTTGGTGAGGGCACATGTACGCCCTTGCGCCACGCAGGTCGCGCCACCACAATCGATGTCGGTTTCATTGCCATTGCGAACCGCATCCGTACAACTTGGTGCGGTAGCGCAGACATTGGTCGCATCACAGAAGGTCGACGTACAGTCGCTGCCCACAGCACAGCCAAGCCCGTTGGCACACCGGTGACCTTGCGCCACACAGACTGCACCACCGCAGTCGATGCCTGTTTCAGTTCCGTTGCGAATGCCATCGGTACACGTCTCGGTCACGGCACAAACATTGTTCGTGCAGGTTCCTGAAGTACAGTCGGTGCCGGCCATACACGCGGCACCGCCAGCGCAGGTCCGGCCTTGCGCCACACAGGTTGCGCCACCACAATCAACGGCGGTTTCGGTACCGTTGAGTTGACCGTCGACACACGTTGGTTGGCATACCCCGCCGGTGCAAACATTTGAAACGCAGTCGGCCCCGCTGTTGCACAAAAGGCCGGCCCTACATTTATTGCAATCTGCGCCGCCGCAATCGATGGAAGTCTCACGGCCATCCGTGGTGCCATTTGCGCACGACGTACACTTGATGCTGACGTTGGTCACCGCTGCGGAAGCCGTGCCCGAAGCATTTTGAATCGTGCAGTCGACCCCGGACGGTGTTGTCAAGACAACTTGATAGGCACTCTTCACGTTGGTGTTCGGGAACGACCACACGCCAGTTTGGACATCACGAGCGAGCGGATTAAGTTGTTTGCGTAGGGAGGTCGTCGAAGCGGTGGCAAAATTTGGAACTAGGTCGACATAGACTTTTTGAGCACGCGGAATAGCAATGTCGTACTGCCCACCGACTGGCCAGTTTTGCGTACAAATTCCTGCATCGCAGCTCCGACCCGCACCGAGGTTGCAGTCCGTCGATGTTGCGCACGCCGAGC
>JAKQOD010000645.1 GCA_029565465.1 Deltaproteobacteria bacterium
TGCCCGTGCCCGTGCCCGTGCCCGTGTCAGGTGACCGTGCCCGTGACCGTGTGACCGTCCGTGCCCTCTTTGTGCAGGCTCGATTGCACTTGATCAGGCGAAAGGCCCGAGGCGTGCGGGCACGAACTGGCGGCGCGAGAACCGGACCGCAGCGTAGTTGCTCTACGTGAGGACCGCCAAGCGCAGCGCCAACGCACGTGGCCGCGGTGGATCGGGCCTTCATCTTTCGAGCACCGTTATGGCAGCGGGTCGGCTTCTAGCGGCTGTATGGCATCGTTGGCATGCCGTGCCTTTTTCAGATCCTTGAACGACACCCACGGTGAAGCGAGCGCAAGGATGCCCATTGCGGTGTACCAAATGACTTGCGTCATATGATGCGCGATAGCAAACGCCAATGCAGCTGAGTGTTGGCTGCCGCCTTTGGCAACGGCGGCTCCCAAATATACTTGCAGGCCCATCATCGTGAACACTTGGAATTGCCCCACCAAACCAGGCGAGTTGGGCAAGGTGATGCCGACGGCGACGAGCCCCATGGTTGCAAATGCGCCTAACAATGACAGGTCTAGATGAAAGGCGCCGGCGAGCACCCACAAGGCCGCGCCATTCGCACCCCAGTACAAAACACTCCAACTGGTGAACAAGACGAGCTGCTTTACGTCCGCAAGCGCAGCGCAGCCCCGGATCAATTCGAGCAGCTTAACTTCGATGACGTTGGCAATCTTGGGCGCAAAGCGCGGCAGCAACGACAGCTTGAGAAAAAACGTGACCGTTGGCTGTGGGTTGCGCAAGGCCAAAATGAGGAAGATCAGTGCTGCGGAGAAAATGCCCAATGCAACATAGGCCGTGGGCATCATCCAGCCCGGGGCTTGCGGCCCCCGCAGCGCAAAAAAAGCACCGAATACAAACAGCGAAACCATCATGCCGTCGACGACGCGCTCGACGGCAACGGTGCCAAGGGCTTCGGCCGTGGTAATCTTGCCGCGGCCGCGCAGCAGGCCTGGGCGGACAAATTCGCCAAGCCGAGCTGGCAGCGCCAGGATGGCTAAAAAACCGACCGATGAAATCGCTAACAGTGGGCCAGCGCCAAGCCGAATTTTTAGTGGTGCAAGCAAGTTGTTCCACCGCCAAGCGCGGGCGAAATGCACCACAAACATCAAGGCCACATAGATCGCAAGGTCGGGCGCAAACTCGCGCCATTGTAAGGCGTCGATGGCAAGGCGCAGCTGCTCGCGTTCGGGCGCCGCTGGCCACACCAAATACAGGCACAGCGCTAGCATCACCGTCGACAACAGCAGATTGATAAAAAGTTTCATTGCATGATTACCGGATCAAGTCGGGTAGTTGACCCGCGAGGATGGCTTGGGGGGCTTCGGTAAACGCACGTTCAACCGCATGCTTCGGCCCGTGTTTGCGCAGCCAAGCCAGGCCTTCGGCGGCACGGCTGACGTCTTCGGCATTGTGAGCGTCGGTGGCAACCGCGTGAAACAGCCCGGCTTCCACCATATGGCGCGCGGCTTTGGCTTCACGTTTGCCGTGAAAGCCAGCCAACGCTGGCAAGTCGAGCAAAAATGCACATTGGGTTGCCAACGTTTGGCACAGATCGTCGTCGCGCCACAGCGGTTGGTAGCGTTCGGGATGCGCTAGCACGGGCACCTGTTTGGCCAGCCGAATCTTAAAAAGGGCTTGGTCGAGGCCAATTGGCAGGGTGCCGTTGAGCGGCAATTCGATCAAAAATGCAGGGCTATCTGCATAGCCAGGGATCGTTCCACTCTGCAGGCGCTGAAAGAAAACGTCGTCCCACATGTTTTCGGCGCCAAGCCGAAGTGTGGGATGGTGGGGCCGCCGCAGCGCATGGACATCGGCCAAACTGGCCGCAATTTGAGCCGCGCTGGGCAGGTATTGGCTAGCCTTCTGATGCGGCGTAACACATGATTCGGTCACGCCAAATCGGGCAAGTGCGTCGAGCATAGCGCTGGAATCAGTCGCTTTTTGAGCGCCGTCGTCGATGCCAAACAAGATATGGCTATGTAGGTCAACAAAACCCACGCCATGCCTACTTAGCCTAGGTTGGACCAGGGCACAACGGATACCAGAGCCTACCCGGCGATCCTCGTTGCAGCGCACGATCGTGCGTGATAAAGATCAAGGGACTCGCCAGAGCTGCTTTGAGCGAGCAAAAGGACGTATGGCTCAACCGGAAAAACGCGAAAACTCAGTTCTGTTCTCTTTGCGCGAACTTCGCCAAATCGAAGAATCGCGTGTCAGTGAAGAAGAAAATGCGATTCGTAATGCTGAAGCCGCCAAAGTGCGCGCCAAGCAAGACGAAGAGCGTCGGATCCGTGAAGCGGCCGAAGCCAAAGAGCGCGCGATTGCAGATGAACAACGCCGCATCAAAGAACTCGAATTGGCTCGCGAACACGAATCGCGGCTGAAACTCGAAGCGACCGAAGCCGCCGAGCGCGCTCGGCACCAAGCCGCGCTTGAGCAAGAGCGCCTGCAGCAAGAAATGGCATTGCGCCGCGCCGAAGTTGCCAAGAAGCGCCCAACCTGGATGGTGGCAGTGATGCTCACCGCCTTGGTTGGTTTGGCTGGCGGTGTTGCTTTCGCAATCCACAAGATGGGCAAGTCGGACGAAGACCAAGCCGCTCGTGCAGTTGCTGAACAACAAGCTGCGGATGCTCAAAAGGCTGCCAAAGAAGCGCAAGAAACCGTCGACAAGTTGCAACGCGACCTCGAAGACCTCGACAAGCGCGTTGGCACGGCAGTCGATGCTGTTGTGGCTGCCCAAACCGACGCCGACCGCGCTGGCGCCAAAGCCCGCCTCGAAAAACTGCGTGCTGAACAAGCTGCTCAGCAACAAGCTATTGCGAGTGCCAAGGCTGCTGCTGAACGTGCCAAGCGCATGGGTGGTTTGAAAATCGATAAACGCTGTCTCGACAACCCGTTGGCCAAGGGCTGCTAGCTTTTACCGAGGGAAATGTGAAGCGAAGCACCGGCAACGGTGCTTTTTGCGTTTTTCGGGCTCGGCGAATATCCTGCAACATGAAGCCAACTGCCGTGTCTGGCTTACATGGCTGAAATATCCAAGCGCAATGAACATTCCGTAATGCAATCCCTCGCAGCATTGCGCCAACTCGAAGTTGAACGCGTGCAAGATGAAGCTGCTAGTCGCGTGGCAGCGGCAGCAGCGGCTGAAGCTCGGCGAATCGCAGCAGCGACGGCGTTGGCTCAAGCTGCGCAAGCCCAGGCGGAGGCTGAAGCCGCGCGCATCCAGCTAGCGCAGGAAGCCGAACTGGCGCGTGCTGCACAATTGCGGCAAGCTGAGCAGGTCGCGTTTGCAGCCGAAGCACAGCGGCAAGCCGAAGAGCTGGCCACGCATCGGACCCGCATGGAACTGGAGCTGGCGAAAACGCTGGCTGCGAAGAAGCGGCCCCGCTGGATGATGGCGAGCGCGATTGTGG
>JAKQOD010000685.1 GCA_029565465.1 Deltaproteobacteria bacterium
CGTATCGCACTCACCGAAGCTGTGCGCTTCATTCGCGATACCAAATCCGCTGTGGTTCGGCCGGATTTGTTGGGCTTGCCGACCAACGAAAATTCGGTTGACGGAGCGCTAACTACGCTGTTGATCGACGGCAACGGCAAAGCTGCGGTCGCAGCGATCGTCAGTCGCTTTCTGTCGGGTACAAGCATCGCAGCGATCTGCGACGGCCCGCTGCGCGCAGCGATGACCCACATGGGAAGTCTATGGCGCCACAGCGACGATGGCATCATGATTGAACATCGGGCCACCGCCATTTGTATCGACGCCCTTGGAACGCTTAAAACGCTCGTGAGCTCAAGCGACGGCGCGGCGGTCGCAGTCGGTGGCGCGCCAGCCGCCGATCCATATGTTGTGCCGTCGATGATGTGCGCTGCAGCGCTCGCCGAAACCGGCATGCGCGCGGTCAATATGGGCGCAGAAACCCCGCTCGACGTGCTACGCCAAGCAGCGGTTGCTGAAAAAGCGCGGTTAGTCTGGCTGAGCGTTTCGGCGCCACCGTCCGCAGAAATGCTGCAGTCAATGCCGTCCTTCGTCGCTGCTATTCAAAGCTTAGGGGCGGTGCTCGTCATCGGCGGGCGTTACCGCGAAGCGGTGGGTATGCTGCCAACGGATGTGCGGGTGGCGGGTGCGGTTGGCGAGTTGGTAGCAATAGCTGAAGAAGCTAATTTGGTGGCGCGAGCGTCGTAAGCCCTTCGTAGCCCTCGCTACGGCGCCGTGGCGCCGGGTGCCGTGACTACTAAATGGGCTTGCTTGTGGGCATCGACGTAGCCAAACCGAAATGGTAGCCGCCGGTGCGGCTGGGTGCGCCAGATGTGCCGAAAATCATCGGTGTGTTGAGGCCAGCCTTCTTCGGCGCCAGCCAAAAATGCGCCGTCATAGTCGCCGTACGTGGTCTGGGTCATGCCAGCGGCCTGGGCAAAGCGTGGCGGAATGCCGGTTGAGTCGCTGAGCATCCAAGCCAAGTTCGCAAGCAACCATGAACGAATCGTGGCGAAGTCGGGCCGCCACAGCAAATAGCTTGCGCCTTTGACCAACACCGTTACGCGCGGTTGCGCCAAGGTACCGAAGAAGGCAATCAGCTGCGGATGTGCAGCGAGATAATCGTTGGCCAAGTTCCATCCGATGTGACGATGTACTCGATGGTTGGTTTCGCCAGGCATGCGAAACTCAATTTCAACGTTGGCAAACGCTTCGGAAAAATTCGGTGATTGCCAACTAGCTTTGCGCCGCGACGCCAGCGCAGCTCGGCCAGCAGTGTCCGCGGCGGTGATATCAGCGTCGGCAAGATAGCGCAATGAACCGTCATCTGCGATCGCGAAGTACCGCATCGCAACCGGAGTTGCACCGACGGTGGCCAAGCCCAACATGAATGATGACACTTGGCCGGGCAAGTCGTTGCGTTGTTGGGCTGATAGGTTTTCGCTGGTGTTCGAACCGACCGACAACAAGCCGCCGATCTGGGCCCGCAACGCACCGAGCGAATGGCGCAGCGCATCGCCTTGCAGGGTGGTAATACGCCGCGGGTCGCCCGCGAGTTCGAGTGACACGGTGGCAATCGATGTGGCTTTCGGAAATGCCACCAGCGCCGACAACAGGTCACCACCGCCAAACGGATAGACGACGGTTGACGGAATGTTTTGCGGCACGAGCGTTGCCAAAAACGGCTGCGCTTCGGCCATGTAGCTCTTTCGGTATTTCGCCATGCGTTTGGCAATGGCGCTGCAGTGCTCGTTAATAATTCGAACATCGCGTTCGCTGAGCGAGGCCGGCAATGGCGTGTCGCTGCCGCACGCCGCGATGCGAAACAGCAGCTCCGCTTCGGCGATGAAGTTGTGCGCGGTTGCGGGCACAGGCACGGTCGTTGCCGCGGGCACGGTCGTTGTCGCGGGCACGGGCACGGGCACGGGCGCCGTCGCGGTCACTGGCACCTGCTTCGTCGTTGGCGCGGTCGCGGGCACTGGCACGGTCACAGCAGGCGCCGGCCGGCCGAGTTCAGTTGCACTTGGAATGTCCGATACATCAACTCGTGCTGGCGCATGGCTCGCCGACGATGAACATGCCGTCAAGGCGGTCAGCAGCAGCGCACGTGAGTGATGGCACAACGTCATAGCGTTACAACGCGCATTGTCGCCCCTTTAATCCAACCGCTGGACAGCGCTAGTCGCCGCCGCCAGCGTTCGCGCCGGTGTACATCTTGTCGAGCGAGTCTTTGTAGCGTTTTTCCACCACTTTGCGCTTCACTTTGAGGCTAGGAGTCAACTCGCCCTCTTCCACTGTGAAATCGCGCGGCAAGATTTCAAACATCTTGATGGTTTCGTATTTCGCCAACGTTTTGTTCACGTCTTTGACGTACGGCTCCAACAATGCTTTGACTTCGGCCATGCCGACTAACGCCTGGTACGACTTGCCTTCGATGTGGTGCTCACGCGCCCACTTGGTGATGGCTTCTTCGTCGACGGTGATCAAGGCCGTACAGTAGTTACGGCGATCGCCGTGGACCACAACCTGGCTGATAAATGGACAAGCGGCTTTTAGTTTGCCTTCGAGTGCCGCTGGCGCGACGTACTTACCGCCCGAGGTCTTGATGAGGTCCTTTTTGCGATCGGTGATACGCAAAAAACCATTGCTGTCGATTTCGCCGATGTCACCGGTGCGCAACCAATGGTCGCTGGTCAGCGTTTCGGCCGTGGCGTCGTCGAGATTGTGATAGCCCCGCATGACGCCTGGGCTGCGGATCAAAATTTCATTGTCTTCCGGCGCCAACTTCAAGTCAGTGCCAGGCATTGGCAACCCTACCGAGCCAAACGCATACGCGCGTGGCCGATTGACGAAGCTTGCAGCGCTCGACTCGGTGAGGCCGTAGCCTTCGAGAATCAAAATGCCACAGGCATGGAAGAACTCGGCGATTTCGCGCGCGAGTGGCGCTGAGCCCGACACGAAGTAGCGCACGCGGCCGCCAAACCGGTCTTTGAGCTTGCTAAACACCAGCTTCTCAGCAATTTTGAGTTTGAGCGCAAGCAGGCCGGTTGGCTCTTTGCCTTGTTGGCGCACGACCGAACCTTCACGGCCGACGGCAAGTGCCCAATAAAAGATTTTCGCTTTCATGCCTCCTTGGTCGGTGACGCCGGCGATTACCTTGTTGTGCACTTTTTCGAAAATGCGTGGCACCGCGGCCATAAACGTTGGCCGAATGACCGCGAGGTTGTCGATGACCTTAGGAATGCGACCGTCGACGGCGCACACCGAGCCGGTCACCACATGCATCGCCATCAACACTTTGCCGAACGAGTGCGACATCGGCAGCCACAAGTACTGCACGTCGTCGGCCGTGATCAGCTTCATGGCATCCATGGCGTCGGCGCAGTAGGCCCAGCATTCGTGCACCAAGCGCACACCTTTGGGCTGCCCAGTGGTGCCCGAGGTGTAGATCAGCGTGGCGAGGTGCTCACCTTCAATGCCGGCAATCGCTTCGTCGACAGCTTTGGAATTTTTGCCAAGCCACGCAGCGCCTTGCGCTTCGACATCGGCCAGGGTCATCACCCAGCCGTCGGTATTTTCGGCAGGCACGGCGCCTTCCATCAAAATCACTTTGCGCAGATCAGGCAATTCGTTGCGATGCGCTCGCAGCTTTGCGAGCTGGCCGCTATCTTCAACAAAAGCGATTTTGGTCCCCGAGTCGGACAGAATAAACGCACATTCTTCGGCGGTGCTCGAAGGATAAACCGTGGTGGTTGCAGCGCCGGCGGAAAGAATGCCCAAGTCGCACAAGATCCATTCAACCCGGGTATTGCTGACAATGCCAACTCGCTCTTGCCGGCCGATATCGAGTGCCAGCAAGCCTGCCGCAATCGCGTTGACGCGTTCACCGGCTTCGCGCCAGGTCATCGACCGCCATTGGTCGGCCACCGGATAACGAAACGCTTCGCGATCAGGGGTGGTTTTCACGCGATGCTGCATCAAGCCAGCCATCGAAGTGGTTTTGCGTTCCAAGCGTTCAGGAGCAATTGCGTCGGCCACGGGGTCCTCCAAGATCGGCGCTGACCTTAGCATGACTTGCGAAGTTGCGAATCCGTGCAGCGCCAAAGCAATCGATTTTTTCGACCCGCCGCGGTTATCAGAACCGACGAGCAAGCCGCATCAGTGCAACGCACCGTGACAAGCGTAACGCATGCGTGGACGCCGCACGCATTGGACGATCTGCGATGCGCCCAGCCGTCGCGAATTGTAGGCACACGATCTACACTGCGTCGGTGAATGCGCTCCATACGCTGGCAGCGGCGTGGCAAGCCGAACGAGCGGCGGCTCGTGCGCAAACCCATGCGTTGCGGCATGCGACGACGCTGGCCGCTCGGTGTGCGCAAGGTTATGCCTTGGCGCAACTCGAAATCGACGAAGAACGCAGCGCACCACGCGGCCGGGTGTCGACTCGCTTCCTTGTGCCGCCACGCGTCGATCTCGATGATCTGCAGCTTGGCCCGGGCGACCCAGTGCTGCTGTGGGCGCAGCGCCCCGACGAAGCCAGCGCTATTCGTGGCGTTCTTGAACGGCGCGAAGGCCAAGCGCTTTGGGTCATGCTCGATCGCGGCATCAACGATCTCGATCAACGCTACAACCTCGACGCCGAAACGCCGGAAGCGGCATTTGATCGAGGCGACGCCGCATTACGTCAAGCGCTCGCAGCGGCAGCAACGTCGGACATCGGCCGGAGCCGCGACATCTTGGTTGGCTCGTCGGCGCCACATGTTGCGCCACCTTTCACGTGGCGCGTCGTCGATTCGCAACTTGATGCTGCGCAGCAAGCGGCCGTCGAAGCAGCGCTGCGCGCCAGCGACGTAGCGCTGATCCACGGCCCGCCCGGTACCGGCAAAACCCGCACGTTGGTGGAAGTCGTGCGCCAACTGATCACACGCGGCGACCGCGTGCTTTGCACAGCGCCATCGAACAGCGCCGTCGACAATCTAGGCGAACGCTTGGCGGTGGCGGGTATTCGCATCGTACGATTGGGCCACCCTGCCCGCGTCGATCCAGAACTACGCGACGCCACCCTTGATGCGCAACTCGACGCCGATGGCGCGTCTGCATTGGCGCGGCAATGGCGGGATGAAGCCGTTGCGCTACGCAAAAATGCACGCGGCAAAGGCGGCGCGGCGCGTGAACTGTGGGCCCGTGCGCGCAGCCTTGATCGCGACGCCGCTGCGGAGCTCGAACGCGGTGCCGTGCGGTTGGTGGCGCGTGCCCAGGTTGTGTTGACCACCTGTGTCGGCGCTGCAACTGCGCTGCTGCGCGATGAAACGTTTAACACCGTCATCGTCGACGAAGCGACCCAAGCCAGCGATCCAGTGTTATTGATCGCAGCTCAACGCGGCAAGCGACTCGTGCTGGCGGGTGATCCACAACAGCTGGGCCCGGTTGTGCTTGCGCCAGAAGCCGCGCGGTTGGCAGACACTGCATTTGCTCGTTTAGCAACCCGATTCGGCAATGCTGTCATGTTGGTCCAACAACACCGCATGCACGCCCACATCATGGCTTTTTCGTCGCAGCAAATGTATGGCGGCGCGTTGGTGGCAGCGCCAAGCGTTCGCAATCACCGGTTGTCGGACCTTGGCGTGCGCGACGACGACGCGCGCGCGATGCCGTTCATGATGATCGACACCGCCGGTACGTGTTGGTACGACGAACGCAACGATGAAGCTTCCAACAGCCTCACCAATCCAGGGCATGCGCAACGGGTGGTCGCCGAAGTGCGGCGGCTGCTGAGCCGTGGCGTAGCGCCGACCGATATTGCGGTCATCGCGATGTATCGCAACCAAGTCAAACTGCTGCGCGAGGTGTTGCGCACCGAACGCGAAGCGGGTATCGACGTTGGTACAGTCGACGGTTTTCAAGGCCGCGAACGCAACGTCGTGATCGTTGATACCGTTCGCAGCAATGAAGATGGCACAATCGGCTTTTTGGCCGATATCCGCCGCATGAACGTTGCGGTGACGCGGGCGCGGCGCCAACTGTTGGTGATCGCCGATTCCGCAACGCTGGGCAACCACGCCTACTACGCTGCCATGCTGGCCTATCTCGATGCTTCCGGTGGCCACGGCAGCGCTTGGAGCGACGAAGCAGAAGAACTCTGATAGAGCATCACAATCGTAACGTTTTCATTACGATTGTTCGACGACAACTGACCATAGAACGCTTGCGCGACTGGGGCTTGGCGCGTCATATAAGGCTCAGTTTCACAGGAGAAAAAAATGACCAAACGTATCCTACCAATGTTGACGTTGTTGATTGCGCTGGTGCTTGCACCAGCCTGCAAAAAAGCCCAGGATTTGATGAAGTACAAGGACGAAGTGACGGCGCTCGTCACCAAGTACGGTCCACAATTGAACGAACTCAAGCCAAAGTTTGAAGCGCTCAAGCCACGGCTGGCGGGTTTGCTCGGTAACGAGAAGCTCAAGAACATCCCAGGTATCGACAAGTTGCAAGGCTTGCTCGCCGGCCCAGAAGCTGCCGCCACCGAAGCGCAAGCGCTGTTGACCTCGGCGCCAGGCAAAATCGCTG
Source organism: Deltaproteobacteria bacterium (assembly GCA_029565465.1). Taxonomy (GTDB): domain Bacteria; phylum Myxococcota_A; class Polyangia; order Haliangiales; family Haliangiaceae; genus JABFXX01. The sequence goes on from JAKQOD010000685.1 coordinate 6,592, forward strand.
GCATCAAGTCGGTTGACGATGCGAAAAAGTTGGTTGCTGAAGTGCAAGGTATCGAAGGCAAGATCTCGACGATCAACGCTGGCCTCACGGCAGCTGAAGCCGAAGTGACCAAGTTCGAAGCCGAAGCCGCCAAAGCCACCGCACCAGTCGCTGACGGCAGCGGTGCAGGTTCGGGTAGCGCTGGCGATGCAGCCGCGGCCACTGCGTACCTCTTCAAGCTGACCAGTGGTTTTGAACTCAAAGGCAACAACGGCGGTATCGAACAACTCCTCGTTGGCTTCATTGAAGACAAGACCAAAGTTGTCGACAAGACCACCTGGTTCTCGTTTGACCAACTGTCGTTCCAAACCGGCAAAGCCGAACTCGACATGGACAAGTCGAAAGCCCAACTCGACAACATCAACGAAATCCTCAAAGCCTACCCAGCGCTCAAGCTGAAAATCGGTGGTTACACCGACAACACTGGCAAAGCCGAAGACAACAAGAAGTTGTCGCAAGCTCGCGCTGAAGCCGTCATGAAGGCATTGGTTGCAGCTGGCGTTGCAGCTGACCGCCTCGAAGCCGAAGGTTACGGCCAAGAGCACCCAGTGTGCGAAAAGAACGACACCGAAGAATGCAAAGCGAAGAATCGCCGCATCGACGTCCGCGTTACTGCCAAATAAGCAGCTTTTCGCAACGTTACTTTTCTGAAATGAGCCGCCGCTGGCGGCTTTTTTCGTTTTCGGGTGCCCGCAAACACCCCGCTACGCGCGGCGACGGAGCCATGCTATCGTTGCCGGATGCAAATCCCGGTACAGCCCAAGGTCATCATCCGTAGCTGCCGCGAATATGATGTCGACAAGATTCATCAGATCATTCGCGAGGGGCTCGAAGAGCTGAACCTCAAGCCGACGGGCCGAACGCTGGTGAAGCCCAACTTGGTAGCCGCCGGCGAGATGTTCCCGCATGCGTATACGCGGCCAGAGTTTGGCGAAGGCGTGCTGCGCGCGCTGCGCGATGTAGCCGGCCCTGACATGACCGAGCTTGCGGTCGGAGAACGCTGCGGCATCACGGTGCCAACCCGTGCCGTGTATCGCGACTCCGGCTGGGATGACATGCTGGCGCGGGTCGGCGGCGTGAAACGCTATTGCTTTGAAGAAGAGCAACAAGTGGAGATCCCACTCACACATGCAGACCGCTTGCGCGATTACATCTTCACGCCCGAGCCGGTCGCCCGCGCCGACTTTTTCGTGAATACGCCGAAGTTCAAAGCGCATCCGTGGACCACGGTGACGTTTTCGTTGAAGACCTACATCGGCATTCAAGACGACCGGCATCGGCTTATCGATCACGACCACAAGCTCAACGAAAAAATCCGCGACTTGCAGTACATCTTGCAAGGCCAATTCATCGCGATTGATGCCATCACCGCAGGCGAAGGCCGCATGCTGACGCCGACGCCGTTCGACTTGGGCCTCATCATCATGGGCAACTCGCAGGTGGCGTTCGACGCGGTCTGTAGCCACATCATTGGCGTCGAACCGCGATCGGTTGATCACATTCGCTTGATCGAAGACGCGGGCTTTGGCACCACCGATCTCAACAAGATCCAAATCACCGGCGACGTGACCTTGGCCGAAGCGCAGGCCCGCGCCAAAGGTTTCAAGGTCGGCCTGATTCGAGTCGAAAAGTATTTCGAAGGCACCAACATCACAGCGTACGCTGGGCCGCCACCCGAAGGTGAACAAGGCGAATACTGTTGGGGCGGGTGCCCTGGCGCGATCGAAGAAGCGATCGAAATCTTGCGGCAATTCGACAAAGACTGTGACGCTACGATTCCACGCATGCACGTGGTGTTTGGCCGCTACGACGGACCGATCAATGCAGCGCCAAGCGAGAAGGTCGTGTTCATCGGCGACTGCGCCGAGTGGAAAGGCAACATCGGCGAAAATCTGGTGCAGATCAAAAGCCTATATCGGGATCGCAGCACGCTCGATCCACATCACGCCAAGCACGAAGATATTTTCAAGAAGCTCGCTACGACGCGCTTTAAGATCAGCCGCGACCAAGTCGTGCGCCTTGAAGGCTGTCCGGTTTCGGTCGCTGAGCAAGTGCTCGCGTTGGTCGAAGTCGCAGGCGTCAAGAATCCATATCTCGACCCTACCCAAGCCGTGAAATTCACCCGTTCCTACATCGGTTGGAAATCGCGCGTCGTGCTCAATCGCCTGCAACGCAAACGGTACCAACAAGACGGCACGTTTCAAGAACGCGGCGATGCAGCGCCGCAGCTACCAGCCAAGTGATTTTGCTGCATTCCAGTTTGCACCGACGACGGCGCCAACGCGGCGTGGTGTTGCCATTGCCGCGCACACGTTTGCGCAAGCGAGTCTCCGGTCGGCCAGCGCAACGCACCTTGCCGGTCGCAGAATTGCCGGTACCGCTCGTCGGCAGCGCAATCTTGGCGCGCGCTATCGCATTGCCGGCCGCCCGAATTTATCGGGATAGTCGCTGGCGCCGATTGCTGCAACGCGTGCGCGCAGTACTTGCCCGTTAGCCTTGGCACTCGGCTGACACGCACGTAGCGTAGAGGGATGGCGATCCGACGAGTCCATCATCTCAATTGCGCAACGATGTGTCCGCGGCTGCCAGCGGGCTGGCTCGGCCTGGCAAAAGGCAGCACGATGATCGCGCATTGCTTGCTGCTGGAAACCGATCGGGATGGCCTCGTGCTCGTCGACACCGGCTTTGGCTTGCGCGACGTTGCCGACCACAAACGTGTGCCTGGGCTTTTTCGCGCGTTGATGCGCCCTGCCCTCGCTGGTCCGGAAACCGCACACGGCCAGATTACGGCCTTGGGGCTTTCACCCAACGACGTGCAACACATTGTGTTGACCCACCTCGATCTTGATCACGCTGGCGGCATCATTGATTTCCCCGACGCTACGGTGCACGTGCATCGCAGCGAGCATCGCGCGGCCATGGATCGCGTGCGGCGCACCGACCGTCGACGTTATATGCCTGCGCAGTGGGCGCACGCACCGAAGTGGGCATTGTATGAACCCACCGGTGATACCTGGCGCGGCGTGCCATCAATCAGCCAACTGCGCGGGGTGCACGAAGACATCGGCTTGCTGCCGATGACCGGCCACACGCTCGGCCACTCGGCCGTTACCGTTCGGGCCGGCGAGCAATGGCTGGTACATGCTGGTGATGCTTATTTCAACCGTGCGTCAGTCATACCCAATGGCAAGGTACCTGGAGGTATTACCTTTTTTGAAAAACAAGTGGAAAGCGACCGGCCAGCACGCTTGGCCTCACTTGCAGCATTGACCAAACTGCGCGTCGAGCACAGCGATATCGCGATGTTTTGCGCCCACGATCCAGCCGAGTACGCGGCGCTGGTAAACAAGTAGGCGCGCGCGCTACGACAGCGTTGCCACCCGTTCGCCGAATACGCGTTCGAGCCGCACCAACAGCTCGTCGTTGGCTGCAACCTGCCACGATTCACCCAAGGCGATCACGGTTTCCGATCGTCCACCGATGCGCATGCGAATGTAGGCGGCGCAGTTGCCCTTGGCGCCGGCCAAAATGCCTTTGAGCGTTTCGACTTGCTCTGGCGTCACCGTGTCAGCGTTGAGGTTGATTTCGACGCGGCTGGTTTTGGCCGTCCGCAACTCGGACAGTTGCTGCGCATTTTCGAGCAGCATTTTCCAATCAGCGGCTTCGGCATTGCCTTCATTTTTGATCGCGCCCGAGCACAGGATCGGCTCGTCAGAAACCAGCACGCTACGCACCCGTTCAAAGGTTTTGGGAAACGCCACAATTTCCAGCGCGCCTTCGGCATCTTCGAGGATGAAGCGCGCCATCTTGTCGCCTTTTTTGGTGATCATTTCGCGGTACTGCGAAACGATGCCACCAATGGAAGCATCACCGACGCCGCGGCGGCCGGCCGCAAAATCCGCGATCGACGCGTTGGCATAACGCGCCAAGTCCGAGCGGTAACGGTCGAGCGGATGACCCGACACATAAAAGCCCAAGGCTTCTTTTTCGAACGCAAGCAACTGCTTCGGGCTCCACGATTCAACGTCTGGATACGTTTCGCCTTGCTTGGCTTGGCCTGGCGCGGGCTTGGGCGGTTCGATCAAACCGAACAGCGAGGTTTGGCCACTTTTACGATCGCGTTGCTCGGAAGCACCAGCTTCAAGCGCGGGGTCAAGCGCAGCCATCACTTGCGCGCGATGCCGGCCGCCTGGAAAACCATCCATGGCACCAGCTTTGATCAACTGTTCCAGCACGCGGCGATTGCACTTCTGCGAATCGACGCGCCGACACAAGTCATAGAGCGAATCAAACGGCCCCTCGTTTTTGCGGGCTTCCAAGATCGCATCAACAGCGCTACCGCCGACGCCTTTGACAGCCCCCATCCCAAAGCGAATCACTTTGGCGTCGAGCCGTGCGCGTTGTTCGTCGGCTTCGGCGCCTTCTTTGGCTTTGCCACGTTTTTTGGTAGCCGGCTCACTGCTAGCGATGCGCGGATTCACCGAGAAGTCCGACAACGATTCATTCACATCGGGCCGCTCGACGGTCAGCCCCATCGAGCGCGCTTCGCCGATGAACTTGACGATATTGTCGATGTTGTCGGCATCGCACGACATGAGGCCAGCCATGAACTCATGCGGATAGTGATATTTCAGATACGCGGTCTGGTAGGTGATCCAGCCGTACGCTGCCGAGTGTGAACGGTTAAACCCGTAGCCGGCAAAGAACGCCATCAAGTCGAACACCGAGTCGGCGATCTTCGCGTCGATCTTCAGGCCCAAGGCGCCTTCGACGAAGCCCGCCTTTTCGGCGTCCATGATCTCTTTCTTCTTTTTCCCCATCGCACGACGTAACAAGTCTGCGCGGCCAAGCGAGTAGCCAGCCAAGACCTGGGCGATCTGCATGACTTGTTCTTGGTAGACGATAACGCCGTAGGTATCTTTGAGGATGCCTTCGAGAGAGGGGTGCGGATATTCGACTTTTTTGCGGCCGTGTTTACGCTCAATGAAGTCATCGACCATGCCGCCTTCGAGCGGGCCTGGGCGATACAGCGCCACGGCCGCGACGATATCTTCGAGACAGTCGGGCTTGAGCTTTTTGAGAATTTCGCGAAAGCCGCTGGATTCAAGCTGGAACACGCCAAGCGTATCGCCGCGTGAAATCATCTTGTAGACATCGGCGTCGTCGACGGGAATGGTATCGATGCGGAATGGATTGTCCGCGGGCCGTTGCAAGTTCACCAACCGCACCGCGGTTTGGATGACGGTCAGCGTTTTGAGGCCGAGGAAGTCGAACTTGACCAGTCCGACTTTTTCGACTTCTTTCATCGCGTACTGCGTGATGATTTCGCCGTTTTGACCGCGGAAACATGGCACGTAGTTCCACAACGGCTCTTCGGCGATCACAATGCCAGCAGCGTGCATCCCGGCGTGGCGATTGAGGCCTTCGAGGCCAGCAGCGATGTCGAGCAGCTCGCGGTGCATCGGCGATTCGTTGTACAGGCGCTTAAGCTCGGGTTCGTTTTCGATGGCTTCTTTGACCGGCGGGCTCTTGCCACCAACGGGCTCGGGCACCAGCTTGGCCAAGCGGTCGGCCTCGGCAAACG
>JAKQOD010000249.1 GCA_029565465.1 Deltaproteobacteria bacterium
CAAGGGGCCGCGTGTCCGAATGCCGGGTGGCTGCGACCCGTTACGAGGGTTACAAGGGGCCGAGTGTCCGAATGCCGGGTGGCTGCGACCCGTTACGAGGGCGACCCGTTACGAGGGCTACAAGGGGCCGCGTGTCCGAATGCCGGGTGGCTGCGACCCGTTACGAGGGTTACAAGGGGCCGAGTGTCCGAATGCCGGGTGGCTGCGACCCGTTACAACCGGGTGGCTGCGACCCGTTACAACCGGCGCCCCGTTACAACCGCATCCGCCGGTTAGTCTTCAAATTTGAAGCTGGAAAAGAAACCCTTCACTTCGTCGGTGGGCACACGCTCGCGGGCCACCGCGGCAATGTCGATGACTTCGAGCAAATCATCGGGGACTTCGAGCAAGAAGCGCGACGGCGTGCGCTGCATGGCATTGCCGCGACTAACCCGAGTGCACGACCGCGTGAGGTACAGCTTGCGCTGCGCGCGGGTGATGCCGACATAACACAAGCGCCGCTCTTCGCTGATATCCGTCGCATGATCACCATCGGGCTGGTCGGTGGCTTGCGGTTGCAGCGTGCGCGCGTGCGGCAACAACTCCTCTTCGAGGCCAACCATAAAACACACCGGAAATTCCAGCCCCTTTGAGCCATGCAGCGTCGTCAAAATGACCTTGTCGCCGCCGTCTTTTTCTTCTTCTTTGCTGGTTTCCAGCGACAACTGCCGCAGATACGTCGCGAGCCCATCACGGCCTTTGCCTTTTTCCGCGTGGCGGCCAAGTGCGCCAATCAAGCCTTCAACGTTATCAATTCGTCGCTGCGCTGCCGACAACGACGCGGCAGCGGCACGGAGATCATCGTACAACCCAATGTCCTCGACGAGCGACTTGGTGATCGCCACGATATCGCCGCCGTTTTCAATCGCTACACCAACCTTGGAAATCGAACGAATCAACCCCGCGATTGCTTCGCGTGTCCCGGCGCGAATTTCGCCTGGATTGATGTGCGCTGTGTCGATCTGCGGCGCATCGTCGTCGAGCGTGCGTAGTTGATCCGGCGCATGGCCCGCAGCCGCGCGCAGCGCATCCCACAGTGAAACGTGGCTCGCTTGTGACGCGGTGACCAATTTGTCGACGGTAGTAGCGCCAATGCCACGCGGCGGATAATTGATAATCCGTCGCAACGCCAATTCATCACGCGGATTGAGCGCCACCCGCAGATACGAGATCAAGTCTTTGACTTCTTTGCGATCAAAAAACTGTTGGCCACCGAACATCGTGTACGGCACGTCATGGCCGCGCAACTCTTCCTCGAGAATCTTGGCTTGAATATTCGAGCGATACATCACGGCGATATCGCTCCAGCGCCGGCCTTCTTTGACCAGCGACGCGATCTCACGTGCCACCCACTTGGCTTCATCTTCCACCGTCGGTGCAACCGCGTGGGTGATGATTTCGCCGGTCGACAGCGTCGACCACAGTTCTTTGCCGTGGCGCTTCGTGTTGTTGGCAATCACCGCATTGGCTGCAGCTAAGATCGTCCGCGTCGAGCGATAGTTCTGCTCAAGCTTCACCACCTTGGCGCCTGGAAACATCTCGGCAAAATTCAAAATATTGGTTGGGTCAGCACCGCGCCAACTGTAGATCGACTGATCGTCATCACCAACGACGGCAAGGTTGCCGTGGTTGCGCACCAGCGCTTTGACCATCATCAATTGCGCTTTATTAGTGTCTTGGTATTCGTCGACCATCACATACTGAAACTTTTCGGCCCAACGGTCGCCCACGGCTTGCACGCGATCGAATAACCGCACCGGTTCGATGATTAGATCGTCAAAGTCAAACGCTGCGCACGATCGCAGCATCTCTTGATACTTCGGATAAACCTCGGCGGTGATGCCGTCATATTCGTCCGACGGATTCGGCTGAAATTCTTCCGGCGCAACGAACGCATTTTTCGCTAGCGAGATGCGCGACATCACGGCTTTGGAATCATACCGACGCTCACCGTTGCCGCCAAAATCGCGCACCGCGCGCATCGCTTCGCGTAACGCGCCCATCTGATCCGAGGCGTCATAGATCGCGAAACCGCGCGGCATGCCCAGCGCTTTGCGTTCGGTGCGCAAGATCTGCAACCCCAATGCGTGAAACGTGCCGATCGTCAATTGCTTGGCGATCTTAGCGTCGCCCAACACATGCGCGATCCGTTCGCGCATTTCTTCGGCGGCTTTGTTGGTAAACGTTACAGCGCAAATGGCCGTCGGTGGAATGCCCATGCTGAGCAAGTTGGCAATGCGAAAAATAATGACGCGTGTCTTGCCCGAGCCTGCGCCTGCAAGCACCAGCATCGGTCCACCCATGTGACTCGCTGCAGCGCGTTGCGGCTCATTGAGTTTGGAAAGATCGACCACGGCGGCGCGACGCTACGCAATCTGCAAGCGAACCGTCAAGTCACCCCGTGGCGTGTCCGCGAATTTCTGCGGAGATCGTGCGTGCACCACGTGAAACGGCTATGCTACCGGTGTGGCATCGCGTTACGAAACCTTGTTGAGCGAACTGCGGGTTCGATATCCCGGGTTTCGAGTCGTGCAAAAACGCGAATCGCGCTTGCATCGCGCGATTCACTACGCGCTCGTCGGCTTGACCTTCGGCCAAATGCGCAGCTATTTGGACTCATTTCAGACTACGATCGGTAAGACCGTGTACGTCACGCCCGGTTGGGATGAACAGTCCGACGACGAGCGCTACGTGACGATGCGCCACGAAGCGATTCACTTGGAACAGTTCCGCAAGTTTACCCTGCCAGGTATGGCGCTGCTGTATATCTTCTTGCCGCTGCCGATGGGGCTCGCCTGGTTTCGCGCCTACTTTGAAAAAGAGGCGTACGCCGAATCGGTGCGTGCTGCCGCCGAGGTTTGGGGCCTAAAATACGCCGCATCGTCGTCGTATCGCAGCTACGTGTTGGCCCAATTTAAAGGTGCTGCCTACGGCTGGATGTGGCCGTTTCCGACGGGATTGGAACGTTGGTATGACAAAGTACTGGCCGACGTAACCACCGAAATGTCGACATCGTAGCGGCGCCTACCCACACCTGGCCTTGCATGCGCTCGTCGGGAATATCGGGCGTTCCCCTAGACCGCGGAAATCATTGACGCTAGATTCAATAGCAGTGACGAATTCGGCGGTATCTGATCCCATTGTCGGTATCGATCTTGGGACTTCAAACTGTGTAGTGGCCTACTGCGATGACACCGGTCACGCGCGGGTGTTGGTTGATCCCGCCGGCTACAAAGTACATCCGTCGATGGTTTCGTTTCACCCGAACGGCGCTGTCGTCGTTGGTGCACACGCCAAACAGCGGCGCATCATCGATCCGCAAAACACAGTTTACTCGGTCAAGCGGCTCATCGGCCGCAGCTATTCATCGCCCGAAGTGCAAATTGCGAAAACCCGGATGCCGTATCAGATCAAAGAGGGCGGCAATCAAAGCCCGTTGATCGTCACGCGTGGCGGTGAATTTGCTGTGCCCGAAATTTCTGCGGTCGTGCTTGACCACGTGCGTGACATCGCAGCGTCGGCGCTCGATTCGGGCGTGAATCGCGCTGTGATCACGGTGCCGGCCAACTTCAACGATGCGCAACGCTCGGCGACCGCAACCGCAGGCGCCATCGCTGGCATCACCGTGGTGCGTGTGCTCAACGAGCCAACCGCAGCTGCATTGGCGTACGGCCATAGCCGGCCGATGCAAGAAATTTTCGCTGTCTACGATTTCGGCGGTGGCACATTCGACGTCACCGTATTGCGACTCAAAGATCAAGTTTACGAAGTGCTCGGCACGGCTGGCGATTCGTTCCTCGGCGGCGATGATCTCGACGAGCGCTTGGTCGACATGATGGTCGAGCGCTTTTTGCGCGAGACGCGGATGGATTTGCGTGCCAACGAAATCGCGATGATGCGGATGCGTGCGGTGGCAGAGCAAGCCAAGATCGAATTGTCGCGCCGCACCCGCGCGAGCATTCGTATTGACGAGATTGCGTACGGCAGCAACGGCGCGGCGATGAACCTGCAGATGGAAATCAGCCGCGATGAATTCGTGACCGCTGCCAGCGATATCATCGAGCGTACGTTTCCGGTTTGCACTGAAGCTCTTAAGATCGCCGGCACCAGCATCAGCGATATTGGGGAAGTCATTCTGGTCGGTGGCACCACTAAAATGCCGTACGTGCGGGACAAAGTTGCGCGCTTTTTTGGGCAAGGCCCACGCACCGATGCGAATCCCGAAGAAGCGGTGGCGTTGGGCGCAAGCCTACAAGCGGTGGCGCTGCAGCGCATTTTGAGCCGCAATAAACCAGCGACTGCACGGGTGAGTGCGCAGCTGCGGCCGCCGGTAACCGACGCTGAAATCACCGTTACGCAAGATGCGGAAACGATGGATACGTCGACGACGCTGACGCCACCGGCGCCACGGCAGACGGCTGACTATGCAGCGCGGACGCGGCCTGGCACTGAACGGCCAGTGACGCGCGGCGCGACCATCGACAAATTCTTCGAAGAACCAAGCACCACCGAAGCGTCGCCATTGGCGCGTATCACTCGGCCCGGCACCGTTACGCCACCAGTCGCGCCAGCTACGCCCACAAGTACTGCGCCAACGCGGTCTCGTCCGATTTCCGTACAGATTCCGCCGCTCAATGATGATACGCAGACATCGGTTGGCGCCGACCCGGTTACGCAGGTACGGACGCGCGCATCGACGATGCCGCCAGTGCCAAGCGCTGCGGCAACATTGCGGCCGCCAACAATTCCGCCGTTGCCAGCGCGACCGACGACGATTCCGCCGCTTCCAGCACGCCCCTCAACGATACCGCCGCCGATTGCAGCAACCGAAGCAACTAAAACAACGACTCGGCCGCGTGGGGTCACGTTGCCGCCGTTGCCACCCGCAGCAACCACCCTCCGCGACATGGATTTCCCTTCGCCGTTGGGCATCAGCGCGCCGACCTCGCCGACGATGATCGCGGCGCCGCAAGAGGCAACGCAGTTTGCACCGCCACAGGCGCCGACGATGATTGCGGCACCACAAGAAGCCACGCAATTTGCGCCGCCACCCGCACCAGTGCAATATGGATTGCCGTTGATGCCGCCGGCCTCGCCACCACCGGTATCGCCAGCGTTCGCCCGCGATTTTGATTTGCCACTGCCGGTGTCGCCGGCTTTTGCGCGCGATTTTGATTTGCCACCGCCGGCAGCTGCGCGCGATTTTGACCTGCCACCGCCAAGCAACACCGCCGTCGGAGTGGCGCCTGCCGCTGCGGTGCACGCGGCCGCGCGCGAAGTCGTGACGTCGCCGAGTCCTTCGATGTCAGCGACGGCGCGAGGCATTGCCGCGGCGCCATTGGCACCTCGTACGCTAGATCCAAACCCATCCGATACCAATCGTGCGATGCCACCACCGATGGTCACCGGTGTGCCGGGCACCACAATGGCGCCGCCTTTTGCGACAGGCGCGCCGCTGGCGCCAGTGTTTACATCGCAAGCGCCAGTCGTCGTCGACGTTGTGCCGCATTCGTTTGGCATCGCCACGGTGGGCGGTTTTTGCGACGAGATCATTCGCCGCAACACGCCGCTGCCAGCGGAAAGCAAACGCGTTTTTGCCAAGTCGCGCGACAACCAAGACACGGTGCGGATTCGCATTTGCCAAGGCCAATCGCGTCGGCTCGATCAAAATCTTGTGCTCGGCGATTTGGTGTTGAGCCGGTTGCGTACAGGCAATCGCACCGAATCAGCGATCGAAGTTACCTTTGCGATCGATGCGTCGGGCATGTTGCGTGTTCATGCGCGCGACACCGTCAGCGGTTACGAGCAGCGTGTCAGCATCGATTTGATCGGCGCGATGTCGCCTGACGATGTTGCAGCGTCGCGCGATCGCATGATGGCGATTCGGCGTGGGTAGGGCGCACGAAGGCCGCCGCGTCGAAAGCGGGATCAAACATGTGCTGCGTACGGACGCGAAATCTTGTCGCTCGCCGAGCAATTGCTGACGTTTCGTTAAAGCTTGGTTTTGTGATTTGCCAAATACATTGCAAAGAGCGCGAAGCCCGAACCGACGGTCCACGCCAGCATCCGATCCATAAACCATGCATGCACGATCGTATGTTCCCAAAACACCAATAGCATCAGTACGATGAGTGCATTGGATGCAACTAAACAGCGCACTCTCAAGCGCAACAGTGGCGTTGGTGTGCGCCAGAGTTTCCGCGCCGACCACTGGCCAATGAAGATGGCGGTTGCCAGCAAAAGGAAGCCCAACAATGGTGTGCCAGGCACCAGCCCGTCGAGGCCCAGGCCAATCGATCTAACGAATTGAAGTGGATTGATTGAACGTCCCGTCCCCGAGGCGCCAGTTAGTCCCATGCGGAGGCGTAACTGCTGCGCTGAGATAATGATCGTGTCGATCCCAAAAACAGCGATCGCCGCAACGGCTTTTGCAAATATCGCAGCGGCTACTGCAGCACAAAAAGAGATCAACCCGTTTACGACGTCGCTGATGACGCGGCCAGGCGACTCATCGTCTGGTCCTGGTTTTAGCGCAAAAGGCAAACCTCCTACGATGAGCGCGAGCCCCAAGGGAATGCCGCCTGTTAACATTTCGAAGATGAGCGTCAAGCTGCCAAACACAGCAACCAACGGGATGGCAAGCCGTGACGAGATGCCGCCACGATAGGCTGCAATGGATAACAACAAAGCAAACCCTACAAACACAAGGTCGGAAGGTGCGTGGCTCAATGATTGGCCGAACGTTTCAAGACCGAAGCATCGAGCAAACGCGAGAAACATGATCAGCCAAAACAGGTTCACCTGCGCTGAGCGTTGCTGCGCGAGGCCTGCCAGCGCGACCGCGATGCCTGCGAACAGGATGATCACCATGAGCGCTTTGTACAATGTGCGGATCGACCGGACCGTCATCAGCGGCAGTAGGTAGCGCAGCAGCATGGTCTGCCCATGCATGTATTGATGATAGAAAGCCGGCTCGCCGACCGCGGCATCGCCTTTCGCCAAATGCTCGGTATCAGCACACACACCACGCGGATCACCGTAGCTTGATTGGGTGGGGCTAACCGTCAATTCAGTGGATGTGCCGCGCTGATCGACCGCCATCATCAACACAAGGCAATCGTTGTATTGGTGTTGCCCCATTATCGCATCACCACGCCTGCCAAGTTCATAACCCAGCATGTGGTTGTCAAACGCTGCTCGAATGGCGACCTTTGATGACGCTAGGTCGCGTGCCACGCTATGTGCATTGAGCAAAAAGAAGATGCCGACGCATGCTAGTGAGATTAGGGAAGCGAGACTAGCAGTCACAAATGCCCGACGGAAACCTGGGGCTTTCATGTGGCCCAACGTATAGAACACCCAACTCCTAAACGTCAATGTACGCCAGCGAACGGGTGCCCCGGCGAACGGGTGCCAGCCACCCGATCACAAAACGGGTGCCAGCCACCCGATCACGAACCGGGTGCCAGCCACCCGACCACGAACCGGGTGTCAAACGGGTGCCGCCCAGTGAACGGGTGCCAGCCACCCGATCATAAAACGTCAATACATTCCAATGCATAGCCGCCGCCTCGTTAGATGAGCCTCAAAACGGCTTATCGGTTGACCACGTTGGGTCACTGCTGTCGGGCCCCGCGTCAGCGCCTAGCCGGCCGGTATTATTACCCACCGTTTTGTCGTGGATCTGGTCGCCACTGCCTTCGTCGAAGGTCCAATACCCAACCAGATTTGCCTCGTTGCCCTGCAGCAGCTCGCTGCGATCTTGTTGCAATTGGGTCTGGGTGCGCGCCACGTTCCAGATCCGCAGCTCATCAATTGCGCCATGAAACGAAGCCGTATTATCCACGCCTTTGCCTACCAACAAGTCATTGAGCGCGGTGCTCATTTCCGCGGTTGGGCTGCTGCCCACCAAGGTGCCATTGACATAAATGGCCAACGTGTTGAGCCGATAGGTCAGCGCAATGTGTGACCAAGTCCCAATTGCAAGCTTTGCTTGATTGCTTGTTGATGGGTTAGTTCCCGAGCCAGTGCCCCAGACTTCGCCAAACAGCCGGGCATCGTTTTCACGATAAAGCTGGAATTGTGAGCCTCGTGTTAACGGCTTTTCCAAGATCGCCGTACGCGTCGTGCCAGCGCCCATCGGTTTGACCCAGGCTTCCACGGTTACCTCGGCAAGCGTGGAGATTGCAGCGGTGCCGGGGATTTGTGCGAAGTCACCGGCCCCATCGAACAATAGTGAACCACGGTTGGCAGGCGTTGCATCTGGCAACATCGGGGCTGCATCAAGGCGCGCGTCCAAGCGCACAGCATCAGCGGTAGGCGTGGTGGGCGCATCAAGATCGGCGGCTTTGGTTCCGCCACACGCAAAAGCCCCGACGGAAAGCACAACTGGCGACAACGATATGAAACTTTTTGACATGGCCCTGGCTTGAGCATCGATCGTGCCACTGCCGTCGGCAGCGCTTGTGTAAACGTGTCGTCACGCCAAGAATTCACACATGGCCAGCTACTGTGGCGCTCGCGCCACGCAATTTGCCAGCAAAACATGATTCCGCGACTCGTACGCACGCGCTGCGTTCGTTAGTGTTGCGCCATGAGCAACAAAGGTGAGCCCAAAGGCGCGCGCGGCGGCCGTTTTGCAGCAGCGTTGGACCCGGTGGCTGCTGCCGCCAACGCGTCGGTGAGTTTCGATCAACGGCTGCTACCCCACGACGTTGCCGGCTCCAAAGCACACGCTCGCATGTTGGCGTCGCGCAGCATTATCACGCAGGCCGATTGTGATGCGATCTGCGCTGGCCTCGACCGTGTTGCGTTGCAGCTCAGCACCGGCGCGCTGGCATGGGACGACGCACTTGAAGACGTGCATATGAATGTGGAAGCGCGGCTGATCAATGAAATCGGCGACGCCGGCCGGCGCTTGCACACCGCTCGCAGCCGCAACGACCAAGTGGCTACCGACCTGCGCTTGTATGCGCGTGCGCAAGCCACCGAACTCATTCGCCTCATCGACGAGCTGCGCCGCGCCTTCGTGGTGCAAGCGCGCGCGCATATCGACACATTGATGCCTGGCTATACCCACTTACAGCGGGCCCAACCGATCCGCTTAGCGCATCACTTATTGGCGTACGAAGCCATGCTGGTGCGCGACCGCGGCCGCATTGCCGACGCTGCCAAACGTGCAGGCGAGTCGCCGCTGGGCTCGGGCGCGTTGGCGGCCACCACGTTCGCGCTCGATCGCGCCGCCGTCGCCACCGAACTTGGCTTTTCTGGCGTCACTCGCAATTCGCTCGACGCCGTCGGTGATCGCGATTTTGCCGTCGAACTCGTTGCTGCATGCGCGTTGTTGCAAGTGCATCTGTCGCGGCTCGGCGAAGAAATCGTATTGTGGATGAGCCAAGAATTCCGCTTTGCGCAAGTTGGCGAGGCCTACTGCTCCGGCTCGTCGCTGATGCCGCAAAAAGTGAACCCCGACATCGCCGAGCTGATCCGTGGCAAAGCCGGCCGCGTCATCGGCGATTGGGTCAGTTTGGTCACCACGATCAAAGGCTTGCCGCTGGCGTACAACAAAGATCTGCAAGAGACCCAAGAGCCGCTGTACGACGCGCTCGAAACCCTGACAATTTGTTTGCAAGTCAGCGCTGGCATGGTGGCGTCGCTGCAATTCGACCCCAAACGCATGCGCGCCGCCGTCGACGATGGCTACTTGGTCGCAACCGAACTCGCTGATTATCTGGTCGCCAAAGGCGCAGCGTTCCGCGATGCCCACGATATCGCTGGCGCGTTGGTCCGCGTTGCCATCAGCCGCGGCGTCGAGCTGGCCGCGCTCGATCTGCCAACGCTGCGTCAGCACCATCCTGCGTTCGACGTCGATGTCGCCGATTGGCTCGACCCTGTCCGTGCGACTGATCGACGCGATATCGTTGGCGGCCCGGCCCGGTCGCAAGTGGCGTCTGAACTTGACCGCGTCGAGGCGGATTTGGGCCTTGGCGCCACGCCAAATTCGAAGTAACAAGGGCGCAGCATGACTGCGCAACCGACTTCGACTCCATTCCACTACATCGACGGCAAACTGCACTGCGAAGGCGTCGCACTCGACCGCATCGCAGCTGAACAAGGCACGCCGGTTTACGTCTACAGCCGCGGCGAGCTTGAGCGCGCGTATAAGGCCTTCACGGGCGCACTCGCTGGCATTGAGCATCGCGTTTGTTTCAGCGTCAAAGCCAACTCCAACCTCGGCGTGTTGAGCGTGCTCGCCGGCCTCGGCGCTGGCGCCGACATCGTTAGCTACGGCGAATTGTTTCGCTGGCTCAAAGCCGGCGGCGACCCTGCCAAGGTTGTGTTCTCCGGCGTTGGCAAAACCGACGACGAAATGGGCAAAGCGCTCGACGCTGGCATCATGATCTTCAACGTTGAGTCCGACGAAGAACTCGACGCGTTGAGCAAAGTTGCCGTAGCCCGTGGCAAGCGCGCCCGCGTTGCGTTGCGTGTCAACCCCGACGTTGATCCACAAACCCATCCGTATATTTCCACTGGCCTCAAGCAAAACAAGTTTGGCGTTTCCATGCACGATGCGCCTGCGATTTTGCGCCGCGCCAAAGCGTTGCCTGCGCTCGACATCGTTGGCATCGATTGTCACATCGGCTCGCAACTCACCAAGACTTCACCATTCACCGACGCCATCGCGCGCTTGGTGCAATTGATTCTTGATCTGCGCGCCGACGGCATCAACATCACCAGCATCGATGTTGGCGGCGGCTTGGGCATCGACTACGGCAAAGGCGATGCGCTGCCGCCAAGCCCCGCCGAATATGGCGACGCTGTACGCGCTGCACTCGCGCCACTCACCGCGCTTGGCGTCATGTTGTTGTGCGAACCCGGCCGCGTCATCGTCGGCCAAGCTGGCGCGCTCGTCGCAAGCGTAGTGTTTCGCAAAACCAACGAAGCCAAACACTTCACCATCATCGACGGTGCCATGAACGATCTCATGCGCCCAGCGCTCTACGGTTCGTTTCATCCAATGTGGCCCGTCGCTGGCGGCACGGGCGCGCACGGTTTGATTTCAACTCGCGCCACCATCACTACCGATGTCGTCGGCCCCATCTGCGAAACCGGCGACTTCCTCGGCCGCGATCGCACCTTGCCTGAACTTGCCCGCGGCGAACTCCTCGCCATCGGCGCCGCCGGCGCATACGGCGCCGTCATGTCATCCAACTACAACACGCGCCCTCGCGCCCCCGAAATCCTCGTCGCTGGCACCAACTACACCATCGTCCGCAAACGCGAGACGCTGGAGCAACTGATCGCGAATGAAGTTGTAGCGGGGTAGGCTAAGTTGGCGCTGCTTCGTCGCTCGGGGATGCTGACGCCTTGGGTGTGTCCACAGTCGTCGCATCGGTTAACGTGAGCAGCACCAAAGGCTGGTCAGGGTCCGCAAGCGCAACAATCTCTGGAGCGAACCGACGTAAGCACTCCTGTTGGCTTGCGGTTCCATTGGCGGTTGCGACGTAAGCGTGTGGCCATGTGTCAAAAGGCACGAAAAAGCTCTCGCGCTTTTCAGCGATCGCTTTCCAGTGATTGGACTCACTGCTCGCTGTCTCAGAAATAGGGAGCCAATCGTTGCCGCTTGGCTCTAAGTCTAGGCACGTCGTCTTTCCTGCGAGACTTAAGCCGCCTTCGACGAGGACCGCGCCGGTTGGTTCATAAGTTGGGCGTTCACCCTGAAACTCGTATCGATGCGTAAACCAAAAGCCTTCAATCACGGTGCGACCTGTTTGCGCGAACCCAAAAAAATTGGCCGCTTGTGGCGTGAGCGATGCGCGTACTATAGATTCATCGCCGGTTGAATTACTGGACGCCGGAAGCGATCCGTCAGCCGTTGGTGAGTCTTTCGTAAGCTCGTCAGCGTTTTCGAATGCGATTGTCATGCGTCGTATCAAGTCTATTGGTTTCTCGAACAGCGCCCGGCAATGATTAACGTTTAGGGTCCATTTCTCAGAGCCATCGGGCGCGCGTGACACATTTGCAATCATCCACACGATTTGCTGCGACATAATAATCGGATCCTCATTGAGGGCATCCGAAATAGTCTTGGAGAAAGCTGGCCACTCTTTGAATGGCAACGCGCGATTCAAAGAAACACCGTTGTGCGGTGTCCCCCAACAAAGTCGGCTGAGTACAATCGGCTCGACATTTTTCAGTGCGGTCCGCAGCGCTTGGGGGTTGCCAATGTAGTGCTTACACAGAAGCGTGCGCACCAGTGTTTTCAGTTGGTCAGCTGTCGTCTGCTCAAATTCGTTGACGCTCACTGCATCCGACAACATCCAATAATCTATCTCGTACAACAGCGCGAGATTCTTAGGCGCTGTGAGTTCAATACTTCTTTGTACGTCCTTCGCAAGTTCAGCGGTGTCTAGAGCACGCCAACGAGCTTGAAGTGCGTTCCATAGGCGTAGCATGCCTGGCGCGTGGCGTCCAAATTCTTCAAGTGGCCACTCGCCTGGATCATCGTCCAAATGCGCCTCTACGTACTCCAAAAAGAGTCCTTGTAAGTGTTGGGAGACGAACATATCGGAAAAGTCTTGAACAGCAGTTGCTGCCTTTGGAGTGGCGAGTATTTCAATTATCTCGTCGCTCTTCTGTTTGCTGATGCTACGAAGAATGGCCTGATCTGACAGCGATGGCTCGATTTTGGGCAGCACGAGGAAGCGCTGCCAGTAGTCGGCGTGATTGGCGTGCCACAAGCCTTGGGTGCGACGATTACTTTTTTCGAAAATTGTGCCAACCATCTCCTGTATTGCCAGAGCAGTTGTTGGCTCCAGCGATAACACTTCCAACTCGGCGAAAAACACCTTGACCGGTTGTGCGTCTAGTCGTGCTGAAGGCGCCCGCCGGCGGAGTCGATCTACATGATTCTCCACGAGCGCAAATGCTTGAGGACTCGCTTCGCGGAGTAAACACATTGCAATCATGTCATCAATGTCTATCTCACCTTGCAAAGTAAGCCACGTCTCATCAGCTCGACGCAGTGCTTGCTTTAGCACCCGTGGAGTGCTCGCAAGAGCCGCTATGGCGTCTGCGAACGTAACAATAGCGTCCCCATGGATTCGCCTTACAAAAGCAACGTTGTCGTATTGCGGGTGCCAGCCTAGGCCGTTACGTTGCTTAGCAGCTGGGTCAATGACAAGGTTAAGCCTCGCAGCGCGAAACTTCGCGATCTCTTGTCGAGCTGTTTCGCGCGGTAAATCCGGAATGCGCTCAACATAGCGCGCGATCTTCTCTAAATCGAAACGTTGGAATAGCGTTGTTGTGGCGGTTACGACGGTAAACGACTCGGCATTGTCGAGGCCCAAGAGCAGCGCACGTATCGGCGCAAGTCTACTTAACTCCGATGCGTCGTCTTTCTCTGAGGCTGGATCTCCAAACGCGAAACGTTCGAGGTCTTCAACCCAAAGCACGTAGCGCCGGCCGATGATTTTCGCCATCGCATCGATTTCATCCAGCACAGAAGCCGGTGTGCGAGCGCGTGAAGCCGCCTGCGGTAGAATATTGCTGAGGCCACTAGTTTTGGTGATAGCGTCGAGATAGGCGTTCGGCAATCCATCGAGACGAGCTGTGTCTATTTCCTTCGCTAGGGCTCTCGTCAACTGGCGCAAGATTCCTTGGACTGCGGCATCTGGTGTTTCGTAAGGCCAAAGCTCGATATTTACAAACTCGATACGCCGCTTGTGCGGGCGCGATTTCACATACTGCTGCGTCAAACCTCGCAAACTTGTTTTGCCTGAGCCAAGCCCGCCGAGGATCGCCTGAGCCGGAGGCGGTTCTTTTAGGAGCCGTGCACCGATACGTCGTGCCATGTCACCAAAATCATATCGATCATCAGCTGCGTCGCTTATGGGCGCATCAGTCTGCAACCAGGCCTTGTCTTTATCGGCCTTGGCTTTGTCAGCGTTGGCTTTGTCGGCGTTGGCTTCGTGGGTCTTGGCTTCGTCGGTCTTGGCTTCGTAGTCTTTGTTGCCGCGTTGCGCGAAGGTGAAATGATGAACCGCGAACGAGATGGCTGCGATACCCATCGGTAAGCCAGCACAAATCCAAGCAATATTTCCCAGTGGACTTATGTCCCAGATAACTATTTCGAGTGTCGCCCTCGCTTTAGTACTAAACCACACCAATGCGAACGTTGCCGAAATACCAAAACTAACGCCGAACCAAGTTGGCGGGAACAGGTAGCCATGCTTTAGCCCTGTTCCAGCTAAGAAGCGCGACCAGCCATGCTTGAACGCAAGTGCCAAGATACCCGCAACAAACACAACTACGATCAACCAGCTTGGAGGTGTGCTCGTTGCGTTAAAGCGCGCGCGCTGCGTCCACCAGACCAACACCGTTGCCAAAAACGCCATCAGCGCAATCGACAAAACCGACAACCACCGACGAAAAATGAGAAACGCTCTGCTTTCTGTCGCCATGAAATCCCGTCGACTACCCTAGCAGCTTCAATCGTAAAGAAGGGACAGCCGAGGATGTCCGTTGCTCAAAATCGTTTGATCTAGAAAACTGACTGACTGACGCGGCGCTATGTGCCAACTTGACTTTCGCAACTGTCAGCCCGTTGTGAGAACCTTTTTTCATGAACAGGCAGCACACGATCTTCGGACACGTAAACAACGTTGTGCTTGCATATTTGCAGAGAATTAGCGTCGCTCTTGTTGGAATGGAAAACGGTCGGCCTCATGCCATTGGTTCAGGTACGTGCATCGAAATTGGAGGCCGATTTTTTGTTGCGACTGCAGAGCATGTAATTTCTCCGTACAGCAACGAGAATCTGCTCATCGTGAGCCGACTTGAACGCCAGGACTGGACGCCACGTATATTGGGACGAGGAGAGGATTCTACGCTCGATGTTGGCTGGCTGGAACTCGATGCGGATGTTGTTGGCGAAATGGATCGCTACTTCATTCCAATTTCAAAACTTCGTTCGTTCTGCCATCATGTTGGGCAAGATATAGCGGTGGTTCACGGTTTTCCTCGTCAGTTTGTTGACGTGGATGACGCCAAGATGTTGTTGGCCGTTCAGCCGCTTTGCTACGGTTCTACAACGTTAGATACCGCCGACATGCCTGAACTAATTGTTAGCCGTGACATCTACCTGCCGTTTCCAAATGAAGACATCACAAAGTCGGATGGATCCCCAGCACCCCCCGTTGCAGCACCTGGAATGAGCGGCGGTGGTATATGGTCCGTCAACGTAAACGCAGATGGCGTTTGGTCGACGGAGTCATGTCGTCTGATAGGAATTGAGCACAGCTGGCTACGATTCAAATGGGTAAAAGGAACGCAGATCCAACATTGGCTCCAACTTCTCGTGCGTGATTTGCCTGAACTAAGCCCCTATATTTCTGAGCACGACATCGCGTGAGGTCGAGCATGGCGCGTGAAATTGAATGGCGACAACGCACGCTTTTTGAAGTTTGAGATCATGAGCAAACAAACCGTTTACTTCATCGACCCTGCGTGGAAAGGGGCGCCGGACGACAGCAGCGATGCGGTTGTCGAAACGCATCACCAGATTCTGGATGCATTTGATCTGGCGCGTGAGCTTTGGGCATTGGCCGGCTACCGCGAGAAATCCGATGATGTTGAATCGATACTTAACGAGGCGTACCAGTCGGCGACGCTGGCGCTGAATGCCGAACAACTTCGAAGACTGGTCGACCTATTTACCAACCTCAAACTTGCAGTAATGCAGGCGGGCTTCTTGGACGAAGCCGGATACACGCCAGCTGCACGAATGGCTGAAGTTCGCGAACGCACTACCTGTGTCGACGTCGGTGTGTACCGTGGTGAAGCCGCGCGCCATGGAGTGTTCGAGGCGATCGAGAAAGTTGAGACGCTGACTGAGCTACTGCAGCGCGCGCAGAATCTTCAACTGCACGTGGCGCTCGATTGATATGGTCGACACCGCAAAGCGCAAAAGAAGAAATGGCAGCGTTCTTATTCGCACGCATCGCGTCGCTGTTGACGCGAAAAGGGACTGAAGCAGAACGCGAAAGCGTAGCGTCTGATCGAGGGTTGCGCGAGCATCTCTTGTAGGAACTGAGCGATGTCCTTCAACGATGCGGCATCAAAATCTCCCAGTGCGCTATTGCCAGAACGAATGAGAGTATCGCGCCCGGCGAACTAGCTTCCGCGTTATTACTGAGCGGTGCCGCTGTTAAATGCCAAGCGAAGTTTGCGGCCGCACAACATCGAGAGGCGGCCGGCGCCGATTGGGCCGCCGCTGCTTCCACGTGGCACTTGGCGAGACAGGATGCCATACTGAGTTTTGGTTGCATCGATCCAAGGATAGAAGCCAAACAAGCCGGCGCTGCTAAAGGCGCCGTCGCCGCCGGCTGGGTCGTCTTCAACCCAATGCGCCATGGAGTAGTGGGTGCCAGCAAAAGGTACACCGGCAGGCGGCGCCGAGCAGGCGGACGGATCGGCATCGGCGCATACCGCGTTAGATCCCAGCAGGGCTGCAATCTTTAGTTCGTTGTTGAGGATCTTGCGCAAGAATGTCGCGTACTGCGTCGCGGAAGTCCCCGCACCACCAGCAAGCTGCGGCGAAAAATAACGCAGGTCGATGTTGGTGCCTAGTTTGGCTTTCATGTCGGCAGCGAGCGTGGCGCGGGTCAGCGCCCCCATCCCGTTGACGGTGGCCCAATGCTGAAAGTGACCGCCGCCGTAGTTGAAAACACCGATGTCCGCGGCGGTCAGCGTGGAGTTGCTGCTAACGGCAAAACAATCGGCAACCGTCGCTACGTTGGCGCCGCAACTGCCATCATCAAAGCTGTTGTAGCCGGCCATCATGCGCAAATGCTGGATATCGTCGGCGGTCAGCACGCCATTTCGCACTTCCGCAACATACGCACCAAACAACCATTTTGATGCCGAGGCAATCGGGAACTCGGTGGTCGCAACCACGGAATTGTCGCCGGTGGAGCCCGACGCCAGGGCCCCAGTTTTGTCGCCGATTTCCCAATAGAACGGCCCAAGCGTGGTGCAGTCAGCATGGGTCATGGCGGTCTGCTGTGCCGCCGCTTGGCGCTGCGCCGGCGTAATCGTCGAAATCGGTGCATCGATCGCTGGTGCATCAAGCAACCCCGCATCAGCGGTCACGGTTGCATCGCTGCCACAGGCTGCGGTCGTTAATGTTAGGCCAAGAACCAGGCCTATGGTTCGGTGCGCAGTGGTGAAGGGAATATTGGCTTGAACACGCATGTTGATTTGTCCTGTCTACAAAGCAAGTGCTGCGCCAACAGAGCCGCTTGGTTGTTGGATTCTACCGCGATCTTCACCGCCCATGGCGTCCGCAGGTGCCATGGGCCGTCTGATACGCCTCGGCGCGCAATGTGCGTGGTACCCCGAGGTACCAGTGCGATCGGTGGCGCTTGGCAAGCGCGCGTTGCGCGATGATGACCCGCA
>JAKQOD010000251.1 GCA_029565465.1 Deltaproteobacteria bacterium
GCGCGACCGCCGCAGCAAGCGGTGCAGCAACGGAAATTTCCGCTAGATCGTAAACCCGCAAATAAGGCCGCGGTAACACCGCAAGGCCCAAGCCGCGACAGGCCGCAGCGATTTGGGTCGGAAACGTATTGGCAACCACGGCGATGCTCGCGTCGGGCGCGTGTTGCGTTACCCACTGCGCATGAGGAATGTGCGCGAGATTGGCGCCCAACTGCACGAACGCAGTATCGGCCCAGCGCTGCACGGTGCCGAGCTTACGAACCATCGCGCGTGCGCCAGCGATCACCGACTGGGTTGCAAAAACTTTCTTGGCAATCAAGTCGGCGCTTGCAGGGCGGACCGTCCGCAATGCAAGATCGGCCTCGCGGCGCGCCAAGTCAACGACGCTAATTTGGGCGTCGATTTCGACGGTAATCGCAGGAAAACGCTTCTTCAACGATGGCAATGCCGGCAACACAAACGCATCGGCTAAGCCAGGCGGACAAGTAACGCGCACCGTACCTTCGGCCAGCCGTTCAAAGGTTGCCGCGCCGTGCACAAAACTGCTGGCCGCCACTTCCATTGCTTCGGCATACGGCAGCAGTTGGGCTGCATGTACAGTTGCCGTCACGCCATCGCGCGAGCGTGCAAACAACGCGACACCCACGGCATGTTCCAGCGCTGCCAAGCGTCGGCTTGCGGTTGACGCATCGATTTTCATCGCTCGGCCAGCCACTTGCAGCGAACCGCCACGCATCAGGGCCAAGAACAATTCGACATCATCCCACCTCACGCGCCGCAAAGCAGCGTCGGCCGCCTGCCTGGTTTTTTTGCTTGGTGCGAGCGGTTTCGATCCTTGCATATTTGCAAGGATACCTTGCTTGCATTGCCAAACCTACGCAGCAGCGCAAGGATATATACATGACCGAAAAACACATCGTTTTGGGCGCTGGCCAAATTGGGACGGCGCTGGCCGCCAAGCTAGCAAGCATGGGCCACGACGTCGTCAGTGTGCGGCGAACTGCCACGACAAGCAGCAAGCCAGGTATTCGCAACGTTGCTGGTAACATCGCAGACCTAACGTTTGCGCGCGAGCTTGGCCAAGGCGCCGACGTGATCTATCACGTGCTCAATCCTGCATATCACCGCTGGCCGCAAGAGTTGCCGGCGCTGACCGAAGGTGTGCTCGCTGCAGCGCAAAGCACAGGGGCACGGTTGGTGGTGCTCGATAACTTGTACATGCATGGCCAAATGAATGGCGTTGCGATGAACGAACGTTCGCCTGAATTGCCGTGCAGCAAAAAAGGCGAGCTGCGTAAGCGCATGGCCGACCGTTATCGGGCCGAACAAGCCGCCGGTAAACTGCAGGTTGCGTTTGCACGCGCAAGCGATTTCGTTGGGCCAAACATCGTGCAAGCGGCCCTCAGCACGCGCTTTTTCGACGCCGTGTTGCGTGGCAAGCCTGGCGATTTACTCGGCGATCCGGCGTTACCACACGCGTTGACCTACATCGATGATGTGGTCGACACGCTTGCAACCTTGGGCACCGACCCACGTGGCATGAACCAAACCTGGCTTGTGCCAACGCTGCCCGCCATGCCCATTGCCACGTGGATCGCTGCGTTCGAGCAAGAACTTGCGATCAAGATTCGCACGCGCGTGATGCCAAGCTGGCTCATGACCGTGCTTGGGCCATTTGTGCCGATCGTGCGTGAGCTCAAAGAAATGCACTACCAGTGGACCACGCCCTACCTCGTCGACGATGCGAGCTATCGCGCCACGTTTGGAGCTGCGCCGGTGCCGTTCGAGCAGCAAGTTAAAGCCACCGCAGCGTGGGTTAAGCAGCGTGCGCCACAAGCATGACCTAGGTGGTAATCTGCCAGCGTGCACCCGCTGCTAACGAAATTGAACTTCAAAGACCACGCTGGGCTTCATGTCGTGAACCTGCCAGCCCCGCTGCAACCGCTGCTGCAAGACTTTGCAGCGTATTGCAAAACCTCGACGAGCAAAACGGTGCCCGCCGGCACCACGTTTGTGATCGCGTTCGCTACCAAACAAAGTCAAGTCGATCAGTTTGCAGCGCAAGTTGCCAGCAAAACCGTCGACGATGCCGTGGTTTGGGTTGCGTATCCCAAAGGTTCGTCGCGCAATTACACCTGCGAATTCAATCGCGACAACGGCTGGGCCGCGTTTGGCGCAGCGGGCTTTGAACCGGTTCGGCAAGTAGCCATCGACGACGATTGGTCAGCGCTGCGGCTGCGGCGCGTGGGTCACATCAAGAAGATGACGCGCAAATCGGCGGTGTCCAAGCAAGGTCAAGCGCGCATCAAAGCGCCGGCAGTGCCGCGCAAACGCAAATAGCTGCCTATTCAACGATCGGGTTGTCGCTGCACACGCCGATTTCCATCATCAAGTACAGCAAGATGCGTTCTTGCGGAAACAGGCCAGTATGCGCCGATTCGGTGGTGTGATAGGTCGAGTACAACACTCGTCCACAGCCGGCGGGCTCGAACGTCACCGTCAGCGGATGTTTGCCGGCGCCACCACCAATTGGCAGCGGGTTCGATCCATTGACCCATGCTTTAGGCGTGTCAGTCACTGGCATGCCTTGCGCATTAACACCAACCGGCACAGCGTTGAGTTGCTTAATCCAATTCCAGTTGTCGACGGTCTTGAAGCGGGTCGGATTGATCTGGGTTGGCGTATTGCTGTCCGGGGTTGGGCTTTTTTGTGCCCCCAACCAAGCCGACAGTTTCGGATCCAGCACACTTGCATCGTTGGAGTCATAGGCATCACCGTCGGCATTGCCAAACGAACCTGTATTCCACGTGTCGTTGCTGGCGTTGTACGCCGACGCTGGCGTGTCGGTTTTTTCACCGAATCCACCGAACCCGCCGCCAGCAGCCCCAAGTTCTACTTCGGCAGGAAACACGTTATCCATCCATTCGCCCGACCAGTCGGTTACATACAGCTTGCCGCCCGCTTTGACGAACTCACGGATGTTGCGCAGCACGGCTTGGTCTTTGAGTGCCGACGTGAACGAGTCACCTGAGCACGGAATGAAAATGATGTTGTACTGACGCATCTTGTTGCCGTCGCGGACCAACCCTTCGAGCGTGCCCACCGCAGCACCGTAGTCGCCACCACCATTGGTATAGATATCGATATCGCCAAACGTCATGGTGAATGCACCCGACGCATCGACGGCACCCATGCCCATTTTGCCCATGATGTTTTCGAGGTGGTCATAACCACCAGTACCGATCGCAATGTGGGGCACCGTTTTGCCAGCGGCGTAGTCGCGCTTCGATGGCAATGTGCCTTGTTCTTCGGTCAGATCTTTTACGACGTCGGATTGGATTTCGATCAATTGCTCGAGACGAAATTGCGCTTTTTGAATGACCAACCAATGGCGCCCAGGCGGCACGGTTGGGATCAAAAAGTTGCCAGTGGCATCGGTAAACGTGGCGCCGCTCGGCGTGGCTTGGCACGGTTCACAATACGCGCCCGACGGAATCTGGGCCGGCCGCTCATCGACGACATAGACCGCCGCGCCTGCTACCGGAATGGCATTGTCAGCACCAACCGCGCCCGGATTCAACGCTGGCGCCCATACCCGGCCACGCACGCTACCGGGTGGGCCGCTTGGGCGCGCATCGGCAGTGCCGCCATTGGCATCGTTATCAGTGCGTTGCGTAGGCCCACAACTAAACGCAACAAGCGCGCATCCTAAGGCAGCCATCGTTGAGCTGATTCGCATGGCGCGAACGTCGCGCGCGTGGTGCAACGAGGCAATCAGTCACGGCTAACTTCGTCTTACCCTGTGGCGAAACCTACAGAATCTTGCAATTTACTGAAACCACTTAGTATTCTATCCCACATGAATCACGCAACGGGTACCGGCCGCACGCTCAACATCGTAGCGGTGGCGTTCGTTGCGCTTACCGCATGCAAAAACGAACCGCAGTTCTTTCGGGTCAAACAGATGGGTGACAAATACGTTGTCAGCGGCCAAGGCTACGCGGTCAGCGCGGACTTTCCAGCAATGCCCAAGATCACGCAAGTCGAAACTCCGAAACTCACGGTTAACAATGCGGAGTTGATCGCCAACAACGACTATGTTGGCATTGCGTGTTTTTCAGCGCCAAGCGGCCAACTGGACTCGATGGCATCACATCATGATCTGTTCGTCGACGCGATGCGCATGCAACTACAAGCGCGCGGCATGACCGTAAAAACCGACCGGCCACTCACCGGCAACGGTCACGTATTTGAAGGCCCCAGCGTTTTTCCGCAGTTGCAGAATCAAAGTGCGTACACCGTGGTGCAGATGTTCATCGCGCGCAAGCTGCAAAAAGTTTGTCAACTTACCGCTGCCAGCGTCGGGGCGACGCTGAGTGCCCCGGCGCAACAGTTTATTGCTTCCGCCGTCATCAACGATCAGTAGCAACGCCCGGCGGCCGGTGCGGGGCTTTGTCCCAAATTCGAGTTCCCCAATGCCCCTGCAAATCATCCGTATCTACCCGCATCTTGAGTCACTTTATCGAGCGCGTCGGTTACCGACGGTGTGCCAAGAGCAAATTCGGCGGCTGTTCGAGCGGTTCTTGAACGAGCAAGGGACGGGCGATGCGACGCTTGCGTTTATCGGTCACATTTTTGGCTACGACCAGAACATGGCGGTGGTCATTCGCGAATTTGCCGAGACGGAGGAGGACTGGCGCTACATCTCGACAGCTCGCATTGCACACGATTGAAGCCTGCCCGTAAGCTCATTCACTGGCGACGTTTAGCGCTGAAGCCATGGTCCCGAACTTGAGGAGGTCAACGAAAGCGCATTGCAAATGGAACCTTTGCGTCACCCGGCGGCAGTTAATCAGTAGCAACGTCCGGCTGCGGGTTTGCCGCGCTGGCAGCATACGCCGCACGGCAACTCTCAAGCGCATGTGCCATATCGGCAGGCAGCGGCGCCGTCACAGCCAGTTCACCACCGTTAGGATGCGGCACCCGCAATTGATGGGCGTGCAACGCCAAACGGTGCAAGCCATGTTGCTCGCGGAAAATGCGATTGTGTTCACCTTTGCCATAACGGACGTCGCCGATGAGCGGACACGACAGATGCTTGAGATGCCGCCGGATCTGATGCAATCGTCCGGTTTTCGGACTCGCTTCCACCAATGCGTAGCGGCCAAACGTCTCGCGCCGCCAAATCTCGGTCACGGCATCAACCCGTGCTTCGCCGGGCGCTTTGGGAATTGCATGGTCGAGCACTTGATGTAGTGCGGGATGCCCGCGCGTGATCGCCAAGTAGCGTTTGTCGACGGCGTCGCTGCTCCATGCTTCGGAAAAAAAGCGCGCCGTGCCAGGATCAAACGTCAACAATACGCAGCCCGAGGCGCCACGATCCAAGCGATGCACCAAGTACACCCACTGCCCCATTTGGTCGCGCACCCGTTGCAGCAACGCATCATCATCGTTAGACCAGCCGCGGTGTGATGCTAAGCCGGCCGGTTTGTCGACGATAACGCAAAGCTCATCACGATGAAGCACCGCCAATGGGTGGGCCTGCGGCTCGACTACGCCGGCGACACTATCCGCAATCGTCACAGATGCCGCGCAATTGCACTTCAACGTTGTTGGCTTTGACCGACCGCGGCGCTTTGCGCACGCTCAGTTGCAGATCAGGCAAACACTCAACATCGCCACATTCGGTGCACAAAAAGTGCGGATGCGCGGTTACGGAGTGGGTATCGTCTTGGCTTTCAAAGCGCCACACGTGGTCGCCCATGTCGGTGCGACGCAACAGGCCGATCTCGGCTAAATCCGTAAGGTTACGGTAGATTGTCGCCCGATCCCAACCTTGACCTTCCAATTTGTCGGCCACTTCGGCATGGGTCATCGGCGTCTTGCTAGTTCGCATGAGGCCCAAAACCGCAATCCGCGAGGGCGTTGCACGCAACCCTCCGCCTCGTACCGCCGTCCGCAGTTGCTCAATGATGTTGACGGTCGCCATGCCTGTCTAAGGTATCCCGCCGTTCCAGCTAATGCAAGCACGTGCAACAGAGCTGCAATTAGTGCTAGGGTGCGCCGTGGTTATCAGCCTGCTAGCAACACTGGCGTCGGTGGTCGCCGGCGTGCTGCTAACGCTGGCGGGTGCTGCACGGCCCAACGTCTTGTTGCCGTTGCGCAGTTTTGCGATGGCTGCGTTGCTGGCCTCGGTACTCATGCATCTGCTGCCGGATGCCATTGCCGGTGCTGGCGGCTGGACCTTGCTGGCATTTGTTGGCGGCATCGTGTTGCCCAACCTGTTTAGCGCGTTGCGTGCTTGGCAGGCACCGGTGCCAAAGAAGCACGCACATGACCACTTGCCGGGCAGCGGCCATCGCAATCTTGTGTTGTTGTTTGGGATTAGCGGCGTTTTGCTACATCAGTTGGGCGATGGCCTAGCGCTTGGCGCATTTGCCAGCGGCAACCATGCGGGGCACGTCCATTGGGATCTCGTGATTGGAATTGCTGCCCATACGATTCCGTTGGTCGCCATTGTCACGCTGCCCCTGAAGCAGCGCCGGACGATGCTCCTGATCGCCTCCGCGATGGTCGCGGCCTCGGCGCTGGGTATTTTGTTGGCGATGCTCGGCGGCATTGGGTTCGCAGCGTCAGCATTGCCGTGGCTCAATGCTGCAGTTGCCGGCTTGCTGCTGCATATTTTGGCTCACGATACGCCAACCGTAACCCGTACCCACGCTTTGCGGCTTACCGAAACCATCGTCGTCGTCGTCGGTTTTGCCCTGCCCCTGCTGTTGAGTCACAGCGATCACAATGATCATGAAGCCAACGCTGCCCCAGAGCTCGTCGATCTACTGCGTGCACAAATCTTGGATATCGCGCCCATGTTGCTGTTGGGCATTGTTGGCGCGATTGTAATGGTGCGCTTTGCGCCGCAGTTGGCGGTGCGCCGTATGGCATCCGGTGCTGCAGTTCGCGATGCGTTGGCGGGCATGCGATTTGCGGTAACCGCGCCGCGTTGTTCATGCAGCGTGGTGCCAATGGGCGCCAGCATGCAAGTGCGGGGCGCTGCGGCTGCAGCGATCGTTGC
>JAKQOD010000766.1 GCA_029565465.1 Deltaproteobacteria bacterium
GCAGCAGCATGACGACCAACGCCGAAACTTCGCCGCCGGAAATATTGTCGAACGTAAACGCCAACGGATCAGCGCGCCGCGGCGTGACGAACATCGCCAAACACAACACGCCAAATACCAACATCACGATTTTTAACGAGCTGGCAAATGGGTCCGCCGTTGTCGTCAACCGCATCGGCTGAGCAGCCGCTGGTGGCTTCGACGGCTGAAACACCGCGGGCTTAAATTGGTCGTCGGCAAGTGGGATTGAACCCGTTGGGTCAACGCGCGCTTGCGCTGGCTTCGCACCGGCGAACGGCGACAACATTGGATCCGGCAACGTTTGCGCAACCATCGGCGCACCTGGCGTTTGCGGCGCTATTTGGGTTTTTGCGGCTGGGGCACTGGCCGGCACAAACGCCGACGGTGGTTGCGCCACTGGTGGGCCACCAAACGCTGGTGGCGGTGCAGCTGATGGCATCACAAACGCGGCCGGGGCACTGGCCGGCGCGGCAGGTGCGAAAGCTGACGCAGCAGGTGGCGCAAATGCTGGCGATGGTGCGAATGCTGGCGCCGCGGCTGGCGGTGCCGGCGGTGCGAACGCTGGTGTGGCGCACCAAACGGCGGCAGATGCACGGGCGCTGGTGATGCGGTTTGCGAAAAATGCGCAACCGGCGACGCTGCCGGCGACGGCGCGGCAAACGGCGACGGTCCAGGCGCAGCCATGGTCGATGCGCTAGCCAAATCCGGTGCGATCATCGTCGGTGCCCGCGGATCGCTGTTGAGTGGCAACGGCGCTGACACGCCCTGCTGCCGCATGTGATCGATCAATTGGCCCGCTGAATACCCCATCTGCGTCGATGCACCGGATGCAGCCGGTGCAAGCCCTGGCCCTGGCACTTGCGCGGGTGGCGCTGCTGCAGCTGGCTGACGCGTCCCACACGCGCCGCAAAACGGCGCTTCCGACGGCAACTGAGTCCCACATTTTGGACAGTTTTTCACTGAGCGAGTATAGGTGTGTGCCGAGCGCGAGGCAATTCCCTGTGTGATCTTGCTAGCTTGGCAGGCCACACTTATGCAAGTAGCGGGTTTGCATGCCCTTTGTTGGTGCCGAACAACGGCTTGATCGCTGATAAGGCCAAGATCAACCAAGATCAGCCGAGCATTTCCCCCAAGCGGATCTATACTTATTTTATGGAAGAACCTCGCAGCGCGAAGCGTCCGATATCCAGTTTGCTGTGGTTGCTCGTTTTAGTGCTCATTGTAGTGCTGTGGTTTTACTTCCGCCCCGGCGAAGAACATCACCAAAATACGCTGCCACCATCGACGGACGCCGCTTATGCATTCGGCGATCCTGACGACATCATCGTCGATCTGGTCGACGATGCATCGGCAGCACAGGTTGCAACGCTGGAAAAGGAGTTTGGCTTCAAGCTCAATCTGGTTTCGAACCAAGCCAAAGACGAACAGTTCTACCGCGCCCATGTGCCCGCCGGCCGCCGCGATGCGATCTTGGCGGCGCTGGCCAACCGCGATGTCGTCGAGATGGCTGAGCCTGACGCCGACGTGAAACTCATCGGCAACGTTGAAAACCAGATCTTCCAAGCACCGCCAGTAACCAAGTGGGAAGGCTTTCCAAACGACCCACAATACAAATATCAGTGGCACTTGCGCCAAATCGGCATGCCTGAAGCGTGGAAGCTCGCCGACGGCAACGGCGTGATCGTTGCCGTGCTCGACACTGGCGTTGCATACGAAGACTTTCAAAACTATCACCAGCTCAAAGACTTAAAGGGCATCGAGTTCGTCAAAGGCTACGACTTCGTCGACAACGACAATCACGCCAATGACGATCACGGCCATGGCTCGCACGTCACTGGCACGATTGCGCAAGCGACCAACAACGGCGAAGGCGTCGCTGGCGTTGCTCGCAACGTGCGCATCATGCCGCTCAAAGTATTGTCGGCGTCGGGCTCGGGCACGGTCGCTGGCATTGCGGACGCCATTCGCTACGCAGCTGACAACGGCGCCAAAGTTATCAACATGAGCCTCGGTGGGCCGTTCCCATCGCGCGCGTTGAAGAACGCCGTCGCCTACGCTCACAAAAAAGGCGTGACCGTGGTGTGTGCCGCAGGCAACGAAAGCCGTGGCAAAGTTGGCTACCCAGCCGCCTATCCAGGTTCGATTGCCGTATCGGCAACGCAGTTCGATGAAGCCACCACGTTCTACTCGAACTATGGCAAAGACATCGACATCGCGGCACCAGGCGGCAACACCCAGATCGATCAAAACGGCGACGGCCAACCCGACGGCGTGCTGCAAAACACCATCAAGATTGGCGACCCAACCCAAAGCGATTATTTCAGCTACATGGGCACGTCGATGGCATCGCCTCACGTTGCGGGTGTTGCTGCGCTGATCGTTGGCGAAGGCATCACCGACCCAGATCAAGTTGAGCGCATCCTCAAAGAATCGGCGCGCAAACCACATGATCAAAAAATGACCGCCGACAAATACGGCGCTGGCATCATGGATGCACCGGCGGCGATCAAAGCTGCACGTGGCAAAACCGGCGCTGGCCAATTTGCGTTGGGCTTGCTGTTGGCAGCCGCGGTTGCGGCTTCGGTCCGTCGCCGTGACGTGAAACTCGGTGCAGCGTATGTTGCAGGCGCAGTGCTCGGCGCTTCCGGCTTGTTCTTCTTGCCATACATCGCACCGTCGCTGTCGTCGATGTGGGGCGTGCATGCGCTGACCCGTGGCTTGCCTTCGTGGGACATATCGCTGCTTGGCGTTGCTGGCCACGGCAATGCGCTGTTCTTCTCGATGCTGGTACCGTTTGCCTTGATGGCTATCGGCTACGGTGTTCCGCGCTTGCGTGCACCACTGGCTGGCCTTGCAGTTGGCGTTGCTGCGCACTTGTTGTTCTTCGTCGCAGTGCCGCTGACCAGCGTGCACGGCTTGCCACTGATCAGCGGCCTCGGCTCGCTGTGGTTGGTGGTCAACGCACTCGGTTGCATCACGCTGGCACGCCTCGCGCTGCGCAAGTAGCGACCGTCGGCAGTGCGGTTACCGCGCAAATGGCGCTGCGCATTGTGGTAACTTGCAGCCGTGGCTGCAAGCAAACCTCGCGTGACACGTTCGAACTTGCAGGCGTATTTGGGTCGCGATTGGAGCACTGCGCGCGCCGCCAAGGTCAGTTATGTGCGCGACCGCATCAAGACCCAAGGGCCCAGCGAAGCCTTGCGCTACATGGATTTGCTGCGGCCAGGTGGAACCGACTATGAAACCCAAAAAACAACCAGCGAAGCCGCCGCGCTCGCGCAAAAAATCCGACGCATTGACCGATGCGCCCTTGAGCGCCTTATTGAGCTCCATCGCAAACGTTTTTGAAGAAACCAACGCCGCCTGGTTTGTTTTCGGCGCCCAAGCACTCGCGATACATGGCGTTGCGCGTGCGACTGCCGACGTCGACATCACCGTGCGACTCGCTGGTTCAACAGCACAGCTAATTGCGGCCTTGGCCAAACATGGCTTCGGGATCCATATCAAGCCGTCAGAGCTACATGCATTTATCGCCGAGACCCGTGTGATTCCTGCGTTTCACAAAACGAGCAACATTCCCGTGGATATTGTGCTTGCGGGGCCCGGCCTCGAAGAACTCATGCTTGAACGCGCAACCCGACTGAAGTTGCAAAATGTACAAATTCCAGTGATCACGATGGAGGATTTTTTGGTCTTAAAGATCCTTGCTGGCAGAGGCAAAGACATTCAAGACGTGCAGTTACTGCTCGCGGCGCGTGGGCCCGATATTGATCAACCACTGGTGGCCCGACGAATCGCTGAGCTTGAACAAATCCTCGATCAGGCGGACCTGACACCAACCTGGCTCGCGCTTGCGGGCCCGTTGCCTAAAAACGCCACAGGCAAAAAGAAGCGCTGAGCCGGCAACTAAGGCAGCCGCCAGGGCCTGCTGACCGCAGCTACCGTTCGTCGGAAACCTTTGTAAAACAATATGTTACAATGGTTTTGAATTAGACTAGGTTTTGCTCTTTACCCAGGGCATGCGCGGTTACATTGCTACCACCCTAGGTCTGTTGCTGTTTGGCCAAGCCTGCTCGCAGACCGATGCCATGCCTGAGCCTTGCACAGCCGGCCACGATATTTGCGAAGCCGCGCCAGCCGACGACGCGCTCGACAGCAAAGCTGATGGCTCCACGGTGCGGCTCAATGTTGGTGATTCGATTGTAATCATCGGGTTTTCGGATGCTGCCAAAAAGGTCAAAGCCGATTTGGAAATCATGCGGCAAGACCCGCTCGGCAAAGAAATCCTCGCTGAGTTCGAAGCCGCTGCCAAAGCTGCAACGCCCGCTAGTGGCGAAGACGCTCGCATGGTGTTGCGTGCGCTCGACGATCTAAATCCATTGCCAGTCGATTGTGGTCGCACGTATTTCCGGCCCGGCACGATCGCTGCGGCGCTGCCCGTGCACGCAAGCGAACAGCTTGACCGAGTTACGATCGAAGAAGCTGGCAAAGGCGTCGCGCCAGGGACGATTCGGGTCTATTACAACCGCAACTGCACCGAGACTTACAGCGACGGCGCAGCGTGCTTTGAACCTTGGTATCTGCTTGCACACGAACTGCTGCATGCAACCCACGGCATGACCGGCCAAGTCTTGGTCGAATACCGCGACAACTCAGATCCGATGCCTGGTGGTTCGAACCATGAAGAAGCCCAAACCATCGGCCGCGGCGGTTATGTGATGAAACGCTTGACCGAAAACGCATTGCGGACCGAACACGATCTGCCAGTGCGTGATAGCCACGGCAAATTGTGCGGTCCGCGTTAGCGACCGAACGCTAGCGAGCTTACGGAGCGCAGATGCCGGCTGCAGTGTTGCAGGTCAAACCGGTTGGGCAGGTGTTACCAGCGCCGCAATCGATTTGGCAGTACGCGTCGAATTTGTACGCGGTGTTGGCGGCCAACATGCCGTTCACCGGGGCTGGCGCGATGTTGAGTGGCAAGAAGCACGATGCCGTGCCAACGGTGCCGGTGTACGTCGCCGTACACTTGGCGTCATCTGCTGGCGTGATCATCACCGAGGCTGGCACGATTTGCTTGTTGGCGTCGGTCATCCAGCCGGATTGGTGATGGCACTCGGTGCTGCAAAAGCCGAACTGCGCGCCTTGCGTCGACAAGCAGGTGGCTGGCGCCGTGCATGGCATTTGTGCATTGCACTTTTGACCGAGGCCCACCAGCGCGGTTGGAGCGTCAATTGCTTTAGGGGCGTCGACAACGACTGGCGCTGCATCGACTTTGGTGGTGTTGCTGTCGCTACCGCATGCTGCAACGAGACCAGCAGTGCAAACTGCGAACAAAAGACCTTTTGAAAATAGACCGTTCAACATTTGGAGCTCCCCGATAGACGAATAAATAAGACGGCCGATTTTTTACACAAAATCGGATTTGAGCAAAGCAAATTGCAGGATTTGCTACTCCGTTGGTCGGGCCAATTTAGGAATCGAGCGGGTGTGACGGTGCACAGGCGGGGAGACAGCGACGGACACACGGACACGGACACACGGACACGGACACGGACACGGACGCGGACGCGGACACGGACGCGGACACGGACACGGACACGGACACGGACACGGACGCGGACACCCGCCCTCGACACTGATCATGCAACAACTTCGTTGAGGGCCAAATGCACACTCGCTAAGGACCTCAAACCATGAAACGCTCTATTGACATGCCTAACCGCCCAGCGCCCAAATCGCCGCAGAAGCACAGCCTCGAATTAAAGATCTCGCTCGCGCGACGCGTGATCGAGGAGCATAAATCGGCAGGTGAACTGGCTCGTGAAACGGACATCTCGATCACGAATATTAACAAGTGGGCACAGCAAGCCCGACGCGGCCAACTCATGGGCTATGTGGTGCCCACGTTCGATGCACAGACCGGCGACTTGGCCGCCGAAGTGCGGCGGTTGACGCGCGCGCTGGCTGAGATGACGGCCCAACGCGACTTTCTAAAAAAAACGACAGCCTTCTTTGCCAAAGGCCATGTATGAAATTTGCGGCCATCGCGACGGATACCACCAGCCGCTTGTCGATTCGCGCACGCTGTGAAGCGCTGGGCGTCACGGAGCAAGGGTATCACGCCCACGTTGGCCGACGGCACGGACTCTCGCGTTGGCAACGGGCCGATGACGCGCTGATTCCGCACATCATCGCCGCGCACGAAACGGGGCGTGGTCATTACGGCACGCCGCGACTAAAAACAGAATTGGCGAAAGAAGGGCTTCACATTTCCCGAGGAAGAATTGGGCGATTGCGCGACTTCGTCGGCTTGGCGGTCCGCGCTGTCAAACCTTTTGTCCGAACGACGGACAGTAACCACGGGTTGGGGTTTTCACCCAACTTGCTGAACCGCGAGTTTGTGGCGCCAGCCCCAAATACGGTCTGGGTTTCGGACATTACGTATCTTTGGTGCACCGACCACTGGCTCTATCTTTGTCTGATTGTCGATTGCTTCAGTGGCGCGCTCGTCGGGCGACAACTGTCAGCGACGATTAATGCAGCGTTGGTGCAAGACACCTTGGCCATGGCCGTGCGCACGCGGCAGCCGGCTCCGGGTTGCATCTTTCATTCCGATCGCGGCAAGCAATACGCGAGTGTCGATTTCCGCCAAGATTTAGCGGCACACCACTTTGAGCAAAGTATGAGCCGGCGCGCCAATTGCTGGGACAACGCCGTTGCCGAAAGTGTCTTCGGCCGACTTAAAACCGAACGAGGTGACACATTTCAGACCGACTACGAAGCGAGGACCAACATCTACGAATACATTGATGTTTTCTACAACCACATTCGAATCCACACACGCCACGATATGGCACCACTCAAGTTTGAACAACAAGAACGTCTAGTCGCCTAATTCTTCCTCAACAAAAGTCTTGCAGGATCACTCGACACGGTCACCCGCCCTCGACACGGCCACCTGCCCTCGACACGGAACCTAGCTCGCTTCGATAGATCAACCCACCCATAGCAAGGGAGCGCGCGCGGCGCACAGACTCTTGCCCAGCAGGGCGCCTGCGCTGCCAGCAGCAGAGCGTGCGTACGAAGCGTCACCTTGCCAGCGCGCGGCGCCGTCTTCACACAGTAGCCGTAATCAAGTAGCGCGCCGCCGCTGTAGTTCGGCGTGGACCACGCGCGGCGCAGCAGACTCCTAGCCTGCATATGCGTCCGCGCCAATGGGCGCGGGATGCTGCCAACCGCAGCGCGCTCGTTCGAAGCGCCACCTCGCGCCTTCTAAAGCATTTGGGAGGTGATGGTTCACTCACGGTTCCCAGCTCAATGCCCATGCAGCGTCCTTCGCG
Organism: Deltaproteobacteria bacterium; assembly: GCA_029565465.1. Classification (GTDB taxonomy): domain Bacteria; phylum Myxococcota_A; class Polyangia; order Haliangiales; family Haliangiaceae; genus JABFXX01. Next base: position 7,362 of record JAKQOD010000766.1, read on the forward strand.
GATTCCGCACGGACAACCCGGCCGGGCTTCGTCCTCTGCGATAATCTCCGACAAAGGGGAATTCGTGAGCGCAAACAAAAAAAGCAAAGCTATCGCAGCCAAGAAGCCAGCCAAGCCAGCCAAGCCAGCTACGATTACCAAAGCAACGCTAAGCCAAGCAGGCCGCGCTGGATCGGATCTCGTCACCCACCTGCCGGGGCTTGGCGCCGTCGACAATGTGCAGTTTGCTGGCTACGCGTCGGTGCGTGGCACAACCGGCAGCAACGGTGCCACGGTGTCAGACGAAAGTTTGTTCTATTGGTTTGTCGGCGAAAAAGACTACGCCAAACGGCCAACGATTTTGTGGACCAATGGTGGCCCGGGTTCGAGCAGTTTTTGGGGTTTCTTCCTCGAAAATGGCCCGTACATCGTCAGCCCCGACGGCGCCAAACTCAGCCCACGCCCCCACGCTTGGTATCACTCGGCAAATTACATGATCATTGAGCACCCGCTCAGCGTGACGCTGTCGTTTGCCAAACACGAAGCTGATGTGCCCAAAACCGTCGAGGTTGGTATCGCGCAGCTGTATCAAGCGCTGCTCAACTTCGTCGAGCTGCATCCTGAAATCGCCGACAATCCGATCATTCTCGCCGGTGAGTCCTACGCAGGCACTTATCTGCCACTGCTTGCGCAAGCTATCCTCGACGGCAACCAAGCCGGCGGCCGCAAGCTCGATTTACGCTTGATGGTGCTGTGTGATGCCTGGGTTGATCCAATGGTGCAGATGGCAACCGACACCACCTACGCGCTCACCCACGGCCTCATCTCCGAGGAGCAAAAGCGTATTCTCGATGCGACCTACCAAGGCCCGTACTTGGCGAGCATCAACAGTGCAATTCAGCAACTCAGCGGCTGCTACATGGCCAACATCGCTCAGCAAGCGGACCCGCCGTTCGATCCGGTCTACGCCTATCTCAACCGCGCCGACGTTCGCAAAGCGCTGCATATTGCAAACGATACCAAGCTGACCAAAAACTACTCGCAGTTGATCTCCAACAACTACGCGGCTGCAGTCAACGATTCCTACGCCGATGTCGTGCAAGGCATCCTGGATCACAGCACCGTGCGGGTGCGCGTTGTGTCCGGCCTCAATGACGCCAAAGACTGCAACTTCCTCGGCACCGGCGCATGGCTTGATCTCATACAAGGCGACGCAGCGCGGTTTTTCCAAGCGGCTAAGCCAACCCAGTGGCATAGCGCAACAGATCGTAAAGCCGTGTTGGGCTTCAGCCAAGAAGGTGGCCAGCTCGGTTGGCTCAAAGTGCTCAACGCCGGCCACATGGCTGCGATGGATCAGCCCGAACTGATCAATTACATTATGGCTGCGCTGCCGTAGCGCACTACCGGCCTAACCGCCAACGATGCGATTGCGGCCAGCTTTTTTGGCTTGATACAAGCGTTGATCGACGAGCTCAACAAACTTGGTGGCATCGTCGTCGGCGCCAGGCACGATGGTGGCTACCCCAATACTGACCGTTACCACGTTAGCAGCGGTCGACGTTGCATGCGCCAACTGCTCGGTCAAGATTGCATCACGGCACCGTTCGGCTACATGCAGTGCGCCACTTTCATTGGTTTCTGGCAACACCACAACAAATTCTTCACCTCCGTAACGCGCCAACAAATCGCGTGGTCGCGTGGCTGCGCTGCCAAGCAATCTGGCAATGCGCTTGAGGCATTCATCCCCTTTGATGTGACCATACGTATCGTTGTATTGCTTGAAGCAATCCAAGTCGAACAAGATCACCGACAGCGGGTGGCGAGTGCGACGCGCACTGGTCCACTCGGCTTCGTAGGTGGTATCGAACATCCGGCGATTCGCAGCGCCGGTCGGGCCGTCTTTGAACGACAACTCATGCAACTCGCGTTGCAGTGCCAACAGTTGTTCTTCGGTCTTTTTGCGTTCGCTGATATTGAACATAAAACCGACCAGCGACTCCACCTGGCCTTCGCCGTTGCGCACCACATGAACCACGTCGCGGATCCAAACGTATGCGCCATCCTTGGTTAGCGCTCGATAGTCGACTTCGTGATCAATGCCGGCTTGCGACTGCGCAACGCAAAAGTTAACGGCGCGCGCTCGATCATCGGGATGCATGCGTTCGGCCCAGTCATTCACCCCTTTCCAGCTATCCTGATGCCAACCCAGCAGACCTTCGATCTGCGGGCCGATATAGGTGAACGACATTGCTGCCCAATCGATGCGCCAAGGTATTGCCTTGGTCGATTCCAACAACGTTTTGTAAACCGCGCTATCGGTTTCCATTTTGGGCGCATTGCCCATGACTGCGATGGTGCCGTGATTGAGTTTCATACAGTACTTCCAGGTAGCGAGGCTTTGGCGCGTGCGTAGAGGTCAAGCAAATTGGGCGCTTCGTCGTAAACAATGCGTTTGCCAGCGCGCAAATCGCGCCGCATCAAGCGAATCATCTGAACCATGATTGGTTTCGCAAAATCACCTGCTGGCTGCCCCGTCACCTCCGCCAACCGCCCCGCCAACACTGGTGGATCACTCACAACTGGACAAATCCGATAACGATACGTGCCGCCGATTTGTTCCGGCTGCAAGTCCATGAAACGATCGGTTTGTTTGAAGAACGTTAACGAATTACGATACGCGTTGTCGCCGAGGATCGGCAGATCGGGCGGCAACGGTTCTTCTTCATCTTGGATTTGCAACGCGGTTGCCAACGGCAACAGCTGCTTGAGCTGATACGTGCTGGCCATATTGGGGTTGCCAACCCGCACCAGATTCGCAATCAATTCGCCAAGCGATGCATGGCCAATCACCGCAGCGCGTTTCGGAATACCGCCCCACGCACCGTCGGCACCGGCCAGCAAGGCTTCGAGTACCGAAGCATTTTCAAAACCACCACCGCTGTGCATGTGAACAACGATCTTGAGCGGCGGCGGCAAAAACTGCCGCGCCATGGCAACGATCGCGCCGACTTGAAACGGCATATATGTTCCGCGATCGTCTTCGATGCTGATGCCTTCGATCGGTTGCTGCGCCAGCAACGCCAGCATTTCGCACGTCCGTTCGGGCGCTTCGGCGAAGGCATCACAACCGTCGACGATGTTGATCAAAATGCGGGGTTTGCCACCGTTGTCGCCAACGATATTATCGTTAACCCATTTGATGCTCGCTGGCACGCTGCGGCAGAGCGTGGCCCAATCGTATTGGCCATCCATGCCGTAGTCACTGAGATAAATCTCGTGCAGCGTGTTGGGCACGCCGTACGCTTTCATCTTGAGCATCGACGGTGACGGCGTAAACGTGCCATCGGCGGCAGCGATGCCGATGTCGCTGAACACAAAACCGCCGGTCATGTCGATTTTGTGATCGCGCAGATACATCATGAAGTCGTCGTCGACTTCCAACTCGTCGGACAGCGAATAATCGAGCGTGCCAAGTAGGATATTCTTGAAACCAAACGCCCGCAGTTGCGGCAGAATCGCCAGTTTTTCTTTGAGGGTCTGGCCAACGCGTGAGCCAACCGCGTTTTCACGCAACGACAAATCGATCAAATACGGGTCGATGGCCTGCAGCTGAGCCACTTTAGCCTGTGCGGTTGCCCAAATAGCCCGGGCTTTTTCCAACGCATCCGTCGATGATTCCATCGCTATCCTCCCACGGATAATTCTAGCCTGAACTTTTGCGACTCCGCGCGTTTTGTACAAACTTTTCCTATTTTGCCGACTCCGGACGGCGTCGCGTTGGGGATTCCGCCAGCATGGCCGCGGTTTCAGGATCAGCGTTGGCGACTCGCTGCGCAAACTCGGCAGCAGCCACCACGAGTGGGCCGAGCAGTTCGCTCGGCGATTCAGCGGCGGTCCAGCCTGCAGGCGTGCCAAGTTGTTGCATTGCTGCGCCGGGCGTCGAAGGGGCGGTGTACGAAAATTGCAACGTGGGTACAACTGTGGGCAGTTGATCGTAAGCCTCCGCAGCCGCAGGCGCGGATTTTGCGCGACGTGCTGCCGCGGTTCGCTTCGGTTTGTTGGCCGGTGCAATCTCGGGAGCAGCGCCCAAGCGCGCTGTGCGCAATGCCGCTAACAATTGTTGTTTGGTGTGGCCGCGCAATTCAAAAAGCAGAAATGGATCATTGTCGAGGCTATCGCCAATCAAGTAGTGCACAGCCGCGACGTGTTTGCACGGGTCACCCCAATCGGGGCACGTGCACGTCGTACGCAACTCGGCACGCGTGGTGGGAAACAGCGTCGAGCCGGTGCTGCGAAAAACCTCGTCAACGTTCTGCGGCATCGTGCCGTTGAGCAACGCCGCAGCAAAGCTAGCCTGGCCAGCCATGGCCGTGATCGCAGCTTGCCAAGCGGCTGCGGGCAAGGCGCGCAACGTGATGGTCACCTGATAAATGCGTGAACCCGTCACGCGTGCGGTGACCTTGTCGCCAACGATTTCGACATGGCTCACGCGACCGCCGCGTGCATAGGTTCGGCCACGCGCCAAGCGGCCAGCGTCGCCGCCAAGCAAATTCTCAAGCGCAGCGATCCATGCTTGCGCCCACCACGAAGCGCCGAGCTTGCGTTTGGTAGCAATGCCTTGCGCGGGCGCAGCCATCGGCGCTGCGTAGAAACTTGAGTGGCTACGGCGTCGTCGGGGAAAGCGTGCCATTAGCCAGCGCTCCCAGCCACGCGCCGCGCGCGCGCGGTTCGCGTTGCGCGTGATGTAGCGCCACGCTGGCTGCCGTTGTCCGCAGGGGCATCGTCGTCGGTGCTGTTTGCGGCGCTTTGCACAACATCGGGCGCAAGCGCGAACAAACTGCGCAGCTCGGTGCTCGATAATTCAGTGATCCACTGCTCGCCAGCGCCAACCACGCGGTCGGCCAAGGCCTTCTTGTCGCGCAGCATGGCGTCAATCTTATCTTCGATCGTGCCGGCGCACACCAGCTTGTGGACCGCCACTACCTTACGCTGCCCAATACGATACGCACGATCGGTGGCTTGATCTTCGACGGCGGGATTCCACCACCGATCAAAATGAAAGACATGATTTGCAGCCGTGAGATTGAGCCCGGTGCCGCCAGCTTTGACCGAAAGCACGAACACCCGTGGGCTGCGCGGCGCTGGATCTTGAAACCGTTGCACCATCTGGGTGCGGGCGGTTTGTGACGTGGCACCGTGCAAAAACAACACTTCGATGCCAAGCGTGCGCGCGATGTGGTTCGTCAGCAACTCGCCCATCTCATGAAACTGGGTAAACACCAACGCTTTGTCCCCACTTGCCAGCGCTTCGTCGAGCATGGCCACCAAGCGGTCCAGCTTGCCTGAGCGACCGGTGACTTCCGTATGGGCGGCGGCAGCGCGTGCTTCGCCGAGGTACTGCGCAGGGTGATTGCAAATTTGTTTCAAAAACGACAGCAGCGCCAACACCCGGCCGCGCCTGGCCATGCCGTCGGCAGCTTCGATGCGCCGCATTTCTTCGTCGACAACAGCTTGATACAAGCTGGCTTGCTCGCGGGTTAGGCTGCACGCGACTTTGTTTTCCAACTTGCCAGGCAAATCAGAGATGATTGCTGGGTCGCTTTTGAGTCGGCGCAGCACGAATGGCGCAATCATGCGCCGCAGCCGCGCTGCAACTTCTTGATTGCCGTGGCGTTCTATCGGCAAGGCAAAGTCATGGCGAAATTGTGCAAGCGGGCCAAGCAGCCCCGGATTTGCAAAGTCCAAGATCGACCACAACTCAGCCAAGCGATTTTCGACGGGCGTACCAGTCAAAGCAAAGCGCCGCGGCGCACGCAAACGCCGCACCGCTTCGGCGATCGCCGAGTTCGCATTTTTGATATTTTGCGCTTCGTCGAGGACGATCAACGCGAAATCCACGTCGGCCAGCCACTCGATATCGCGGCGCACCATGCCGTAGGTGGTTAGCAACAACAACGGGCCGCGCTGCTGCTGCAGGGTTTGCAGCGCAGTGGCCGAGCCGCATCGGCCTGGGCCGTAGTGCGGCACTACGGTTAGATCAGGCGCAAACCGCGCGGCTTCTGCTTGCCAGTTGCCGACCACCGATGTTGGTACGATCAACAAGATGGGTTTTGCGATCGCAGCGTTGGGCCCGCTACGCTTTCGCTTCGCTGGCGAGCTAGCAGGCTGCGCTGGCTCACGCAACGCCAACATCAACGCCAACAACTGTATGGTTTTGCCGAGCCCCATGTCGTCGGCAAGACAGCCGCCGAGGCCCAAGTTGGCAAGCGTGCGCAACCAAGCAAGGCCGCGCAATTGATACGGCCGCAGCGTTGCGCGCAAGCCACTCGGCACCGCCACAACTTGGTCGGCCGCGGTCTGCAGTTGCTCGATCAGCGTCGCAGCACTACCGTGCAGCGAAACCTGCGGCGCTGGCGCGGCACTAGCATCGGTAGTCGCGCTGGTTGCATCTGCCGCTGCCAAGGCCAATCGTAGGGCTTCTTGCGCGGTGACCTTTCTTGGGCCGGCCGCCACACGCGCTTGCAGTGCTGCTAGTTCAAGTGGATCAACGATAATCCACGCGCCGCGGTGCTGAACCAACGGCGCTTTTTGCCGTGCCAGCGCAGCGAGTTCGGCCGGCGTCAAAGTTTCGTCGCCCAAGGCGGCTTCCCAATCGACGTCGAACAGCTCATCCATGTGCAGCGATGTGCCACCACCGTCGACGACGCCAGCAGCGCTACGCCCGACGCCACTGATGCGCATGCGTGCACGCATACGGCGTTGGCCGCTGGCGGTTAATGCCGCTGGCAACATGACAGCAAAGCCGGCAGCGCTAAGCGCGGCGGCGCCTTCGGCAAAAAACGTCCACGCAGCTGCGGGGTCGAGCTGCACTTCCGTCGGTGTGGCCACTGCAAGCGCAGCTCCGATGGGTGCAAATAGCCGCGCTGCTCGTCCTAACGCTTCAAGCAACGCTTCATGCGGATTGTGAAATTCCTTGCCGAATTGAGTCAGACGATCGCCACGGGCTTGCCACACCTCAAGGGCCGTGACCAACAGGCTTGGATCATCGGGTGCTTGCAGCAAAAAGCGCAACACAAATGGCGCCTTACTCACGGTTGGTAGGCGCCGGCCGGTGCCGTCGCTGGCGGTATCACCGTCGGCAATTTCTAAGCGAAAGCATGCGCGCAAGCGATCATGCGCGCCTTTGGCCGGTTCACTCCAGCGCGCCATTTCGTCGGGCACGTTGCGATCAGCAAAACCTGTGACACCGAAGCCGGCATCATGACTAGCCAAAGCATCGCGTAAGCGGTGCGGCCAAGCCTGCGGTTCCGTGACCACTTGTGCTTTCGCGCGCAGCCGCTTCGACGGCACGCGCGGTGGCCGTGAAGGCAAGCGTGGGCCACCATTGACGGTGCGCACGATCGCGTCGACGGTGGCATCGAGGAAATCGCGCAACAATGCAGCTGGCTGCCAACTGCGTGGCTCAGCTTCCGCATGTGGGTCCGGAATCGCATAGCCGCTAGGCGCCATCGTCGACGCAATTGTGGTTGCCTTCTGCATTTCGTCGACGGCGGCCAGGCTTGCTGCCCACCGCGCATCAAGGCCACCATCACGCCACGCCAAGGTTGGCACCAAGGCCTGCCGTGCCACCAGTTCCAAGGCAAACTTGCTGGCCAGTACCCAGCCCACAGCAGACGCTGACACTCGCTCTAGCTCATCGCTGCGCAGCGCCGACAATTGTAGAGCCGTGGTGAGCAACGGCAACCGTTGCGCGGCAACGTCGTGCAATTTGCCATCAGCACCAACGATGGTTGCCGTGGTCGCCACCGCATCGCGCAACAGCCCCGGCACTACCTGCGCTGTGACATCGTCGCCCCACAAGACAAAGCTTGCAGGCCCCCGCATCTGGGCGGCGGTGCCCCTGCCCAGCGAACGCTGGGCGGCGGTGCTAGGTGCGTACAGCAACGGCATGCAGCGTTGATCGCACAGACTGCGCTACCCGGAAAGGCGCAGCGCGACGCAAACTTGGCGAAGCTGCCGACTGCCCTAGCTACGGCTTGAGCGCGATCACAACGTGGCGATTTTCGTCGCGTACGACGATGTTTGGCGCCGCTGCACGGAAGACCATATCCGTACCCTTCATAGTCGGCTCGCCCCACTTGGCTTTGAGTGCAGCCATGATCGTGTCGCGCTCCGCGGTAGCGTCACCGTAGAAGACGCTGACCTCACACTGCGCTTTGTCGTCGTAGATGAAGTTGCAAACGTTGGAATTGTAGACGTCACCAGTGCCGATGCCGGCATAGCGCGTCAACCCAAGCGGCAGGCGCACAAAGTTGCTGGTTTCGGTGATCGAAAACTGCGCGGTGACATCGGCTTTGGATTTGCCAAGCTGGTCCACTGGCAACAAGCCGTAGCTGTCTTTGCCTTCGCCGAAAAGCTTGGCGTAGGACACGTACGGCTCCATGGTCAGCTCCGCTTGGTCGGCGAAAAAGCTGCGCAGCGAAGCACGAATGCCACCAGCTTCATCAAACCAATACGTCGCTTGATCGTCGCCGGCGCCGATAACTTGGCCCGGTCCCCAGGCTTTGGCCACCAAGTCTTTATTGGCGGCTGGAAAGCGCAACTGCATCCGTTCAACTTTATCGTCGCCATTGAAGCTTGGCGAAACCGAAACACCGTCGGGGCCAGTGCCACCAGGCGCAGGGCGGCCCAGATCCGGAGCCAACTTGGTGACCTCGGCTTGGGTCATGCCGAAGTCGACTTTTTGCCAATCACCAACGCGGCCAGGCTTGCTGCCGAAGAATGCGACGGTCAACGGGCTAAATGGCTTAAACGTAATATCGCGCTTGTCGATTGTGGCGTCGAAGCCCGTGGTTTCATCGCGCCAGTGCATTTCATCGGGGACATATTTGTCGGCAACGCCGGGCCCCCAGGCTTTTTTGGCGATGCGTTGCGGTGCGCCACCGCGCGACGAAATGCGAATGCTCGCAACCGTTTTTAGATCGGAATAGAACCCGATCATATATCGCACATCACTAAACCCCGACGAGATTTCTAAGCATGGACTGCCGGAATGGCGCTCGCACGGCTTGGCGCTTGGCAACAGCTTTTTCACATCTTCTTGGGTCATGCCCGCTTTGATCTTGGCGAGCTCACCCGGCGGCGCGATCGCTTTACCAAACAGATCATCACCCGGTTGTTTTTCTTTGCTGCAGCTAATCAAACCGAGCGCGGCAACCGCGGCTACGGTCCACTTTGACGTTGACGACATACGTGTTGTGTAAGCCAACTGCTAGGCAGCGCGCAATCCGCCGGTCCCGGAACAACATTTTTCGACGACACGTTGCCTTGGCACTTGTGCTGCGGCCACGCAAATGGCACAGCACTCGCGCATGCCATTCGCCGCTTTGGGACTCTCTTCGCCGTTAGCCAACACCGCTGCCGAGCTTGGCTATAACGAGCCAACACCCGTGCAGGTTGCCGCGATTCCCGCCGTGTTGCGCGGCGCCGACGTGTGGGCGTGCGCTGCTACGGGGTCGGGCAAAACTGCAGCATTCGTTATGCCGATCTTGGATCGGCTCAGCGCGCCTCGTGCGACCGCCGAGCGCACGGTCCGCGTCCTCGTGCTTGTACCAACCCGCGAATTGGCCATGCAAATCGCCAGCGCCGTCAAACGTTATGGTCGCGCGCTGCCACTACAGCTCAAGACCTGTGTGCTGATTGGCGGCGTATCAGAGAATCCGCAGATGATGGCGCTGCGCGGCGGCGCCGATATCGTGATTGCCACACCAGGCCGCTTGTTGGACTTGCTCCGCAAAAACGCATTGACACTCGACCATGTACAGGTGCTTGTGCTCGACGAAGCCGACCGCATGCTGTCGCTTGGTTTTGGCGACGAGCTGGCCGACGTGCGTGGCTTGTTGCCGCCAGTGGTGCAAACCCTGCTGTTCTCGGCAACGTTTCCGCCCAAGGTCAAAGCCCTCGCTGAAGAATTGTTGCGCGACCCGATGCGTGTGCATGTTGGGCTCGACGAATCACCGCTGCTAGCAACCTTGGCGCAACGCGCGATCGAAACTGATGTGGCGAAACGCACGCCACTGCTGGTCAATTTGCTGCGCACGCTCGACTGGCCACAGGTGCTGGTCTTTGTCGCTAGCCGTTACGGCGCTGATCATGTGGTCGAGAAATTGGCCAACGCTCGGATCACCGCAGCTGCGTTGCATGGCGAGCTCAGCCAAGGCCGCCGTACCGATGCGCTGGCCGACTTTAAAGCGCGCCGCATTCAAGTGCTGGTTGCCACCGATGTAGCCGCCCGCGGCATCGATATCGCCAGCCTGCCTGTGGTGGTGAACTATGACTTGCCACGCTCGCCGACCGATTACCTACATCGGGTTGGTCGTACCGCGCGCGCCGGTGAACTTGGTCTTGCGGTGAACTTGTTAACGGTGGAAAACGATGCGCATTTCCGGCTGATTGAAAAGCGTCATCAATTTGTGGTGCAACGCGAACAAATCGCGGGTTTCGAACGCACGATCCATACCCCACCAGCGGGCGATCCACACGGTGGCATTAAGGGTAAGCGTCCGAATAAAAAGGACAAAGCCAGAGCCGCGGCCGCCGCCGCCACGCGCAAGTAGGCCGCACGCACTGCGTTTATCGTAGCAGGCCTTGAATTGCGTAGGCGTACCGTCGACAATGGTCTAGTGAATCGCCGGTTTGCGTTACTAACTGTTGGCTGCACCGCGTGCAGTTTTTCAGCTAGCAATGGGCCATCCGATAGTTCCACGAACCGGAACGATGCACGCATCGATGGTCGTGTGGTTGATGCTGCGCTGGTTGATGCACGCATCGACGCTGCTGGCCCACAACGCACCAAAGCTGGCTTGATCGCGCGCTACGATTTTAATGAGCCCACGGTAAATCCGGCAGGCACAACGATCAAAGACGTATCTGGCATCACGCCAGCCGCCGACCTTGTTTCGATTGGCCCGATTGCCCTCAATGGCACCTCGCTGCGCACCGCAGGCGCAGTGGCGTTGGTAGATGCGAGCAACAACAATCTCGCGGGCAAGCGCATCACCGACGCGTGTAAACAAACCAACGAACTCACCGTCGAAGCTTGGCTCAAACAAGACAATCTGCCGCTGACCTCGCGCTACGTTACATTGACGAGCAGTACCGATATTCGAGTTAATAACTTCTTCGGTTTGAACAGCGACACACGGGTGCAGGGCACTGTTCGGCTGTCGCAAGCGAATGCGTTTGGCGATGGCGTCAATGACGACTTCGGGCTGGTCGCCGCCACCAAACAACTCGTGGTGTTTCGTTATGGCGCGGGCACCTTTAAGCTCGATGTATTCGGCGAGAACAACCGTGAAGTTCATCGAACCATGTTGCTGCGGGGTGATTTCAGCGCATGGAATAATAACGCAGCGTTTGTCGTGCTCAACACCACGCGCTACGCGGTGCCCGCCGACGCCCGACCGTTCTCAGGTGAAATCTACTCGTTAGCCATCTATTGCCGAAACCTCACCGACGCTGAAGTTGCCAACGACATGATGGCAGGCTCGGAAGCGCCGTAGCGCTAAGAACAGCTCAAACGGCCAGCAGCTACAGCACGCGACGCGGCGACACCACGGCGTTGGCAAGCAACAAACCACCGACGAGCGCCGTAGCCGAGATGAACATGGCAAACATTGTGTCGACACCAGAGACGGTGTCGCGTGCCAACATGGCGTTCATGCCACGAAACCCCAAGCTGCCTGGCACTAACAGCAACACTGCGGGCACCAAGACCACCTGCGCCGGTCGCTGCAACACACGCGCATAAAAGTTGCCGAGGCAACCCATGGCAAATGCACCGATGAGCACACCGAGCTGCGGGCCAAGCCAACGCGTGCCGTAGCGCGTGCCGAGATAACCTACCGCGCACGCTGCTGCGATCCAGCCAATCACGCGCGGCCGCGCTTTCGCCACGATACTCACTGCCACCGCCGAGCACGCCAACGCGATCCACTGTGCATATTCGCCAAGCGCAATCGGCTTCAAGTGCGGAATCCGCCACAAGCCCGCCGCAAGCCGCTCGCCGAGCGCGACGCCGACCACAAGCTCTAACAACACGATCAACGACGACATCAAGCGCGCCGTGCCGGAAATCAGATTCTTGGTTGCGAGTTCAGTCATCGCTACCGTCAGCGTCATGCCAGGCAACAACACAATCAGCGACGCAATTGTTACCAGCGATGCTGAGATCGGCGAGATCAAGCGCGCCGTTGCCGATGCCGCAAACGCTGCGATGGTGGCGCCCAATAATTCAAACATGCGCGCGCGATCGGTAGTGGCTTTGACGAATAGCCCGACCAAGCCAAGCAGAATCCCAATGCATGCAGCAGCGATGACATCGCGCCAACCCCCGCCGAAAAAAACCGCGAGCCCACCAGCCGAAACGCCATTGGCAAGCACCGTTGGCACGGCGCCATATTGAGGCGCACGGCCCATAATTTCTGCCAATCGCGTGATGCCATCAGCGGCACTAATTTTTTGCGCCACCACGGCATCGGCCAATTCATCAACTGCGGCCAGCTTGCTCATGTTGAGCTCACCGGTTTCCACCCGCATCATGCGCGTGCGCAACTCGGCAGGGTTACCGAAGCTCATGATGATTGTCGTTGGGGTTGAAAATACTTCAACGTGTAAATCGAGGCGACGACACACAACTTCGATGGCTTCTTCGAGGCGGTGCGCTGGCGTGCCGTAGCGGTGTAAGCCACGCGCAAGCTCCAGCACAAACCCAATTTCGTCGGAATCAACTTGCGTTACATCCCGGGCGCTCGGCCACATCCGGCCAGTTACCGTCGCCAATTCTTGGCTGGTACGTACGTCGAGCCCGGTTGGCGGAGTCGACATCGTGCGAGTGCGGCCCACAACTGGCCCCGCCGCAGCAGCAGGCACCGGCATAGTAGCGGCCGACGGGTCCGACGAATCCGACATGGCGGCATCCTAGCGCTTGCACCGCGGCGCGTCTAATTACGCCGTGGTCTATTGTGCCAGTGCGTTGGTGTTAGCTACCACGAGGTGCAATCACTGCTACAAATCGCCGGATTTTCTAATGGTGCCTGACAAACACCATCACCGCATCGGGGCCGTAGTGCATCGCATTGCGCCACTGGCAGCGACGGTGGACAACGCGGATCGCAGCGCCACCAGCAATCTGGATCGTCACAACCAACAGCGCCATCAGCATCGCTGTCTTCGGCACCAAGCTCACATCGTTCGCGTAGCGAATTGGTCGGCGCCAGCGCGGTTTGCCATAGGCTGCTGCTATCGCCCGAGATCAACGAAGCAGTGCTGCTGCGGTAGGTCAGCGCCGGTGTAACTGTAAAGTGGGTAACGCGTTCACGATTCCAATGTACACCATCAAAATGGTAGGCATCCGCGCCGTTGCCGGCGAGCGATGCCACCGCCACCCCACGAACCCAGTCGGTCGTCAGGCGAGCACCAACGGGTGGAGGTGTGCCAGCGGTGGCAGTCACATCCGTCCAGCTGCCTTGGGCAAACGTCCAGGTGTCGCTGAGTGCGGCACCCGACAGATTGGTACCGCCGTGCAATACGACCATACCAGTCGGCAACACGGCTAAGGCCGGTGCTTGTCGCCAAAGCCCAGGAAACGGCGCTACCGCCGTCCAGGCACCACTGGCAAATTGAAAGAACTTCGTGCCATCAAACCCGTACGCGGTATCTCGCACCACATCGCCCGCCAACGCAGTAAGGCGTGTCTCATCAGGCACCTGATCGACGCGCCATGCAGTGCCATCAAACCGAGCGGTTGAGGTTTCATCACACACGACGAACAGCTCGGAGAATGAAGCCGTAATCGTCGATTGCGGGCACATGCTGCGTGCAATCGGTCGCCACGTGAAGCCGTCGTGTGCCTCCCACATCTCGCCCATCAGCGAGTTGACGCCGCGGCCACTTGCGTACACTTGTGCGTTGCGCGGCAAATAAGCTAGTTCACGAATCCCCGTGATTGCGAAATTATTTTCAAGCGCGGCGCTACCACCAGTGTCCACCAACGTGCCACGCATCCGCAGCGTTGCGCCTTCATACCCAACAAGTGCATTACCTTTGGCCGCAAGCTGAACAAGACCACTCACTTCAAGCGCCACCTGCCATTGGCCGGTGTTGCGCCGATATATGCGCGTCGAGCAAACTGGGGTACCACCGAACGCAATGCAACCGTTAGCGAGCGCAAACGTAGCCTGCGCTGTGCTCCATACTTCAAACGAATTGCCGCTATACACCCCTACACTACCGGCTTCCGCGACCCAACCAGTTGCGGTCAACCGCGCACTTCCCGAGCCAACGCAGGCGATCGCGTGTTCTTGCGGCAGGTAGCCAAGCCCCCGACAGCTACGCGGGGTTTGCTCGAACCGTAACCAAGCGGTGCCGTCGAACAACCACGTGCCAAGTTCATTCGTAAGTACGACGCGGTCACGGTCACGGTCGTACGCAATTGGCCCGGGCACCATCGCGGTCGTGCCCACCAATTCAAACCACTGGCTGCCATCAAACGCCCAGGTTGCAAATGTTGAGCCTTGACCCAACACTGCAATGACGCGTTGCCTTGGGACGTCGTAGGCAAGCGAGGCCGTTGCTGCGCTGGGCAGAAGCGCATCGGTCCGCACCCGCCAGCCTTGCTCATCAAATAGCCATGTTTGTAGTGCACCCGCTTCGTCGCGTCGCAGCGCGAGCGTATCTTGGGCGCGTTGCACCGCCACGATCAATTGCCCAGGTTGGGCCGCAGCACGAAAGCTAACCAAGATCTCGCGCTCGCACGTGTTGCTGCAGCCGTCCGCCGCTAACGTCCGGCGGTCGTCGCAGCTTTCGCCAGTGGCAAAATCTACATAGTCATTGCCGCAGGTTTCGCCCGACAAACAGTCAAACGAACAACCATCGCCACTGCGTTGATTGCCATCATCGCAATATTCGGCTGAGTCAATGATGCCGTCGCCACAGCGCGCGACCGTGCAGTCCCTGCGACACGTTGCACCCGGGTCCTGGCTGTTCGCATCACCGAGGTCGCATTGCTCGCTACGCTGCGTATCAACGATGCCGTCGCCGCAGCGTGGCAGTTGACAGTTACGATGACAATCGTCAGCGTCATCAGCATTGCCATCATCGCACGCTTCGCCTTGTGCAACGTCGGTGTAGCCATTGCCACATTGTTCGTTCGACGTGCAGTCCGCGTTACAGCCATCGCCGGCATCGCGATTGGTATCGGCGCACGCTTCGTCGCTCGCGTGGTTGATGCGGCCGGTTCCGCAACCCACTGCAACGCAAATCTGCGCTTCGCATTCACCTAGCGTTACACCTTCAAAGTTGCACGGCATACCGTCGGCAAGGGGTGCACATGCTGCAACGGCAGCAGGCGCAACACACTGCTCGGCGTAACAAACCGTCGAGGTCGGGCATAACGATTCGCCACAAAGCGTCAGCTCAGATTGGACGCAAGCGCTCCCGCTCAGCACCAGCAACGTTAGCAATGTAACTGGCCAGGTTCGACGCATGAACCAGCGTAACGTAGGTCGCAACGCGGTTCAATGTAGGTGCACGTGTGGGCTACCAGCGCTCGGTGCCGTGGCAACCCGTGTTGGCACACGTGCGCGCGGTCGCATCAAACGTGCCGTTCGCCATCTTGATTTCGTGCACGCCGTTGATGTGCAGCTTGGCGTCGATAATTTTCTGTTGCGCGTTGATCACCGCGCCGTGGCATTCGTTGCACGTCATGTCTTCGCCTTGGATATGCAAGCGATGGCGGCCCGACATACCCGTGCCACTGGTTGGGTGGCACGAGGTGCACTCTTTAGCGCCCGGCACATTCCACACTACCGTCCCAGTATTGCCACGACCGTTGCTGTGACAATAGTTGTTGCTGCAGGTCAAGGTTGTGCGGGTGTACACACCTGCGGGATTCAACGTGTCGAATTTCACTTCGGCAATGTTGTCGCCGTCGCGATGGCGCAATTCAGCGTCGGTGATTGGCACCAAGTGACAGCTCGAACATGCAATTTCGCGGTGCCAGTCCGACGGCCCTTGGTGTTTCGCGTGCGCGCCAACGCGTGGCGATGTATTGGCGGTGTTACCAGCCAGATCCTTGGGCGGCGCTGAGCTCGTTGCGGAGCCGTGACACGATGAGCAACCAGCACCGACGCTATTGTCAACGTCGACGACGCCATTGACATGGCTCAACGGATCACGAAACGACGTGTTGCCATTTTCCATCGTTGGATGGCACTTCGCGCAATCCTGGTCATCGGGGTGAGGCGCCGGCGGCGGCTTGCCATGGCAGCTACCACACGTTACTTGGGTGCCATCAACCTTCGTCCAGGTTGGGGTCGGCGCGGAGCCGCCTACCGCTGTGCTGCCATGACATTCCGACGCACAGGTGGTGCCGTTCCATGTCGATGCAGCCCGAATACTAAATTTCACTTCGGCTTTACCGTCGCCGTCCATGTGGCCTGGCGAATTCACTTCGGACGGCACCACGTGGCAATCCGCGCACAAGATCGGCGCATGCCATGTCGAAGCTTTGCTCAAGTGCGTGGCATGCGCGCCAACGCCAACCGCCGTAGTTTCGGTAACACCACTGAGGCTCTTCGGTGGCGCGTTGCTCACGTCGTTGCCGTGACAGGCCGCAGCGCAGCCAGCTAGCGGTTCGCGGTTTGGTGGTGGTGGGTCGGTCGACGGCGCATCATTGCCATCGACCAAACACGACATCAGACCAGCAATACCGAAAAGAAACGGCGCATAGCGCTTAGTAAATTGCCCCACGGCGCCATCGTAACCGAATCCAAGGTGCTTTGGGAAACTTCGCGCAGCCGTTACCAGCGTTCGGTCTCGTGGCAGCCCGTGTTAGCACACGTGCGTGCCGCAGCATCAAACGTGCCGTTCGCCATCTTGATTTCATGCACCCCGTTGATGTGCAAGTTGGCGTTGATGATCATCTGCTGTGCGTTGACGACGGTGCCATGGCACTCGCTGCACTTCATCCGTTCATCAGAAATGTGCTTACGATGACGCCCCGACATGCCAGAACCATTGGTTGGGTGACATGATGTGCAGGTCTTGGCGCCGGGTGCGTTCCACACCACGGTGCCGTTGTTGCCGCGGCCGTTGCCGTGGCAGTAGCTAGTGCTGCACGTCGAGGTGGCACGGGTAAACACGCCAGCTGGATTGAGCTGGTCAAACTTTACTTCGGCAATGTTATCGCCGTCGCGGTGACGCGAATCACCGTCGGTGACCGGCACCAGGTGGCAACTTGTGCAAGCAATTTCGCGGTGCCAGGTTGAAGCTCCCGCGTGTTTTTCGTGAGCGCCAACCCGTGGCGACGTGTTGGCCGTGTTGCCGGCGAGATCTTTTGGTGGCGCCGAGCTGGCAGCCGAGCCGTGACATGACGAGCAACCGCCGCTGACACTTGGGTCGACATCGACGACGCCGTTGATGTGGCTCATTGGATCGCGAAATGTCTGATTGCCGTTTTCCATGGTGGGATGGCACTTCGCACAATTTTGATCATCTGGGTGCGGTGCTGGCGGTGGCTTGCCATGGCAGCTGCCGCAGGTCACCTGGGTGCCATCAACTTGCGTCCATATTGGATTCGGTGCGCTGCCACCAAGCTCGGCGCTGCCGTGACACGCCGATTGGCACGTGGTGCCGTTCCACGTCGCGGCCGCTTTCATACTAAAGATAACCTCGGCTTTGTTGTCGCCGTCGTCTTTGTGGCCTGGCGCGTTTACCGAGGCTGGCACCACGTGGCAATCGGCGCACAACACCGGCGCATGCCAGGTGGACGCGACTCCAACATGGGTTGCGTGCGCGCCAACGCCAACCGATGTTGTTGCCATCGAGCCGTTCAGACTCCTCGGCGGTGCGTTGTTGGTATCGAGGCCGTGACACATGATGGCGCAGCCGGTCTGGCGATCTGCATTGGGAGGCCGCGGGTCCGTCGATGGAGTGTCGGGAGTATCGACCAGGCAAGCGACCAAGCCAACCATACCGACCGTCAACAGATTACGTTTTGCGATGTTGCCCACGACCAAACACTAAACTGATCACGGCTTGGATTTTTGCGAAAAGTGAAACTTCGCAGTGTACATTTTGTGCGCAACACCGTCGGAGAATCGACTTTGTTGGCAACATTGGTGAGGTGCTTTACAGCTAGGCCTCAATGGCAGCAAAACCTGTGCAGCAAATTGCACAGTGCAACCTGCTGCGATCAATCGTCGTAGTTGCCGGTTGCTTCGTGCACGCAAGGATCATTGTCGGGATCATGGCCACACGCCAGAACGCCGGGCCGTGGTCGCTGTGGATCACCGTCGTGTTTGTCGTCGGCATCCTCGTCGAACCCACGATGTTTGCCTTCGTAATCGCCGCTTGCTTCGCGGGCTTCAGCTGCCGCTGCTTCGTCGTCGATCAAGCCGCCAGCTTGTGCTAGCTCAGCGTTGCGCTCCGGCGACACCCCAGGCACCAAACCATGCCGAGCGAGATGCGCGACGTAATATTCGTCTTCGCGCCGCGCTGCGATTTCGCCGCGCTCAATTGCAGTTTCGAGCAACCGTTTCAAATCGCCAATAATCCGACCAGGCGCGATTTCAAACGCAGCCATGATGGCATTGCCAACCCCACCCGGCAATGGCGGCAACTTCGCATCGGCTTCAGCCAAACGCTCGACGCGGTCGTGCAGCGCACTGATCTGTTCGAGCAGTTGTTTGCGCCGGCCCGGCCGCTTCGACGTGATGTCGGCGCGCGATAGATCGAGCAAGTCGATCAGGTGCGCTTCCATGTCGCGATGAAACCGGCGCACGGCACTGTCAGTCCACGACGTGCTGTATTGCCCCGTGCGCAAGTGATTGCGAACCAAGAAGCGAATGGTGTGGCGCTCGTCGCGTGCAAACGCCATGCGTTGCACAACCTTATCGAACATGCGCGCGCCAACTTCAGCGTGACCATGGAAGTGCACGCCGCCTTGTGTGAAGGTACGCGTTGGCACTTTGCCGATATCGTGGAACAGCGCAGCCCAACGCACCAATGGCCGGCGCACGGTTTGTTTCACCACTTGCTTGGTGTGCGCCCACACGTCTTTGTGTTGCCGGTCGCCTTCTTGCAACAAGTCGACAGTTGCCGTGAGCTCCGGGAACAAGACGGCCAAGATACCGCTTTGATTGAGCCATTCCAGCGCTTCATCGACGTCGCGCCCCATCACGAGGTCTTCGAGCGCCGTCCGCATGCGAGGCCGATCGGCCTCGGCTAAGCGCGGCGCGGTGTCATAGGCAGCCTGGGTGACCGATTCGGCTGGCCAGCGACCGCCGTTGTTGGCAATGGCAGCAGCGACTTCCAGATACACCACTGGATCAGCGTCGCCTAACGCGCGAATGCGTGCGCCCGCATCGGGGCTAGGAGACGAATTGCGCGTTGATTCGGACACGTGGTTTCCTACTCGGTTGTGCAGGCAGAGTCAACGTCACGTCCTTTGCACTTTGGCAGCCTTCAAGCGTATGATTGTTAGATGCTCGCTCGTTTCGTATTTGCGATGGGTGTAAGTACGGTCGCAGGTAGCTGCAACTTGGTATTTTCATCGACGTCACAACCCGATGCGATGGCAGATGCCGTGACCGATGCGCCGAGCGATGCAGCTCGCGGGGTGCCCACCTACATTGGCCCAGGTGACTACGACGGTGATGGCATGTTGAATGATGTAGACCCATGCCCCGCCGACGACGCCGCGTTGCCCGGTGCCACCGCCGACTCCGATGGTGACGGCCTGCCCAACGTCTGTGATCCAAAGCCAAGCAGCGGCGAGAACAGCAACGACTGCTTAGTGTTCTTTGATGGTTTCACCAATCGCAATGGACGCGACCTCGATCCGCGCTGGGTAGTTGATGTCGGCGTGCCATTGGCTATCAAATCCAACACCCTAACGTTTGAATCGGATGGTAGCGGCCGCGGGTTTGCCCACTTTGAGCTTGATGTTGCTGCCAACTATGTCCGCGCCCAAGCCGGCATGGCGGTCGGTGTAACCAACGCAACCTCTTTCATCTTCGCGGGTGTCGCCGCCTCTTTTGAACGCTATGATGTGGACACGCAGTTTGGTGGTGCATATGTGGCTAATCAAGCGAGCACCTTGCAAGCTGCCACCCTCAGAACCGGCAACTCCCTGCAACCGACTGCTGCAACTTGCATCACGAATCAAATGTTCGATGGTGGCGGGCAGCTATCACTTGAGCTTTTGCCGGGCAATGCATACGTAGCGGTACGCGGCTGTTCGGCCAGCAATACAGCCGGCCTGGTTGGCCACAAAATCGCGATCGGCTTGGCACGTGCCAATATTGCACTTTCGTACATCAGCGCTACCCGTCAGCTCGCGCCAGGCGAATTCTGCGCGCACTCCCAGCGTTCGTTCTAACCAGCTCGTCTCGTCGGCCTCGGGCGGTTTGTCGCAGCCGTCGCCAGCGCGAGCAGCGGCGCCAACCTGTGCTAGTTTGCGCGCATGAAACTTGGATTTGCATTGGCTAGTTGTGTCGTAGCTTGTTCCTCCTCGGCTAAAGCGCCAGCGACGCCCACCCACGGCAGCTCAGAGACCCCGGCCCACAAAGGCCACGACGGCCATCCTGGTCATCACGGCCACCACGGTGACGGCCATGGCGGCATGATGCACAGCTTCAAAGGTGCGGATGAATGGGCCAAAGTGTTCGACGACCCAGCGCGTGACGAATGGCAAAAGCCCGACGAAGTAGTTGCAGCGATGGCGATTGCACCCGGCATGACGGTGGCCGACCTTGGCGCTGGAACTGGATATTTCGTCAGCCGCTTAAGCAAGGCTGCCGGTACCACTGGTGCAGTGTTGGCACTTGATGTCGAAACCGACATGGTTGAATACATGAAGCAGCGCGCCGCGCGTGAAGGTTGGCAACACGTCACGCCGCAGCTAACCGCATCGGATGCGCCAACGTTGGTAGCCAATAGCGTCGATCGCATTCTGATCGTCGACGTCTGGCACCACCTGGAAAACCGCACTGCCTACGCAGCCAAACTCGCGGCTGCGCTAAAACCAGGTGGCGCCGTCATCGTCGTCGATTTTGAAATGGACTCGCCAATGGGGCCAGGCAAAGCCATGCGCATTTTGCCAGCAGCCCTCGCAGCAGAATTGCAGACCGCTGGCCTCAAAACTGAATTGCCGACGGAGAGCCTGCCGTATCAGTACATCGTAGTCGCACGCAAGCCGGCGTAGGTAATCAGTTGGCAGCGTGGCCGCTTCGTGCCAAGGTCGCAACCATGCGCTTTTCACTGCTGGTTGCTGCGTTGACTGCTGGTTCGCTATTGGCTTGCGGCTCGGATCCTGAACCGCTGCCAACCTCGACGGAGCTCGGCGGTGTGCGGCCGACTGAATTGCAAGTCCCACGCAATATCGTGAAGGGCAAGAAGTATCCGCTGGTGGTGGTTTTGCATGGCTACGGCGCCGATGGGTTATTGCAGTACTCGTACTTTGGCGTGCGCAATTGGGTCGATCGCGGCGAAGTGTTTGCGCTAGCTCCCGACGGGCTTGTCGACGCCAACAACAGCCATTTTTGGAACGCAGATCCAGCGTGCTGCGCGTTCGGCAGCCAAAAGCCCGATGATTCGGCATATATTGCTGGCCTCATCGACGAAGCGGTGGCGAACTGGCCGATCGATCCTAAACGCGTATTCGTGATTGGCCACTCCAACGGCTCGTTCATGGCGTATCGCTTGGCATGTGATCACGCCGACAAGATTGCGGCGATCGCGGGCCTGGCCGGCGCGGCGACATCGGTGCCTGCACAATGCAAGCCGTCGCAGCCAATCTCGGTGCTGCACATGCACGGCACCGCCGACACCACCGTGCCATACGGCGGCGGCGGTTCGCTCACCGCGCCTGGCGCCGAAGCGAGCGTTGCATACTGGGCTGGCAAAAACGGTTGCGGCACGGGGCTCGCCACCGGCACCACGATGGATTTTGATAACGCCGTACCTGGCGCCGAAACCGTCACCAAACAAACTGCTGGCTGCCCTGCAACTGGCGCTGCTGATCTGTGGACCCTCAACGGATCAGCGCACATTCCAAGCGTCAACGATGCATTCTCGCCTGCCATCGAAGCATGGTTGCTGGCGCACGCGCGGCCCTAACAGCAGGCGTGCAGCACCAGCTACGTTACCGCAACCGCTTGTGCTCGGCCGATGGCAGCCATGGCCGCACGGCGTGCTTCGGCGAGCGACGTCCGGGTTTCGGACGAACGAGTGGCGAAACGGCCCGGCCGCGATTGCCAACGATCGAGCCACCACACGGTGACGAATGGCGCGACCAACGCGAGAATTGAAACACCGATCGACGCAGGCCAAGGCAATAGCAGCATGGTAGCGACCACCAGTAGCGTCGCCCACACCGGATACAGCACCAATGCTACGCCCAGTTTGAGCGTCGAAACCATGTCAGCGTCGTCGGCACGCTGCGCAACGATGCGCGGCAATGGATAGGGCAACGCATACAACAACAGGCCAACCAGTGCGAGGGGCGCCGTGGTTGCAAGCCGCAAAAGTTCGCTCAACGGCCGGCGCCGCAGCGGCGCCGCAACGTCGATGTCGCGCAGCTCGGCTTGTGCGAGGTGCCCGAAGTAGGTTTGCACCGTGGTGCGCACCTCGTCGATGCGGGCGGGCGCGAGCTGTTGCAATTGTGCACCGACGCTCGCTACCGCACGGGCTGTGGCGAGCTCATCGCCGAGCGAAGCATCGCTGGTCGCAGCCCGATCATTGCTCAGCATCTGCGCTACGCGACCAACCAGCAAACGATCCTCGCGGCTAGCGCTTTCGATCACCAAACTGCGCAAGTCGGTTTGCATCAACTCGGTAATTGCGTCGACCTGCGCTTCGAGCGCGTCATGCGAAGCAATTACATCGTCGAGCCCACGCGGTGAGCCCCACAACAATGCAGTCCGTGATCGAAATGTATCGGCGGCGTCAAACTCGAGTGCAACAGCTTGAAACGACAGCGGTGCCATAGGCTTGAGCGCATGGGCCGCCATCAGCATCCGCGCTGCGCCAGAACGCAGCGGTGCAATGGTTGGGTCTGCATGGCTTTTGCCTTCAGGGAAAATCAAAATATTGCCACCGCCCGCTAGGTGCGCCGCGATGCGATCGAACGCGGCTGCGTTGCTGTCGGCTTGTTTCTCCGGCACATCTTGTCGACGGACAATCGGCACAGCGCTCGCGATGTCGAGCAGCCAACGAAACCCTGGAATCCGCCACAGCGTCGATTTTGCAACCGGCGAGATGACACATGGCGCGTCGGTCAAAATCAACATCGGATCGACTAGTGCGTTATGGTGGTTGGCAACAAATACGCGGCCACCAACGGTTGCAGCCGGCACCTGCCCGACCCGTTGCACCGAACGGAAGTACACATGCATGATCGTTCGAAACAGGGCCACCACCGGGCGGCGCAAAGCGGAGGTAGCTGACACACCGCTAGCATGCCATGCTTTGGCTTTTCCTGACGGCGGCTACGGCGCTGTGGTCGCGACCGTGTAGATATCGCCGTTGACTTTGGTGCCGGCTCGGAAGTCCGACCAAACCGTGAGTCCGCCGTTTTTGCCAGCGCGAACGATTGGCACGACGCGTGGTGCCAAGGCTTGGCCACCACCAGTATCGGCCAACGCGTGGCTGTTGGTCCAGCTCGCGCCGTTGTCGATCGAGGTGGCCACATAGACACGACTGGCGCCTGCAGTAAGCCGGTTCTGGTACGTGACAACCATCGTGCCGTTACCGGCATGCGCGATCTGCGGCAAGCTGGTTTCGCCTGCTGCTGGGTCGCCGTTCACTGACGACACCCGCTTGGCGCCTGCGAACGTGCTGCCACCATTGCTTGATACCGATGCGTAGGCTTGCGTGCCTTCGCGCCGATCTTCCCACACCAACGCAACAACGTCGTCGGTGGCCACGGCCGTACGTGGATCTACCGCGAGGTGCGGCGAGAACGACGAGGATACCTCGCTCAATGGATCGTCGATGATGCGTTCAGCGCCGAACGTTTGGCCGGCGTCGATTGATCGCGAAAACATTACGTCCGAACCACCGTTATTGAGCGTCGACACGTCCTGCCACGTCAAGTAGACCGAGTTGGCCGCAAGCGCCATCACTGGGAAATCGCTATCACGATTGTCGGCGGTATCGTTGTCGACACGCGCATCGGCTGCCGGCGCTGCGGTGGCACTCGTTGAGTTGGCAACAAAGATATCGCGCGTTGCGCGAGCACCGCGGATCTCACGCCAGGCCCAAACGATGCGACCACTTGCCGTGACCGCCACTTGAGGGCGACCGGCAAAGCGCGCCGGGTTGGTAATGCTACCAACGTTGATCACACGCTCAGCTTGGAACGTTACACCGCCGTCGGTCGACGTCCGGCTAATGACGTCGCGGTTGAGCGTCGTAGTGTCGAGGCGCTCCCACACCAAGTTGATGGTTTGGCCATCAGCGCTAGCTGCCAACGCATGATGGAAACTATCGCCAGCGGCGTCGAGCACACCGGACACAGCGTTGAAGGTCGCGCCACCGTCGGTGGACCGAACGAACCGAATGTCACGCACACCGCCCGACACCGATTGGAACGCAATCATCACGCGGTCGGTGGTGCCAGGTGCGACGACGATGAGCGGTTTTACCGCCGTTTCGCCGACGCCAGCGGTCAGATTCACAATATTGCTCCAGGTTGCGCCACCATCGGTAGAACGGCGGAAATACACTTCGCCAACGTTGCCAACCAGCTCAGTCCACACCACGTAGAGGTTGGCGCCGAGGGTTGCGCCACCCGCAGCGATCTCAACATCAAACGAGTGCTGAGCTCCATCGGCAGTTGCCAGCGCACCACCCGTGGTGCCATCGATCCGCACATCGGCACTGCTGCTCAAGCAACCTTCGGTTGCGCCTTCCAAGCCATCACAGTCACTATCAATGCCGTCGCCACACACATCAACGGTATCGACGACTTCACCAACACAACCACCAAACGCACCAGCAGCGCACGTCTTGGTGCCTGCCATACACGTACCGACGCCCTCGGTGCCAGGCGAGCCGCTATAACATGACTCAGTCAACGGCCCGCCGAGCAAGGCTTCGTCGACGTTGTTGTCACAATCGTCGTCGCGATTGTTGCAAGACTCGGCGCCAGGCGTCACTTCGCCGATGCATAAGCCGGTAAATGCGCCAGTCATGCACGCTTCGCTGCCACCGTGACACACGCCGATTCCTTCGGTGCCAGAGGCGCCGGTGTAGCAGTTGCGCACCACGCCATCGTCGACCGAGCCATCACAATCCTGATCGACGTTGTCGCAGGTTTCCAACGAGCTTGAGGTTGCACCACTGCACACCAAGAAGCCCTGTGAACACACCGTCATGCCGTCCGCGACGCATGCACCCACCGGTGCGCCGGTCGACGCACACAGCATGTTGGTGCCAATCGCGTTGTCGTCCACCGTGCCATCGCAGTCGTTGTCAACACCGTCACACGCTTCGAGGCCAGCGTTGGTGATTGTACAAGCGTATTCACAGCCGTCGATTTGCCGGCCGTTAACGTCCACGAAGCCCAACGCACAGTCCGTTGCTGGGTTAAAGCCACAGACGCCAGCGGTGCAACGCGGCACGGTGTGCGGGAATTGGCACACATTGCCACAGCGGCCGCAGTTTGCAGCGTCGCCTTGCGTGTCAAAGCCATCGTCGACGACACCGTCACAATCGTTGTCAACCAAGTCGCAAGTTTCGACGCCACCGTTGGTGTTGCTGCATGAATACTCACAGCCGTTGGCTTGCATCCCATCGCGATCGTGAAAGCCCGGTGCGCAATCGGCGCTTGGATCAAAACCGCAAGCGCCCGCCATGCAGGTCGCCGTGGCTTGGAAGAAATCACATACTTTGCCACACTGACCACAGTTATTTTCATCGGCGGTGAGGTCGATGCCTTCGTCGACGGTGCCGTTGCAGTTATTGTCGACGCCGTCGCACGCTTCGACGCCATTGTTGGACGTAAAGCATTGATATTCGCAACCGTCGGAGTTGGCATAGCCTTGGCTGACGTCGCCGTTGGTATCGACGAAGCCCGGAAAACACGCAACGATTTCGCATGCGCCGGCTACGCACTGGGTTTGCGCACCGCTGCGATTGCACTCGACGCCACACGCGCCGCAGTTTTTCTCGTCGCTGAGCAAGTCGAAACCGTTATCAGCGGCGCCATCGCAGTCATCGTCGACGCCATTGCACTTCTCGGGCTTGATGATGCCTTGGTCGCATTCGGTGGTTGGCCCATCGGGCCGTGCATCGACCAAGCCACCATCGCCGGTGTTGCCATCTTGCGCGATTTCGCAATTTAAGCAGTAGTCGTTGCGCTTGCAGCTCGTGCTGCCAAGCCCCGCTGCAACCGCCACACTCACCGCTGCAAGCTTGCTCGCACCAGCAAGCCAATGCCTGGGCACGCGGCGCCAAACGCTGAGCAATGCAAGCGCAGCGAACACCAACAGCCCACCCGCAGCGTTGCCGTCACCCGCGCTGTTACAGCCCGAGCCGCCCGTCGTTACCACCACTTCGTTGCCGTTAAGCAGGCCGCATTGGCCTAACGAGCAGGCTTGGCCAGTTGGGCACTCGACACCCAAGCAGCGGTCCGGTTCGCATTGCCCCGACGACGGATTGCACACCCGGTTTGGCATACACGTCACGCCGTTGCATGGATTTGGCTCGCAGCGATTTTCGGTTGCATTGCAAACCAAGCCGGTCGCGCAGGTTTGATCGCACCCAGTGGCTTCGCAGGTGCCATCGCGGCACAGCTCGCCAGTGCCACAATACACATTGGCGCAGCTGCCAACGCAGGCGCCGTCGCGGCAGAACGTGCCATCGCCACAGGTTACGCCGGCGCACTTGTCAGGCGTGCACACCGAGTTGATGCACAGCTCGTTGGCCGCGCAGATGTTCAAGTAGTCGCACGTATTTGGGACGCAAGCACCGTCGGTCGCGCGGCATTCGGTGCCGGGATTGCATTGCACGCCGTTGCAGATTGGGTTGCACACGCCGGCGTTACAAACTTGGAATTCACCGTTAGGGCCAGCTGGGCAAACAATGCCAAAGCACGGATCGGTAACGCAGAAACGGTTGGCATTGCAGACCTTGCCGGTTGGGCAAGGGAACTCACCTTCGGCACAAGGCGCTGCACATTCACCGTTTTCGCACACGCCACCGCTGCACAAATCGCCTTCGTCGATCACGCCATCACAATCGTCGTCAAGACCGTTGCAGATTTCGGTGCCGCCGGTGGTGTTCCCAACGCACGTGATTGCACCATTGATACAGCGGTTGGTGCCAGCGCTGCACGCACCCATGCCGCCGCACGCCGTGCCCACGCCAGGCACGTTGTCATCAACGATGCCGTTGCAATCGTCGTCGATATTGTTGCAGGTTTCGGCGATTGGACCAATGCCGCCTTGGCACGCCAACGCGCCGTTGACGCACACGAATTGGCCAGGGTCGCAGGCGCCCACGCTGTCACCGCAAGGCTGGCCAGCATCAACGGTGCTGTTATCAACCGTGCCGTTGCAATCGTCGTCAAGGCCGTTGCAACGCTCAGGGCTTGGGCCAACTTCGCCAGCGCACACCAACGCGCCCAACACGCAGATCGTTGCACCAAATGAACATTCGCCAGCGTCGGAGTTGCCACACACTTGGCCAACGTCGGTTGGATCGTTGTCGATCACGCCGTTGCAGTCGTTATCAAGCAAGTCGCAGACTTCGGGCGACGGGCCCGTGGCACCTGCACAAACCCGCATGCCGCCTTGGCACACGAACACCCCGGGGTCGCAAGCGCCCACATCGTTGCCACACGCACCGCCCACATCGGTTGGCGTTTCATCAACGTTGCCGTCGCAGTCATCATCAAGGCCGTTGCAGAGTTCCTGATTGGCGCCGGTGTTGTCGCTGCAATTGAGTGCACCATTGACGCACACGATATTGCCTTCGGGGCACGCGTCAGCGTCGCCACCGTCGCACGCCGCGCCAGTGCCACCAGGATTGTCGTCGATCGCGTTGTTGCAGTTATTGTCGAGCCCATCACACAGTTCAGGGCTTGGATTCACCGTCGACTGACATTGAATCTCCGCGGTGCGGCAAACGGTGACACCGGTTTGACACTCGCCAGCGCGCGCGCCACCGACACACGTCATCATTTGGCCGTCACAGACGCAGGCGTTGCCAACGTCGGTCAAGTTTGGATCAGCCGCGTCGACCAAGCCGTCGCAGTCGTTATCAAGACCGTCGCAGATTTCGGCTTGCGGCGTGCACGGCGGGGTTAGCCCCGTGACGCGAATCATCATGTCTTCGAAGTCGTTGTCACCGCCGCGAAACAAGTCTTCAAAGCCAAAATAAAAACGGTTCGCGGTATTCGGCGAGGTGTACACCAAGTGATGCACGAAGTCGCCGTCGTTGTTGAGGTCGGCTTGCGTGTAGTAGATGCGGCCGAACAGCGAAAGATTGTCGGTACCCAACCCAATATCACCGCAGTTATTGCCCGACGGATTGTCTTGCGGCGTGATCAAATAGAAGCCGATGAAGCCACCTTTGTAACGACCAGCAGCGCGCTCAACCGCGAAGTCGACAGTGACCGAGCCACCGGGTTCGATCGAACACTGCATTGCACGATGCAAGTTGGCGGCGCGGCCCGCAGGCGACAGCACATCGTCGCCGACGTTGTACCAACCGAAACTGTTTTCGAAGCCTGCACCTTCGGCTACGTCGAAGAATTGCACTGGCACGGTTTCGCTTGGCCGAAACACTTCGGGCACTTTGGCAGCATCAAGCACGGCGTCGATGCCGTTCTCCGACGAGTTCAGCGCATTTTGCGCCGCACTTGTCACTGGCAGAATCGTGCCGTCAACTTGAGTTACCGTTGCAGACGCGTTTTGCGCGCAGAGCAAGCCTGCTGTCACTGCAGTGACAGCTAAGAGTTTTCGCATGTGTCCATGCTAACGAAGATCAGGATTTGGTGACAAGGATCTGACGGGTAACTAATCGATATCCGCGTCGAGCCAAGCCTGTGTGCATGTAGGCATCGTGCGTACGTTCACCACGTGCGACTAACACCAACGGTAAGCTGTGCAATCGAACCGTCGACGGGAAACGTGCCACTCGCAGCACGATGTAGGGAAACCTCGGGCGTTAATGTCCATGCTGGCGACCACTGCCAAGCCAAATTGCCGAAGCCGCCGAACCACACGCCGTGTTCGCTGCCACCATTGCGTGGCCAAAATTCATAGGCTGCGACGGCCGGGCCAACACTCCACGTTAAACACCCTGAAGTACGCTTGGTTGCAATACCAATGAGCCGTGCGTGGACTTCGGTGCCGGGTGAGATCAAGCTCCGTGCTGGCAGTTGCACACCGCCGATTGCGACGAGCGCTGCCAATGACCACGGCGTTGCACCGTTCGATTGCCAAAACCGTGTCTTGCCAAACGCCTCGACGCCAAGCGTCGAAATTGCGCCACCAACTTCCGAGTTGTGCCCGACCCCTCGGGCCGCGGCCAAGCCAACCGCACCACCAGGCACCGTTGCGCTTTGCTCGTTGTCGCGTAACGTTTGAACGGTGCTAATCACGCTGCCGCGCCACTGCCCACGCGCTAGCGGTTCGGCGGTGTGCTGTACGGTGAACGTACCGCAGCCGCTACCAACGCAGCAGCCCAGCACGACCGCGGCCTTCGGCCAACGTGCACGGCTATTCACGGTTGTCCTCGAAGAACTGCAAGATTTGTTCGCTTCCAACATCATGAGTCACCAAGCCGACGCGATCTTCATCGAGATATGGATCGCCATTGGGCCAAGTATGGCCACCGCCGTCGATGCGCAGCAGCTCGGTTGCTTTGCGGCAACCAGCCCAACGCTGCAGGATCACACTGGTGCCATCGCTGGGATCAATGTCATTCAATAGCGTATCGTTGGTCACAGCAGTGCAGCCATTGCGGCTGCGCCACCCTTCCATTGATGGTGCAACCGCGAGTTTGTCGCCGTTATTTTCTAAACAAGATTGGCTACCGCCTTCGTACGGCCAACAAGGATCGCTAGTGCCGTGCACTTGCAAGACCGCAACCGGGTCGGCACATGCGCCGCCATCACCCGCAAATTGATTGGTGCCAGCAACCGGCGCGATCGCGCGAATCATGCTTGCCCGCTCGCAAGCAATGCGGTGCGACATGGCGGCGCCATTCGAAATGCCGGTCAAGAATAGATGCTCAGTGTCCAATTGCGGCAAGCCCTGCAGCTGTTCGAGCAACGCATCGAAGTATGCGATGTCGTCAACGCCACTGCGACAGGCCGCACCCGACACACATGCCAAGGCCTCGCCACCACCAGCGTTCCATGTGCGCAGATTCCGCGCCGGCCGCGCGCCCGTACCGTCGGGAAATACCACGGCGTAGCCACGGGCGTTGGCGAGTGAAGCGAAACAAGCCGACGATGTTGTGTCGCCACGTGGGCAGGATGTGCGATTGGCGCCGACGCGACTGCCGCCGCCACCGTGGAAACTGATGATCACACCGCGTGGCCCGGCCGCCGCTTGCGCCGCGGTTGGCAGATGCAACGTATAGCCACGGTCGGTCCAACCTGGCACTGTGCATTCAGCAATTTCGCCAGGGCGTAAAGCACGTCCAGCGCATGGCGTTTCACGGTTGCACGCATTACTCGCCACCGTCGCGATGCCGACGAGCCCGAACGCTGCGAACCTTGTTAGCCGCGCTTGCATAGGTCGATTGTGAATCGGTTCCACCCGTATCGCAAGCGACCCTGCACGAACGCGCTCATGTTTGCAGCGTGGCAAAGCGTGAGCAACCCAACAATGTACGCAAACCATGCGATGCTGCCACATTGTCTCGCTGTCGTTGCTGTGGCAATGTGCAGCGCCATGCTGCGCTTGCTGCGTCGTTACCCTGCGTTTCATGCCGCCACGGCAATTGCGGCCAGCCTTGGAGCGTTCGCCGGCGCCGCGGCCGCCGACCCAACCACGAACGAACCAAACCAAGCCGCAGCGCTAACCGCTGCCGCCTTCGATAACCCCTGCATTAGCAAGTCTGGTGGCAGCTGCAACGCGCACGCACTCGACGCATTTGTTGCCAGCGCCAACGCACAGCACAACGCCAACCCGGCAGCGCCATTGCGCCTTTCGTACATTGGCGATTCGCTCACCGCCGATGATCAAATCGTCGATCGCGTGCGCACCAAACTGCAACGCGAGTTTGGCAATGGCGGTCCTGGCTTCGTCTTCGTTGTGCCACCACATCCATATTGCCAGTTGCGCTCAGCCACGCGTAGCGTTGCAGGCACCTGGACCAGCCGTGGCGTGATCGGCGCGGCCGAAGCCGACCATTTGATGGGCCTAGGTGGCAGCAGCGCGACGGGCAGCGACGGTGCGCGCTTGTTCATCAAAAGTGCCGCACCGTTTGCAACCGCCGACGTGTTTTACATGGCGCAACCTCACGGCGGCACCCTCGATCTCGTCGCTGATAAAGCGGTCGTAAAGCCGCTGTCGACCAAAGCCGAGCAAAAGGCCGCAGGTTTTGACCAAACCGCATTTGCATCGCCTATCAAACAACTCGAAGTCCGCGTCAACGGCAGCGTTCGCATGTTTGGAGTTGCGCTCGAAAACGGGCGCGGTGCGGTGGTCGATAATCTCGGCGTCGTCAACGGCACAGCTAAAACCTTGTTGCGCAATAACCAAGCGCATTGGACCGCGCAGCTGCAACACCGCGCGCCAGCGCTCACCATCATCATGCTTGGCACCAACGAAGCTGAATGGTTGCCGGCTGCGGGGGCCGCCCTCGACGAACACGAAAAACTCTACGGCAAGTTACTTGCCGCGGTGCGCGCCGCCAATCCAACCCGTTCTTGTTTGGTGATTTCACCGTTTGATCAGCTTGATTGGCGCCAACCCAACACGCCGCCGCGGGCGTCGGTGCCGGCTATGGTTGCGGTGCAGCATCGCGTTGCCACCGCGCACGGTTGTGCGTTTTGGAACACCTACGAATGGATGGGTGGCGCTGGCAGTTCACGCGGCTGGGCTAAGCGCCAACTCGTCACCAATGATTTTCAACATCCCACCACCAAAGGCGCCAACCTCATCGGCGATGCACTGGCGGCCGGCTTGTTGGCACTTACCAAACACTGACGGCGCGGGCGCTCATGCTGCTTTGAGCCACGCCACCAAGGTGTTGTTGGCACGCTTGGAAAGTTTGGCCGCCTTCCACGTTTTTAGATCAGCTGCGAATTGCGCTTTGCCAGGACTCGCAACTGCAGCGCGCAACAACGCCAAGCCAACGCCGCAATCGGTTTCGTCGGTAGGATCCAGTTGCTGCAGCAGTTTACGTGCAGCCGCAACATGTTTGGCACGGGCACTCGCCACCTGCAGCAAACCAGCGAAGGCAGCAGCACGCACTGCGATGGCTTTCGACGGAGTGGCCGCGGCGGCCAGCACCTTTGTTGCCAATGCGCCGTCGCATTTCGCCAATGCTTGCGCCAGCAATGCGCGTTCGCCACTTGCAGCATCACCAAGGCCACGCTCGAAACCGGCTTGCAACGCAGGCGCTGCCAACCGGCTCGGATTGTCGACCAAGAATGCGACGATGGCCATCAACACAACTTGATTGAGGCGTGAGTATTCCGCCGTACGCATCATCACCGTTAACAACTGTAGTGCGTTGGCGTCTTTCATGCGCAGCAACGCACCGAGGGCGAGCGCTGCTGTGTCAGTTTGTGCACTGTTGATCTGAGCCGCGTAGCGCGCTGCTTCACTGCGCAGATACAACCGAGCGCTGGCATCCTTTGCATATCTAACTTGTTGCTCGGCGACGGCGGTAATTTCCAAGCGGCGCAACCGCGACAAGGCTTGCAAGTCGCCGAACCGTGCGACCAGCGCTGCGCTGAAGTCTGCGAAGTTGCTGCGGGTTGCACCAAACAGCGCAAGCGCACCAAACGCTGCGTCGCGATGATTGTCGTCGACGGTGCCACTGCGCTCAAGCAATGCAACGCTATATGCTGCCAACGCCGCCGCCATCTTTTTGTCGTCCTTACACGCCATCATGGCGTCGACGATCAAAGCCCGCAACATGTTCTGAAACAGCGGCGCATTGCCGCGTTTGGACCGCAGCAGCATGCTGGTTCGCTCGTCGTTGACAAATTCAGCCTTGATCAACGCTTGTTCGTGCTTACTCGGACGCCCGGCACCGTGGAGCAACTCTGCCAACGTGGCCAACGCATCTACGGCATAGCCGCTTTTCTTGGCGACACTTTGCACGATTCGCTTCGCCGACTCCACAGTATTGCCGTCACGGCCGCTGCTCAGCGCCGGCTTGGCGCTAGGCGCATACGCAGCCGGCTGCAATGCCTGCACATTGGCACGAAACTCAACCAGCCGCTTCGCTGGCCACCATGCTGGCAACGACTGCTTAGCCATGGCGCGTTTCGCGACGGTTACCAGCTCTGCCGTCGGTGAATACGACAATTCCACCACAGGCACCAACTGCGCCAGCGCTTCGAAGTTTTCGAGCGCGAGATGATGCAACAACCAATAGGCTTGATGATGCGGCCATTGCTGCACCAACCCGCGTTGGCCGGCTGCGAAATCTTTTTGGTACTCAGCAAACGCTGGCAGCCCTTCGATGCCATCGCCGATGCCGTACCAGTCACCTTCGGGAAAAAACTGCGCAACAATCCAATCAGTGCGTGCCTGCAAATCAGCTGGCCCAAGCAGCTTGGGTAATTTCGTGCGCTTGGTGGTCACCTTCAGCGCAGCCAACGTTGCCGGCAATGTCACGGCGTTTGCGTCGTCGGGATCGTTGAAATACGAATCCTCGCGATACTGCCGCAACACAAAATCAGCGATCGATTCGTCGAGCAATTCGAGCTCGCGCTCATCTTGATGCGACGCCCACACTTGGCTGGTACCGGTTGGAGTCGGCGCCCAGGTCGCAAGCCACAACTCTTCAGCATCTTCAAGAATCGGGCTGGCACCCACAAACAGCGCACGAATGCGTGCAGCACGGCACCCGTCGTCGTCGATCGCGATCGCTTTCGAAAGCGGCAGCGTGGTGGCTGCAAACAGCGCATTGCGGTAGCCAGCGCGCACGGCTTGCTTGGTCAACGCAACATTCCAACGCCCCAGTTCTGGCGATGCGTGCTTGGCCAACCAAGGCAAAAACCCATTGGCAACAGCGGGCTTGCGTTTGTGTTTGATAGGCGCAAGCAGGGTTTCAAACGTAACCGACGTAGCGAGTTGCTTTGCCATGCTGCCAGCGTCGCAGATTCTAGCTTGCCCCGCATCGCGCGCGCGACAATTTGAGCGCTAGACCAACAACCACCGGCGATGTCTGGCTTGCCCAACGCAACATATCGGCCCTACCCTGGGCTTGGGATCCTACCTAACGGTGGGCTTCGACGCGGTGGTTATCGCGCTTGTGAACTTTGCCTTCATTCGGTGCTCGCCGCGAACGCCATCTTTTTTCGGCCGCACCGCTATTGCTACGCTATGATTCGGCATGACTCGCCGTACAAGTTCGTGGCCGCGGCGGGCGCTGGTCCATAGCTCGCAACGGCATCCACAAATTTTGGAGGCAATGATATGAACCGTTTCGCTTGCCTGCTTGTGGTGATTGTCCTCGGCTGTAGCAAAGGCAACCAATCGATGAGTGCAGATCCGTTAGCGACCAAGCCGAGCGCAACAGCAAGCGCCCCGAATCTGGAAGAAGCGTTGGCGGTGATGGCCAAAAGTGGCCTCAGCCTTACCCGACGCGACGAGCCGGCCCGAGCGCCGCGCTGGGTGCCGCCGAGCAATGTTGGATTCGGCGCCTTCACCGTGAAACAATTTGAAAACACCCGTGGCGGCGCAGTTGCGCAAGTGTATGTCTACGCATTTGCGGATGAAACCGGTGCCGCTGCGCAAGAAACACCGCTGCGCGCCATGTTGCTGGACGGCGAACGTAGCGCGCTGATCCGGCGCGGGCGCACGCTCTTCTGGGTCACCGCGCCCCTGAGTTTGCCTAGCGGCGTGGTCCCGCCTGGTAACATGGTGCCGTTTGATACTTTGGTGGCAACGCTGCAAGCCAAGTCTTAACGTCCGGGTTTCGGACAATAGTTATGGTTTGCAATATCCGTCGTTGCAGTTCGGTGTCGCGGCCTGCACGTGCTCGACTGGCCGCCCACAGTCATGCCGCTCGACACATTGTGGCACGCCGTGCTTGCTGGCCCACGGCCGGACACTCCCGGACATGGGTGGACGGATCCTGGACACTTCGGGACAGTGGCCATGTTCTGGGATTGCCAGCATTGAGCGGCGAGTTGCAACGCAATAGCTAGGTAATACAGCGTCTTGCGCAACAACACGGCCGTATCATGCACACCGCTGCGAGCTGAGCACGCACTGGCACAAACACTGCAATCTCCTGCTGTGTGCAAACAACCGGACGAACCTCATCGCAAACCGTTGCGCCACGCGCTGCAAACGCGTCGCCTGCTGCGGTTGGCAATGAAGAACGGCCAGCGGAACGCTTGTGGTCGCTGCAAACAACCACCGTGTCCGACGACGAACTACTTGGACTGTTGCTCGGGTCCGGCACACCTGGGCGGCCTTCGCGGCAAGTAGCGTCACAACTAATTGCCCATGTTGGCAGCTTGCACGAACTTGCGTCGGCCCTCCCACCTGAGCTCGCGGAGATTCCTGGGGTTGGCTTCATGCGAGCAGCGAGGATCACAGCAGCGTTTGAGCTAGCGCGCCGCGTTTGGTCGGGGCCACCACCACCGCGCCAAATGCAATCGGCCGACGATGTTTATGCGCTGTTGCGGCCGCGCGTAGCCAATCTTCGGCAAGAAGTGTTCATCGTTATTGCGATTGATGCACGTGGCCAATGGATCGCTGACTTTGAAGTGGCGCGCGGATCAGTGCTGAGCGTCGAAGTATTTCCACGCGAAGTTTTCCGGCCGCTGATCAGGGTCGCTGCCGCCGCTGGTGTGATCGCACACAATCATCCGTCTGGAGATCCATCACCCAGCCCGGAAGATTTGCTGCTCACTCGACGCTTGCGGGAAGTCGCAACTGTTGTCGGCATTCCGCTCGTCGATCACGTCGTCGTCGCACGCGACGGATTTGTATCCATCGCGCAAGAAATGGGGCCGGAGTTTTAACCTAGTACTCGCAGTTGCCCATGTTGCAGGTCATGCCCGACGGACACGTATTGGCAGTTGTACAGGCTACATTGCAAACCGCTTGCACGGTGTACGTAGTGTTTGGCATCAGGGCGCCCGATGGCGTGCGATTGACAAATTGGTTGCATTTAGGCACGCCGGTGACGCCACCAGTAAACAACGCCAAACACTTAGGATCATCGAGCGAAACATCCGTACCACCGGCGATCATGCTGTTGGCATCCGTCATGAACATGGCGTTCATATGGCAAATTGCGCTGCAGAAACCGGCGGCAGCACCAGGCTTGATCAAACAACCAGGCGTGCTCGCTGGGCAGTCTTGCGACGTTACGCACCGCTGGCCAAGGCCAACGAGCGGGGCCGGCGCATCAGCGACCACCGCATCGATCGGTTTAGCGTCGATTGCCGCATCGACCTTGGTATCGCTGCCGCTACCGCACGCTGCAACCAGCATAGTGAAAACTAAAGCCATTGGTTTTTTCATAGAAGATGCTTGTCGCGCAGCTGGGCACTGCAGGCCAACAACAAGCGAATGACATCGTATTACTCAGGCCAAGGGCGACGCTTTATGTATGGATTATGGTGCGCTGACGCCGTACTCACGCAAGATCTCGTCGGTGTGCTGGCCCAAGGTGGGCGGCGCACTAGTGGTTAGCGGCGCACCCAGCGGGGTTCGAACTTGCGTGATCTGGCCCACGCCAGGGCCGCCATCCATCGTGAAAAACACCTCGCGCGCTTGATGCAGAGGCAGTGCCGCAAGTTCATTGGGTTCAACCACGGGCTCGGCGCAGCAGTCATGAGCTGCAAGAATCGTTGTCCATTCGGCAAGGGTTTTCGTTGCGAACACCAGGGCGAGGTCTGCCCGCGTCGCGGCTTGTTGTTGCTGGTTGCCAGCGAGTTCCGCAACGCTCGGCGTGCGCCCAAGCGCTGTGTTAAGTGCGATCCAGAATTTGGGTTCAAGTGCACCAATGGCAAGATAACGATCGTCGCTGGTTCGATAAACGCCATACGCAGCAGCAGCACCGTTGAGCATTTCGGTTGCACGCGATGGTGTCACCCCGCAGTCGAGGTTGCCAAGCTCGGCCGAGAGCAACGTAAGTGCGCCTTCGGTCATCGAAATATCGAGCAGCGTGCCAACGCCTGTGCGTTCGCGCGCAAACAACGCGGCGAGAATACCGGTGGCGCTCCAAAGAGCACCGCCCGCAAGATCAGCGATTTGCACGCCCGGCATCATGGGTGCGCCGTTGCGTGTGCCGCCCATGGCGAGCACGCCAGCAAGCGCGATGTAATTGAGGTCGTGGCCCGCACGTTCGCGATACGGGCCGGTTTGGCCGTAACCGCTGATCGAACACATGATGATGCGTGGATTGATCGCGCGCAGCGTGTCCCAGTCGAGCCCCAACTTGGCCATCACGCCGGGGCGAAAGCTTTCAACGACAACATCGGCTTTGGCCACCATCTGCAAAAACACCGCGCGGCCAGCAGGCTCTTTTAGATCGAGCGCCATCGAGCGTTTGCCGCGGTTCACGGCAAGATAGCGCCCAGCAACGCCGCCTTTCGCTGGTGGAAACGCACGCAAATAGTCTCCGACCCGCGGATCTTCGATCTTCACAACATCCGCACCCAGGTCCGCCAGCATCATTGTCAAAAACGGCCCCGGCAGCAGTCGCGACAGATCCAGCACCCGCACACCTTGCAACGCATGACCCAGCGGCGAAACGTTCGTCATCCTTGTACTCTCGGCTCCCTGCCCGCGTTTTACAATTCCGCCTACTCGTTAACGTGTAGCGTGCTTTGCCAGCCGATCGATTGGCGCCGTGGTTCGGGTCGCACCCACCCGTCCCGTGGTTCGGGTCGCACCCACCCGTCCAAAAATCAACAATGATTTCAAATGCATAAGTTGGGATGCAACCTGGGAACGTTGCCGGTGTCTTGGAGTGATGCGCGCATTGCTTTGGGCCACGGTGGCAAGCCTGGCAAGCCTCACGGCCACTGCCTCAGGCTGTCGAACGTATGACCCGGTGGCGGAAACGCCGCATCGCACCGTGCGCAATTTGCCGGAAGCGATTCGGCTGATCTTGGCCGAGAACAGCAACACCAAAGTCTTTGCGGTTGGTGAGTATCATCCAACTAAACGCAGCGCCAACGTGCCGGCGCCAAGCACGCTGTTTCGCACCGACGTGTTGCCCGTGCTGGATCTGGTGGCTAAACATCTCGTGATCGAATCGTGGATCGACGACGGTTCATGGTCAGCGCCGGTGTCCGCGCTAGCGCGGCAAGTCACGCTGGCGATCGACCGTCCGCAAAACGCGGCGCTGATGCCAGCTCGAGCGCCAGCATTCTCGTCGATGGCGTTGCATCTGTTGCAAATGACGCCGATCGAACAAGACAGCCTGCTCGACCGCCGCGGCCGCGTCGATTTCTTCCGTTTGTTAACCACCATCACATCGAAGCTCGGCGAAACCACGCTGCGCACCGTCGAACGCTTCCCAACCGATGCCGTGGTGGTCTACGGCGGCGCCTTACACAACGATCTTTTCCCGCGCTGGCCCTTCGACATCTTCTCCTACGCGCTACCACTGCAGCAGAAACTGCACGGCAACGTGGTCGAGATCGATTTGGTCGTGCCCGAAATCGCAGCCAACAATCCCGCCACTGCCAACCAGCCCTGGCTAGCATTGCTGCCCGCGGCTGGTCCTGACCACGTCGTTGTCTACCAACCTGGTCCGCATAGCTATGTAATCATTACACAAACTACCGACCCACGAAATCCAGCAACGATTCCACTGGGCGGCCTGCGCATGCCGCTCAAGGCATTTGAGTAACCCTTCTGCGCTGCGCTACTTCGGGCCTAGCCAGCGGGGGGCCTGCCGTGGTTACTTCGCGCCATGATTTCAAGGCAACGCAACGCAAGGCCAAGCAAGGTGCCCGATCTGACCTTGCCCGATGACACCACCTTGCGCGCCTGGGCACTAGCGTATCTGCGCCACGCCCCGATGTCGCTGACGCTGCGCGAAGTGAATCGCTTGGTTGCCATCGAAGCGCTTGGCCCCGTCGAAGGCGCCACCCTCGACGTCGGCTGCGGCGACGGCTACTGGTGGACGCTGCGCGATCATGCTGGTCAGTCGATCTACGGCATCGACATCTCGGCCCGTGAAATCGCACAGGCCAAACAACGCATCAACGCCGAACTCACCGACGTTTCCGCCGAGCAACCGTTTCCAGACCAACGCTTTGCACAGATCATTGGCAATTGTTCACTCGAACATGTGCCCGATATCGACGCTGCGCTGGCCAACCTGCGTGCATCGGCCGCACCTGGCGCACGGCTCGTGATGTTTGTGCCAACGCCTCAGTGGGCCTATCAAGGCCGCATGCAATCACTGTTGCTCAAACACTTGCCACGCGTTGCAATGACCGTCGCGGGCGCCATGAACGGCTTTTTTCAGCACTGGCATTTGTACGATCAAAAAGTATGGCGCCGGTTGTTGGCGCAAAACGGCTGGAAGGTCGACTCGGTGTTGGGTCTTGGCTCGCAGCGCTCGGAATTTTTGTTCCGCATGTTTATGCCGCCGGCGTTTTTGCAATTCATCGCCAAAAAAGCCACCGGCCACTACCCAGCCAAGCTGTACAAGTACCTGCCCGACGCCGCACTCGCGCCGCTTACCAAGCTGGTGAGCTGGGCGGTGCAAGATCCGTTGGTGCCACCGGATTCGCCACACGCCTACGAGTACATGATCATTGCTAGCTGCGGTGAAGTTCAACCACTATGAGCGCCGTCGACGATAACGACTATTTCAGCAATCACGCCCGGGCGCGCCGCTTTCCTTGGTCGCTGTATCACGCGCCACTTGAACGTAACCTTGCAAAGTTTTTGCGCACCGTTGCCGACGAACATCCAACCGGCCATGTGCTCGTCGTTGGCTGCGGCTTGTTGCACGAAATCGACAACGCGCCCAAAGGCTTAACCTTTTCCGTCGCTGATATCGACCCGCGCGCCGTCGAAGCCGTGATGGCG
The DNA here is from genome assembly GCA_029565465.1 of Deltaproteobacteria bacterium. Taxonomy (GTDB): domain Bacteria; phylum Myxococcota_A; class Polyangia; order Haliangiales; family Haliangiaceae; genus JABFXX01. Next base: position 47,618 of record JAKQOD010000766.1, read on the forward strand.
CGCAACGATCCACGCATCGTTGCCGGCCACGTGGTGCCACCGGAAGTTCCTCTCGACGCCGGCCTTGCTGCGTCGCGTGGCGGTAGCGACCGGCGGGCTGCAAGTTCGGGCGACGGCGATCGCAAACGTACAGATCGCCGCGGCAAGTTCGCAGCAATCTACGCCAAAGAAGTTGTCGAACACGTACTGGCGTGGCCGCTGTGGCTCGTCGGGTTGCGCCGTTCGTTGCTGCCTGGTGGGCGCTTGTGGCTCAGCACGCCGAACTATGGTGAACCGTGGTTGCCCGCCGTCGAGTCCACCGCACTCGAATTGATCGCGCGCCGCGATGGCTTTTCGCGGCGCGACATTCACCCAACTCGCTTTTCCGCCGCAGCGTTGCAGCGCGGCATGATTGCTGCCGGCTTTCACGACGTGCACACCAGCATCGTGATGCCGCGCTTCGCGATCACCGGCTGGGGCACTGCGCCGCAGCAATAATGCGTTGTGCTGGAGTAACAGTAACGCTGGCGCTTGCTACGAGTTGCAAAGCGCATCAAGCGGCTTGGCCGAATGCAACGCAAGCGCGCTGCGATGCAACGGCCGAACAAGTCGCTTGTCTATATCAATCCAATACCATCGTCGCTGCTTGGTTTTCTCGTGACGTCCACTGGCAAGTGCCAGCCGGTCAGCCACCGCGCCAGGGTTGGCCCGCGGTCATCTTATTCCAAGGCTCACTCTTTTCGGCTGAGCGCGCCTGGGCCGCGCAGCGCACTGATGCATTCGGTGCCTACTATCAAACTGAAACTGTACGCACACTGCTCGAGCATGGCTTTGCGGTGCTAACGCCGGAAACCAAATTTGGTGGCCATTCGTTTTGGGATACCAACGTCTTGCCTTTCGTGTGGGCATGGCGCAGCTCACCCGATCACGCACTCATGAAGCAGCTATTTGCCGACATCGAGCGTGGTGCCTTTGGTCCGCTAAACCCTCGTGAACTATTCGCCGCCGGCATTTCAAGCGGCGGCTACATGACGAGCCGCATGGCGCAAGCCTACCCCGAAAGGTTTCGTGCGCTAGCCATCGCTTCTGCTGCATGGGCGACGTGTGCGGGGCTACTCTGTAGCGTCCCTGATCGACTGCCAACGGCGCATCCACCAACGCTGTTTTTGCACGGCGAGCAAGATCATGTTGTTCCAATTGAGACTGCACGCGCGTATGACGCCGCGCTTCGAAAGCAAGGCTTGGTCAGCATCCTGCGCGCGGACCCAGCCGCGGGCCATGGGTGGACAAGCACCGCACCGACGACGATTCTCCAGTTTTTTTCGTTCTATCGCACGGCACCTAGCTACTAACGTTGCTTGGGCCTTGGACAACGTTGGAGCGCAACACGCCTACATCAACGTCGCGCTGATCACGCGGTCGATTCGGAACTGGCGTTCGGCTTTGGTGTCAAGGTCATCGCAGTTGAGCAAAGTCTGGGTGCGTTCGCACACGATGTTGCGAATGCGTACCAGCCGGGGCGATTCGTGGCCATTGGTTTTACGATACACGATGCGCAAGGTGCGCTGCTCAAACCACGCCGTTTCGACTGCGCGCCGCACCGCCGGTGGGCAAGGCAGCGTCGGCACGCCAACAATCTGTAAATCGCGCAAGTGATCAAGTAATTCGCGTTGCGCCGACGACGACAGTGCAGCGCGCACTTTGTCGCTCGCACTTTTCAGCGTCTCGGTGAACGGGATCGTGCGCTGCACCAATGCAGCATTTGCCAACGCGACCAACACAGCAGCTTCGCGCGCTGAGAAGTTAATCGGTGGCAGTTGATAGCTTTTGTCGAGCGCATAACCGCCGCCGCGGCCACGATCGGCGCGAATCGGCACGCCGGCATCCTGCAACGCGGCCAGGTCGCGATAGATCGTGCGCAACGTAACGCCAAATTGTTCCGCCAAGGTTTCAGCGGTGACGCCCGTGCGTCGTGCCCGTAACGCTTCCGCTAATGCAAACAGCCGCGATTTTTTCCTCATCGATTAACTGACAATAACCTGACATCACGGCGTGCGCAATCGTTACGCAACGCTGCCGCGCTGCGACCACAAAAGCAACGCGTCAGCCCTTCGGCGCTAACATCGATGCCATCTGCTGATGGATCAACTGCACAGCTTTGAGCGGCCGAATCATCACTTTAAAATCGACGATGCGACCGTCGGGATTCCAGTGAATCAAGTCAACACCGTTGACGAAAATGCCCCCGAGCGTGACTTCGAATTCGAGAGCAGCATCGGCGCTGCCGACGATCTCGCGCACATAGCGAAAGGCGGGATTGTAGAACACCGCGATTGCAGCTTGCAGATACTGCAGCGTCACGGCTTTGCCAGCGAGGGGCGTGTGCATCACGGGTGAATGAAACACCACATCATCGGCCAGCAAGTTTGCCAGTCCTGCGTGATCACGGTCAGCTACAATTTGGTGCCAACGCTCGATAGGGTTGTTTTGCATGCGCTGCTACTTTAGTAACGCAATACTGAAATGGGTGAGGACATAGCTGACACATTTCAGCTGACAGGTGCGCAAACACTTACCGAGAATCGAAGCGCAGGATGTCCGGAATTCGGACGTTGAGGTACGAATCGTACGAGACGTTCTGATAGGCTTGCAACCATGAAACAAGTTGCCATGGTTGGTTTATTGATGGGCGTGATGGGCGTGGGTGCGGGATGCAAAGGTAAAGGTCAGGACAAGCCTACCGCAGCAGGAGCTGGAAGCTCGGCGACCGAGGGCTCGCCAACTGGTTCAAATGCGGGCGCAGCAGGTGGTTCGGCAGCGAAGGCTGGTAGCGCCGCGGAGCAAGGTGGCAGCGCCGCCCTCGGCGGCAGCGCGGTAGCAGCGGGCAGTGCTGCGCCGGTTGCTGTCGGCACGGTGGATGCTGGTCCAACGCCAGCAGATCCAGTCGCTGTAGCGCAATGTCAACGCATCATCGACAAGAGTCGGCTTGCGATTGCTGCGACGCTGGCGAAACATGAAATCAATATCCCGGATTTCGAAAAGAACTATGCGGAACGTAGCCAGTTTGGCGAATTGTGCAGCAAGCTTGATGAACCGAAACGCTCATGTTTAGAAGCTGCCGCACAGCCGATGGCGGCAATCGGTAGCTGCAACGTCAACGGGGGTGCAGCGCCCGACGTGATCGTGCAAGCGCCGTATGTTTCGTATGATGCACCGGTGGCGCCGCTAGCCGACGGCGAAGGGGCCAAGCTCTTGGCTGGGTTGGTTGGCACCTGGCGCCATGAGTTTGCCGGCGTTGTTTCAACCTGGGCAATCGCGGCCGACGGCAAGGTCAACATCAATGAAGTCGCACGAGATGGCACCGCCAAAACCTTGGAGTACGCGTTGTCGTTTGATGCCGCAGGTCAAGTCAAAGTGCGGACCACGCCGAGCTCGACCCAGACCTACGCATATTTTCGCCTTGATAACAAAACGGTTTTGTTGGGCAACAATCTTGCGTATCGGATCAACCCGGTCGCTAATCTAAAGAAGTTTACGCTGAAGACCCAAAGTGAATGGATCGTCGTCGATGGCAACGCCTGTGAGGTGATTACCGATCGTGGTTTAACAACGCCAGGCACCTGCGCGTGGGGCAAAGCCGGCGCAGTTAAAACGTTCAAAGCAAGTTGGGACAGTGGCCGCACAATGCAAAGCACAGGTAAAGCCATCACCGAAACCATAGATTATCAGTTGCTGGCAGGGCACGTAGTTGATCAGCGCCTGGTCAATATCGGGACGTTCAAGAAGCAGTAGCCGGCACTCGTGCGTCGGGGTAGCGGCCCCCACTATGATCGCTATGATGCGATGGATCGTTCATGGCTCATTTTCCCTTGTTGGTCTGGTGGTCTTGAGGCACAACAAAAATTCACACGGCGCAGCCTCGCTGAGCATCACACGGACACGGGTGCGGACTCGGACTCGGACTCGGGCGCGGACACGGGCGCGGACACGGACATGGACACCGACACGGGCACGGACACGGACACGGACACGGACATGGACACCGACACGGGCACGGACACGGACACGGACACGGACACAGCCAACGATTCACCACAAGTTCCGGTGAGATGTCAGCGATCTGCGACCGCCGCAGTAACACGGACGCAGAATTCCTGCACGGCAGCAGCTCAAGGCGGCCTCTGCGTGCCTGGCAGCGCTGCACCGGACGAACGCAGCAAGCGTGCGGTTGCGCATGCGCTTAACGGCAACTTCACGGCCGACTTGCTCGTCGAGCGCTGACAACACTTCGCCCATGCCGCCGAGACCAATGCGGCCACCGACGCGATAGCGGGAACCTTCAACTTCGCGAGGGATGCCATCACCCATCACCCATCACCCATCACCCATCACCCATCACCCATCACCCGTCACCCATCACCCATCACCCGTCACCCATCACCCATCACCCGTCACCCATCACCCATCACCCATCACCCGACGACGGCGTCACCCATCACCCATTGGGCGCTAGCACGGCATTGCGCGACGCCAAGCTGCTGGGTTAGCAACGTTGCCGCCGCGCCAAGTACCGTTCGGCTTTCGCAGCCGCGTCGTCGGACAACGTCCAGCTGCGACCGGTTGGCCACGCGACGCCTTTGCGCCGCAGCCACGCCGACGAATATGGATCGACCCAGTGTTTGGCTTCGAGGATCTGCCGCGCGACGTCGAGGTGCTTCGGCGTGACCGCGATCCACGCCGCCTGCGGTTGCGTGCGTTCAGTTTCCAATCGCTCCGGCAAATGCTTGCGATAGTTGTTCAAAATGTAGCGGCGCGAAACCAGCACTTCCGTCGGAGAACGCAGCAGCCGAGCGTGATAGCGGTCGTTGAAGACGCGGCCTTTGCGGCCCCAGAATTTGTTAATCGCCCGCGCCACGCGAATCGATACGCCGCGCACCGCGCTGGTGAGTGCTTGGTTATTCGCAGCATCGACCAACATGTGCA
>JAKQOD010000803.1 GCA_029565465.1 Deltaproteobacteria bacterium
TCAGCACTTTGGCGATGCCGAAGTCGAGGATCTTCACGAAGTCATACGATTCTTCGCGTTCGGTTATCCAGTTTTGCCCTGGCACCATGCGGACCAAATCGCGCCGACCTGGCCGCTTGAGCAACATGATGTTGTCAGGCTTTAGATCGCGGTGGATGACGCCTTGATCGTGTGCGGCTTCGAGGGCCAACGCCATTTGGTTGGCGATGTTGAGCGCGCGGTGCAAATCCACGGCACCTTCTTTTTCGATCAAGTCCTCAAGGCTGATGCCTTCGAGGTATTCCATGACGAAATAAACCGGGCCGTCGTTGAGGATGCCGAAGTCGGTAACGTCGACGATGTTTGGATGATTGATCGACGTTGCGGCGCGCGCTTCACGCAAAAAGCGGTGGATTGCTTCTTGATAGCGTGCGAACTGCGGATGCAGCACTTTTACGGCAACTGGCTTTTTAATGTAGATGTGCTCGCCAGCATACACGGTACCCATCCCGCCACGGCCAAGGATCTTATCGAGCCGGTAGTTGCCGATCTGCTTACCTAGGCGCGCAATATCCTCCTCCTCGACGAGCACTGCCGAGTCATGCAGGCAGAACCGCTCGTTAGCGGGGAATCGAGTAAAGCACTTGGGGCAGACTTTCACTGGGTTACTTTTCTTGGGGTTAGAAGCGCGCTTGACCGTAGAAAGACAAGAACCGGTCGTCGTAGAACTTTTTACCTTCGACCGGTTTTACGTTGAGAAACTTAAACTCGGCACCGAGGTCGAGCCGTTGGGTTGGCGAGAATTGCACGCGCGCCGTTGCGGGCACGGTAAAACTTGCCGCATCGGTGTTAAAATCAACGATGCGCATCTGGGCAAAGATCACGATCGACACGGGCGGAATAGGGTTGGTCGAAATCCCCAATGATGGATTGAGGTCAGGCTTGCTGTCGAAGTCGATCGACATCAACGTATCGAGCGCAACAATGGCGACTTCGGGTTTAGCGACGTAACGGAATGGAAAACCGATGTCGACATGGCCACCGGTTTTCGACGAAGACGTCCCAGTCATTGCATCGGTAGTGGTATCGCGTGACAACCTAAATGCGGCACGAAAATCGATTAGATCGTAGGCCAGCGAGGCTTCCATGCCGGCGCTAAATTCGTACGACTTGAAGTTGTAGGCGCTGTTAAATGCGCCGAGCAGGGTGAAGTTGTCCTTCATGCCGTAACGGAAATCGAAAATGTGGCCGTAACTTTCGAAGGCCGTTTGGGCACTCACGTCAACGCCGACGCCAGCGCGCAACTGCAAAATGCCTTGCGTCATCGTGAGTGGACGCTGCAATTCGCGGACTGGGTACGTGTTGATGTTGTACAGGCCACCAGCGGTTACCGCGGGTTGGTTTTTGTCGGCTTCTTCGTCCTCGCCATCGCCATCTTCGTCGTCGCCACCCTGTTCGTCGCCGTCGCCACTATCTTCGCTGTCGCTGTCTTCTGAATCGTCGTCGTCGTCGCCTTTGGCATATGCGGAAGAATGAAGCACAGGCACCGTGACGACGCTCGTCAGGGCACAAACAAGCGCGAGCCGAAACGCACGCCGAATCGAAGAAAATGCAACCACCTCGTTGCTAGGGTAGCGCTTGCAGTGACTGGTGCGCAAGTGTCGGGGATGATTGAAAACGTTTTGCAATAAACCACGTCGGTACGCTTGCGATTGTGGGCAAGATCACCTTAGTCGTGCTTGGCCAAGGTGCGGAGCCGCCACAGTGGTAGGAGAAACACTGGGGCCGCGAGGCCAATGAGGACGCCGACCCATATCGCTGTGGTAATGCCTGCGTATTGTGCGATTACCCCGGCGGTGAGTGCCGCGAGCGGCACAATACCATTGGTACAAACGTGGATTGCCGCGTTGCAACGGCCTAAAACATCGGTCGGAAGCACCGTTTGGCGCAAGGTAACCGCTTGCACTACATACGCGACCGAGAAGCCGTCGCTGGCGACTTGATGTGTGATGAGCAGGGCCAGCATCGTGGCATGCGAGCGACCAGCGGCCAGCGGCATCAGCAACGCGGCGAGCAGCGAAAGCGTAGAGGCAATGATGATGGTTGGCCCAATGCCGAACTCGCGTTTCATGAAGCGCGACAACAACGCACCGAGCAGCGCGCCAACGCCTCCGCATGCAATGACAACGCCAAGCGTCGCCGTCGACAAATGTAAAACGCGCAGGCAGTACATTGAGTACAACGTCATGAAAAAGCCACCACTGATCGCCCAGATCATGTGGGCCAATACCAGCCACTTCACCTCGGGATGCTGAAACACCGTGCGCAGGCCGAACTTGAGGTCGGCCAGGGCAGGTGTTCGATTGCGACGGCCTGGCGGAACTGGCGCCGCACCGACGGTGGTTGACGCTGGCTCGCGAATGCGGGCGAGCCACCAAGCCGACCAAACATAACTTGCGGCGTCAATCACGACTGCGAGCGGTGCCCCAAGTGCAGCGATCAATGAACCCGCAGCGGCGGGGCCGCTGATTTCGGCGACGGCATCGGAGGTTTCGAGTTTGGCGTTGCCTTCTTCGAGGTGCTGTTTGCTTATCAACGCCGGCAGGTAAGCATTGTCGGTGATCATGAACAACGCTGTGGCCGCGCCAACCCCAGCACCGACGATTGCTAATTGCGCCAAGGTAAGTGCGCCAAGCCACCATGCGATCGGCAGTGATACGACCAAGGCGGCGCGAACCAGATCCGCAACGATCAGGATGCTGCGTTTGCTATGCCGGTCGATGTAGCCGCCAGCGAACATCGCGATCAGCACACCAGGCGCAAATTGCGCGGCCGACATGATGCCCATCATGCCTTCCGGCACACCAAGGGTCGCGACCGCGATAATCGGCAATGCCGTGCGAGTGATCCGCGAACCAAATGCGCTCACCATCTGCGCTGTCCATAAGCGCATGAAGTTGGAGTCACGCCAAAGTTCGCTACGCGGCACGGGCGTACACTAGCAGGTTGCGTTGCACACGCGAACCATTGCGCAAGCGGATAAGCGCGAGACTCTCAGCACTCCGTCTTCGGCTTGCCGTCCATGGTTGCGTCGTGTTGCGGATACCGTGTCCACCTGCAAATTGTCCGTACTCGCGCTGGCCAACATCAATGCCGGCGACTTGTCGTCGGCCGAAGGCCCGAGCTGCGCAATTGTCAGAACGGAATATCGTCGTCGGGGCCGCCACCGCCGCCACCGCCGCCGAAGCCACCACCGAAATCACCATCGCTTGGTGGAGGTGGGCCGTCGTCGCCGCCACGGCGTTGGCCACCGCCGCCTTCGCCTTTGCCACCGCCGAGGAATTGCACATCGTTGGCAATGATCTCAGTGATGTAGCGTTTTTGGCCTTCTTTGTCGTCGTACGACCGCGTTTGGATGCGGCCTTCGACGAAGACTTGGCGACCTTTCGCGAGGTACTTGGAGCAAACTTCTGCGCGCTTGCCCCAAACCACGACGCGGTGCCATTCGGTGCGCTCTTGGCGCTGGCCGTTTTTGTCGTTCCAGCTTTCGCTGGTTGCCAACCGCAGCTCGCACACGCCTTGCCCACTTGGGGTGTAGCGCATGTCTGGGTCTTGTCCGAGATGTCCAACGAGAATGACTTTGTTTACTCCGCCAGCCATGACTTCCTCGATCGTAAAGCGTCGTTTTTGACGTTTTGTAGTGCTAGCACGCCGCTCTGACAACGTGACGGCAGGCGGCCCCGCCGCCGAAAGCCCTCGAATATGCTACCAGTTGGCCATGATGCTGCTCGAAACCTTCCCGGCTGGCGCGTTCCAATGCAATTGCAGCATTTTGGCGTGCGCCGACAGTAAAGATGCCATCGTGGTCGATCCCGGCGGCGAAACCACGCGCATTGCCGAGATCATCGCGCACTACGATCTCACGGTGCGGTCGATCGTGCACACCCATGCGCATCTCGATCACATTTACTGTACCCGTGACGTCAAAGAAGCGCATGGCGGCGAGATCTGCTTGCATCGCGGCGATACGTTTTTGTACGACGGGTTTGCACAGCAAGCCAAGATGTTCGGCTGGGCGCCGCGGCCGACTGCGGCTGTCGACCGCTTCATTGAACATGGCGACAAGCTAACACTCGGCAAGCAACAGCTCGAAGTGATTCACACACCCGGCCATACGCCAGGCTCGGTATGTTTCGAGGTCGCCGACGGCAATCGCACGGTTGTGTTTGCAGGCGATACCTTGTTCAAAGGCAGCATCGGCCGCACCGATTTGCCAGGTGGCGACTCGAAACAGTTGCTGCAGTCGATCAAAACGCGGTTGTACTCGCGCAATCTCGACGCTGTGGTGATTCCGGGCCACGGCCCGACGACAACGCTGGGCCACGAAGCGCGCAGCAATCAGTTTGTGCGCGCGTAGCAGGGAATATCGTTTAGGCTTCACTAGTGAGCAACTGCATCAGTGCAATGTTCACAAATAGTTTGTCCCGGCCGATCGCGAGCTCGCGTAACAAGCCAACTTCGACGAGCGCTTTGAGATAACGCGCTGCCGCTTGCCGCCCCGCGATGCCGCGCTCGGTAAGGTTTTGGATGCGGCAGTAGGGCTGTTCGAAGATCACGTCGACCAAATCGCGGCTATATATTTTCGGCAGCTTGGTTTTGACCGTGACCGCCGTCTCGTCGGCGAGCGTGCGAATGGCCGCGATTTTCAGCGTAGTCCACGCCGCGGTTTCGGCAATCGCGGTGAGCATGTAGATAAGCCACGGCTCCCACGCACCGGTGCGCGTAACGTCGAGCAACCGGCGATAGTAGTCCGCTTTGTGCGCGATGATGAAGCGGCTGAGATACAGCACCGGCAGCGTCAGCAGTTGCTGCTCCATAATGAACAACGTGTTGAGCACTCGACCGGTGCGACCATTGCCGTCGGTAAATGGATGGATCGCTTCGAATTGGTAGTGCGCGACCGCCATACGCACCAGCGGATCTACCTCGGTGGCGTTGTGCATGAAGTGTTCCCAGTTGCTGAGCAAATCGCGCAGCAACGGCTCACCTTCGGGTGGCGTATAAATGATCGCACCGGTGCTGTCGCTCGCCAGCGCAGTGCCTGGCAGCCGGCGAATTTGCATCGTGGTGCCTTCGATCTCCGAGCAGACTTGCTCGGCGAGGCCAATGCAAACAGGCTTTTTCGCAAGCGCTGCAACGCCTTGCATCAGCGCGCTGCGGTAGCGCAACGCTTCTTTGGTAGCAGGGTCGGCGGCGCTCTCGGCTTGCAAATGTTGGAAGAGCTTGTCAGCGGTGGTAACGATGTTTTCGATTTCTGAGCTGGCGCGTGCTTCAAGTAGCGGCAGCGTGTTGATCAGCATCGTGGGATTGGGCAGCAGGGCGGTAGCCTGGTTTAGCGCTGCAAGCGCCGCACGTGCAGTGATGCAATGCTTCAGTACGGCGCGGCTCTCAATCTCGTGCGGAGGCGGCAAGCGCGGCAATTGATTGTAGGGTTGCAGCGCGCTCCAGCTGGCAGGCGCGAGCGACACAGACGTGTCGCAAAAATCGCCTTTTTGAACCATGTTGTCACCATATGGTTCACGCAGCGACATATCAAGCGGATATGTCGCAGAAACGATCTTTTGGCGACATGTCTACGCATGTGTTTGTAATATCAAAGAAATTTCAACGCTGGAGGTGTGTGGTGAATGGGTCAAAGCGCTGAATCACGGTTGTTCCAAATGTCGGATAGTAGATACGGTCGAAGGTGGGGATGCAGGCAAAGTCTTGGTGGAAACAAGCCGAGGACAGGGAGTCGTCGTAGTTCAGTAGCAGCGATGGCGCCCTTGTGCCACCACACAGCGAGCCGGTGTTGATGCCGTCAACGACGTAGTTGTTTTCAAGCGATGTCTCGCGGGGCGGTTCGCGGTGCATCGCAAGCTGGCGCGCATAAGCGGGCGGTCGAGCAGTGGGCTGATACGCCAAATCTTCGATCAAGCGCATCGGCGTGGTTGTATTTGGCGTAACGATGATGTCAGTACGCGTGATGCGACGTTTGCCATACGCGATTTCGAGAGAGTAGACACCAGGCGGCAGTGCGTTGATCTGAAACCTGCCGTAGTGA
>JAKQOD010000818.1 GCA_029565465.1 Deltaproteobacteria bacterium
GCACCGCCAAGATCAACTTTGTCGCGACTGATTTCGAAGCGCGTTAGGTCGAGCGTAATTTTATCTTTCGGTGGAATCTTGTCGGCGATATCGAGCAAGATATCGAAAGCCGTGAGTTTGGGCAGCGGCGACTCGACGGCCGCATTGCTGCTGCCAGAAGCCGACGAAGCGCCGAGAATCGTTGCGACATCACGCGATTTGCCGTCGGGATAATATTCCGCGCTTTCTTGTGCGACGCGTAGTGCCAACGTTTTTTCGGCCTTCTTCAAACGGTACCAATCGGCGTAGGAAGCGCCGATGGCACACGTCAAAATGGCGCCGGCCGCGATGCCGAGCGGCAACGCTTTGCTGCGCAAATAGGAAAGATCCATCCGTTGCGCAAGCACACCTGACCGCAGGTCCATCGCTGGCCGGCCGGTTGCAGCATCCATCGCCATCCCGATTGTCAACGCACTGGAATCGACCGCTGAACGATCATCGATTTTGGCGAGGGCATCGATATCGGACGGCTGCAGCAAGCTGCATGGCACGCCGAGTTGTTCCGTCATAAACGATGCCAGCCCGCGCAAGCGCGCACCACCACCAACCAGCAACACACGACTGACCGTAGCGCCCGTGCGTGCGCGACACGACGCCAAGGTCTGCCGCACGTCACGCGCAAATGGCAACAGCTCCGTCACCACCACTTGATGGACACGGTCCCACGCTTCGGAGGTGGCCGGCTCCATCGACGAAGCAACGAAACCATCCGAGTGTTTGGCGCGCTCAGCGTCGGCAAATGAAAGTTTCCAATGTTGGGCAATCGCCGCTGTAACTTGCTTGCCAGCACGTGCCAACGTCCGCGAATAGGTGGGCTTGCCACGGGTAACCATCACGACATCACAGCGTTCATGGCCGATGTCGATCACGGCGACCGAACCCGCGCTTGCGGCTTCCGCAAACGAAGGCGTCGCCGCAAGCAAACGTGCAGCGGCGCCTGCAACCGGCAACAGCCCACGCGGTTCGGAGCCAATGGCCTGGCCTTGGCTGATCAGGGACTCGGCTCGTGTCTTGGCCATGGCGTAGCTAAGGACGCGCATGCCCAGCGTTGGCGCTGCGACGCGGCCACGCGCCTGGCCATCAATTTCGGGCTGTGGCACGATTTCGGGCAGCGGTTCCGACGCGTACACCATGTCTTCGAGATCAAGCGGCACCAGACTTTCCAGTTCGGCGCCTACCGCGCGATGGAGGTCGGCGCGACGCAAGTTCTTGAAGTCGAATTCCAAGACATTGGTGAAAACTTGGTCGCCGTACAAGCCCCAGTACGCAGCGTCGTGGCTCAGATTGAACTCGCGCACAATTGCGGCAAGCACCGCGATGGCGCGCGGTTCTGCTGGACCATCGCCCGGCGGCACGAGCCGCTCAATGACATGATTGATCGTGGCGTTGCGTAGGCCTGCGGTGGCAACCACCACTTTTACGCTCCACGCTCCGAGATCAACTGCATACACTTTGGCCATAATCAGTCTTCCTTTAGAAACACCCAAGAGCCACTGCGGACCTCGGGGCGACGGGCATTTTGATTCACAACTTTGGTGTCCCAGACACCTGCGATGGTGCGGCGAATCGATGGAAACAGCGGTTTGCAATTGCTGTCGACTTGCGCGCGTTGGATTTCACCCCACGCGTACAACCGATAGGTGCGCCGCGCACCAGCCGATGCGATTTGCCCTAGCTTCGTCTTATCGAGTTCCATGCCAATCTTTTCGCCGGGCGCCAATCCGGGGAGCTGAAACGTCGAAGAACTGCTTGCGCCCGAACCACTGCTCGAACCTTTGTTGGCAAACGAGCCCATCGCAGCGGTTGGGTCGCGCACAAAATCGATGAAGTCATCAAGCGACGAAAACGTCATGCCGAACTGCCGCGCTTTGACGACGATGGTGGCCAACGTCCACAGCTTGGTTGGATTGAGCAACATGGGATCGTTTTGATTTTTGGCCGACAGCATCAGCATGGACGCCAGCAGTTGGGTGTCGTTCACAGTCGAGATATTGGTCTTGCAGCCGCCATACACAGTAAATGCGTGGCCAAACAAGCTAAAGAAACGGTCGTCGACGCCGCGGATTAGCTTTAGTTCGCTTACGGTGTCGATATACGTTTGCTTGGCACGGTAATCGTCGCGCAAACTTTCGTAGCCGTAGTCTTCGGTGGTGCCGCGGTCGCGCAGCCGCAACGAATTATTGTCGATGTAATCGAGAATCGCAGCGACTTGAGTTTCGCGATTACGGCGCCAACCTTCAGCATCGGCATCTTCGAAAACCGGGTCATACGCTGGAAAGAACAGCAACGCGTCGAGCTTGCTTTTGAGCGTGGCAGCCGTGGCATCGGTGCCATTAGCGCAATTGAGATTGATCTTACCGTCGTCGGTATCCATGCCGGCTTGGCCAGTGCCGGGTTCGAAGCCCAGGTTGCGGGTTACGCCGCAGGTGCCGATGTCGGCGCCAAGCCCTTTGGCATCCGAGGCGTCGAGCCCCGTGGCCGCTTGCACTTCGCGCTTGCTGCCGCAAAACGCGAGCAACACTTGGTCGGCAAATTCGGTAATCTGGACACCGCCCGCAGCCTTAAAGTTGTCCAAGCGCTGCTGCACACGAATCACTAACTCGGACAGATTCAGGGCTGAGCGCGCTAAGAAGTGCGCCCGCATGCCGTCGCGATAGTTTGCGGCGGCAATGGTATCGGTCGTTGTAGATGTCGCAAACTGGGTAGCGATCATCGACGCAATCGCCAATGCGATCATGGTGGCAACAAGCGCAATGCCGCGTTCGCCGGCATGAGCCGCACGAATCGTTGCACGCGAGGGCTTTGAGCGCCGATGAAATAGGTGCTGCTTCATTGGACAAAATTCAGCGGTTCTTGCATCAAGATCCGCGCTTGGCTGGAGAGTTTAACTTCATTGCCTTTGGCATCTTTGGTGACGATGGTAATCCGCACGCGACTCGGCAGTTTGCCGCGCTCGCCGTCGGACGATGTCGAGTCCCAGCGATCTTTCCACGCTTGCGCGTTCCAATCCCAGAACTCAAACGTCACGCGATACACATCGCGCAGCAGAATGTCGTACTCGGCCGGCTCTTCATTCATTGTGCGATGCGACAACCGGCGTTGCTCTCGGCGCAACCAATTGGTTTGGGTTGGGTTATTTCGATCGTTGATCGGTTCATACGAAATCAAGGTTTGTTCCGACTCATTGGCATCAGCCCACAAGACGCGATGGCCGAAAGTCGAGAAACGGATTTCAGGAATCGCGCCGCCACTTTTGCCAACGAATTGGGTGCGTGGGTTTGACGCGGCGGATTCTTCGTTTTTCGATAGGTATGCGGCTTCAAAATCGGCAACGACACGCCCCATCGCCAAGCGAATTTCATGGTTGCGCGATTCCATCGCTTCACCCATGTTCTTGGCCGCAAGCGTGTTGGAAATCGTGCTCCACGCGAGGGTCATCATCAACACCATGATGGAGATAGCGATCATGACCTCAATGAGCGTCAGGCCGGCTTGCGCAGCATAGCCACGCCGATGCGAATCGTTGCGCGTCATCGGGTTTTGACTCCCCCACCAGTGGTACCGCCACCGCGGGTACCACCCGCTGGTAGCCCGCCGCCACCTCCGCCGCTATCTTCGGCGGGCGCAGAAGCACCGATATTGCCAAGCACCTTGGTGAGGCCACCAGCATCGGTAAAATAAGCCACCACCGCCATATCGCGATCTTCGTTGAGCACTTTCCAAGACACCGTAAGCGTCACTTTGCGGATCGAAACCTTGAGCAATTGCTGGAACAACTGAAACTGTGAGCTGATGAAACTGGCGCCACCGGCCGCCGCCCCATCAACGCCGCCGTTGATATCAACACCCATCATGCCCATCATGCCGCCGAGCGCTGAGTCCTGAAAATTCGTTGGCGTGTCGCCTTCGGAACATTTGTCTTCGGAATTTGCGGGCGCGGCTGGCAATGGCTGCCCAGTCGCCGAGCCCAGCGCTTTGGCGCGGTCCGCCATCGTCTTTTGCATCTGGCCTTTGGCCATCTGTTGCAACTGCTGCAGCGGTGGCAATTCCACCTGCTCAACTTTGGCGACCCATTTCACTTCGGGCCAACCTTCGTCGGCAAAATCGCCATTGGCGCCTTGATCCGAATCCGAAAAGCCATCTTTGAGCAGGCGCTCTTCGGTGTCGTACATCTTGCCGCGCGCTAAATCGGTAACGACACCCGTCATGTGCGCCTCTTGCGCGTGCAGCAAATTATTCGCCGTGGTCTTGCTAATGACCACCAACGTCATGCCCAACAAGGCTAGCGCAATCATGACTTCAACCAGGGTGAAGCCACGCACCGCAATACGACGATGCTGACTCATTTGGCTTCCTCTCGCGCTTTGTCTTTGTCGCCTTTGGGATTGCGCAACATGTGCGACTCAACATCGTTGAGCGCACCGTCTTGCAACTCGACGCGGCCGGTCAACCCAAAGATCAATACGGAATACACGTCGCTGCCGTCGGTGAGTTCAATGACGGCCTTTTCGGCCGAGCCGTTCGGAAAGAAATAGATC
This sequence comes from Deltaproteobacteria bacterium, assembly GCA_029565465.1. Lineage (GTDB taxonomy): Bacteria > Myxococcota_A > Polyangia > Haliangiales > Haliangiaceae > JABFXX01. The sequence goes on from JAKQOD010000818.1 coordinate 4,578, forward strand.
GCGACTTGGCCGGAAGATTGTGCCTCTTCTCGATGCGCAACATAGACCTTACGGACTTTGATGCCTTTGTCGGCGCGCAACGCGCGAATCCAGCCTTTGCCGTCGGCGTCGCCAGACAACGCTTGCGTCTCCGGCACGCACATGCGATCCGCCACGTGTTGGCCGGCCAACGCCGTGGTGCGACGCATCGCTTCTTCGGCGTCGCCTCCACTCAGCGCATCAGGAGGCAGGCCGCGCATGCGGTCTTTCGCACGCTCAAGCGCACGCTGTTTGCTTTGGTCATCGATGACGACCGCATCGTTGCGTGCGACTTCGCGTGCCCCTTTGCAAACTTCTAACGCATACGCTTGTTTGTCGAAATCGATCACCAAGCGATGCATTTCGCCTTTGGAACTCGCCAGCTCGACGCCGGCACGGACCACGCTGGTAATTTCGACCGAGGCCTCGGACAAGTCGGCCTTGGTTAACAAGCGAAACCCACTGCGCACCAACATCGACGCACCAGCGATGATGGCAATGACGATCATGATCTCCAAGATCGTCATGCCTCGCTGGCGGCCGTTGCGTGCTGTCACGCAACGTGTCGAATTATGTGGGCGCAGTGAGTTCATGAGTTACTCCCACGATTTGATATCGTCGGCGGTACCTTCTTTACCGTCTTCACCAGCCGAGGTAACGGCCACGCCTTTGGCGCCAGCTGGCAGGTTTGAGCCGCACATCAGCTTGTACGGGTTGCCCCATGGGTCTTTGCCATCAGCGTTGTTCATGTAGGTGTTGAGGTCCGACAATTGCCCAGGGCATGCCTTGCCGGTGTTGTTCATCGACCATTGCGGGAAGGCTTCATTGGCATACTTGCCAACTGTTGCTTTGGCGACCTTTACTTTGGATTCGCCGAACATCGCCAACACGCGTGGCCCAACGACCAAGCCCATTACCAAGGCCAAAATCGCGAGCACGATCATGATTTCAAGCAGGGTCATGCCGCGTTGGCTGCGCGTTTGTCCACGTCGCCGCCGCGCCAATGCGTCTGCGAGGCGTACCGTCCAGCGTTGCGATTGAACTGATTCCGTGTGCGTTTTCATAGTCATCCCTTTGGTTGTTAGCTACTTGGACTTCGGCCCGCTGATGGCACCGAGATCCATGATTGGTTGCAAAATCGAAAGCACAATGAAGGCGACGGCGCCGCCCATCAAAACCAGCATGAGGGGCTCTAGCAAGGCGGTAAATCGGCCAAGCGCGGTGTCGACTTCGAGTTCATAGGTTGTCGCCACCCGTTCGAGCATTGTTTCCAACTGCCCCGCTCGCTCGCCAACCGAAACCATGTGAATCATGTCAGCTGGGAATTGCCCCGATTTCTTGAGCGTCGCAGCTAGCGATTCACCTTCCGACACCGCTTTTTTGGCGCTTTCAACCGCGCCGCGCAGAATCACATTGCTCATGATCATCTTCGCGGTGTCCATGGCGCGCAGCATCGGCACCCCGGATTGCAACATGGTGCCCAGCGTGCGTGCAAAGCGGCTGACGTTGATCGTGCGGACCAGCGTGCCAACGCGCGGCAAGCGCAACACGAACTGATGCCACACTGGTTTGCCAGTTTCGGATCGTGACCACTTCAAGAACAGCACGATGCTGGCAATGATGCCCACCAACAGCCACAAGATATTTTTGCCCAAAAACTGGGACGACCAGATCAACATGCGCGTGTTGATCGGCAAGGTCTTACCTTGTTGTACGAACATCGACGTGATTTTCGGCACCACGGCGGTCATCAACACCACCATG
>JAKQOD010000843.1 GCA_029565465.1 Deltaproteobacteria bacterium
CTTGGCCATCGACGGGTGCATTTCATCGAAGGTGATCAACCGGCCTTTGCGCAACGCGCCGCTGAGCAACGCTTGTTCGGCCGCCGACATAGTCACGCCTGGGGCGGCGCGCCAACGCACTTGTTCAAAACGTGCGATGCCTTCTTGCAGCCAGACTGGCACGGTTTCATACGAAATCCGCGACACCAGCAAGTGCGTGTACTCGTGGGCCAGTGTATCCATCCACGCGTAGCCAAACATTGTCGCGCGCGGCGATACCACCATCAGCTTGTTGTATTTCGAAAGCGCGATGGTCCCGGTGGTTTCGATTTCGGCTTCGGTTAGAGTCGAAAGCTGTGCCAAATCTTTCGGCGCACCGAGCAGTTCGATGCGAATCGGATCAGTTGGTGCCAACCCGAGGTCGGCGCCGATCTGGGCATGTGCGGCGTCGAGCACATCGCCGGCGAGTTCGGCGATCGCGGCGTCAGGGCCGGGGGCATAACGAATGATGAAGTGGCCTTGGTTCGATTTGCGTTCGATGAAATCGCTGGTAACCGCAAGCGACTGTGCCGCGAGTTTGCGCATCGCGCCCACTTCGCCATCCGCGCCGTCATCGCCAATGCCGTTGAGCGCTGCAACCGCGCCAGCGTAGTCGCCTTGATTGAAGGCCAAGGTCGATCGTAACCAGCGCACTTCAGGCGTATCCGGCGATTTTTGGGCTAGTTCGCTGATCACGGTTTTGGCTTCGTCAAAACGCATGGCGTTGACGAGCCGCGCTGCCTTGATAACGTCGCCGACGACGGTGCGCTCTTGCCGCGCAGCGCGAGGTGTTAAGGGTTGCCCAGCCAGCACAGCTGCGAGCGCGACGAGCGCCAAGCCACGTGGTTTTGCAGCGTTCATCGGATCAGCTCCTCGTAGTAACGCTTGAGCATATCGTCGTAGCCGCCAGGCGCACGTTTCTTCATAGCTTCAAGAATGTCTTCGCGGAATTGCTCGGGGGCTTTGTAGTCATCCGCGCCAGGAATGCGAATCGGTTCTTCCGATGCGCCAGCGCCCTCTTGGCGTTGCCGCGCCGCATCGCGCGCTTTGCTGCGTGCTTGATCCAACGCTTCCGACGCAGCACGGGTTGCCTCGCGGGCGCCGCCTGGGTCGGTGGCCTTGAGGCGTTCGTCGGCGGCTCCCATGCGCTCGATCGCATTGCCGATGCGTTGTTTGATTTCATCGGCGGCATTGCCTGGCAGTTCGCCACCGAGTTGTTTGGCGCGCTCAGCGAGCTTGCTGGCGCGCTCACGATTGAGGTTTTGCCGTCGCCGCAACCGCTCCATCGCACGTTTGTCATCGGCGCTCATGATCGACTGTGGCGATGGCGCCAAGCGACTGAGTGCATCGACCAGTTCTTTGACGGCCACGCCTGCTTTTTCGGTGCCTGCCAACGCATCGGCGGTCGCGTCGGCAAAGGGTGAGTTGGGATCGTCCGACATAGCCGCATCGAGCTCGCCGGCGATTGTTTGTAAGCTCTCTTGCGCTTGTTTGGCCATGGCGGCGGCTTCGGCCAAGTCACCATCAGCCACCGTGCGCTCGACATCAGCAATGCGACGCTCGACGATATCGAGCTCTTCCTTCGAAAACGGGGTCAGGCCATTGTCGGGAATACTGCGCAACTGCCGACGGATTTTGTCGACGATCGACGCGACTTTGTTGGCGGCTTCGCGCTTGTTGTCTTTGCTGACGTCATCGGCTTTGGCTGCGTATTCATCAAACATCCGGCTGGCTTCGCCGGCGATGTCGGCTTGGTCGCGGGCGGTGTCCGCGAGTTCATTCATGACTTCGTCGAGCTTGTGTTGCTCGTCGGAAAAGCGATCGCCGCGCAGTTGCGCCAGCGCACGTTCCAATGATTCGGAGGCCGCATCCATGCCTTGGCTGCACACTACTAATTTGGCTTGGGCCTCGGCGATCTTGCCTGCGGCAAAAAGCCGTTGCACTTCGTCGAGACAGGATTCCGATTGCTGTTGGGTAAGGGCGTCGCGATTCACGAACTGGTCCAGCACATCTTGCGGCACCGAAGCACGATGTTTTTCCAGCTGCGCTAACGCGGTTTGTAAGGCGCGCATTTCGCGTTCGATTTCATTTTTGAGGCGAGGGTCGCCGGTTTTGGCATACTCATCGAGCAATTCTTTGAGTCGCTTGCGATGTGCGGCCGCTTCATCCGCAACGTCGAGCATCGCTTCGACGCGTTCGCGATCGAGCCAGTCAGCCAGCAACAAGGTGTCTTCTTCAAGCTCTGCGATCCATTTGCTATCGCTTGCGGTAAACCGACCAGCGAGGCTTGGCACTTTGCCCCGACTGAGCAGCTCTTTTTGCAGACTTTCCATCACGTGGGCATCGGCGGTGGCCAACTTGTCGAGCCGTTCCCGCATCTTGTCGAGCATCTTGCGCAACGCATCGCTGGCGTGCGGATCTTTGTCAAAGCCGGCGCGAATATCGATCAGTGCAGCGATCATCTCCCCATCGTTGCGCTGCATCACTTCACGATCGGGCAACGCAAGCTGGACGGTTGCGGTGGCCGCAGGCACCACCAAGCGCGTCGCCAACGCATCGAGCATCATATCGGCCAGGGCTTGTTGCTTGGCCAGCACTTGCTCATGGCGTTCGCGTGGGCTGATTACCTTTAGTCGGAACTCTTTCGAGCGTCCGATATTCGGACCATTGACATTGTCGTTGTCTTTAACTTCGAGCCAGTACCGAACTTCGGCACCGGCCGGCAGCGGCAACTCGGCCATGTCCCAGAGCAGTTTACCTGTAATGCGTGATTCGGTTTTACTCGGTGGCAGCGCCGGCGGTGACGCCACCGAGCTTGGCCCGGCAGGGCTCGCGCTTGGCAGCCCGGCTGTGGCGGCTGCAAGCGGCACTACTTTTTTGCCGGTTTCGCGGCCGGCTTGCCACATCAACTCGATGCTTGCGATGCCGTAATCATCTTCGAGCACATACGCCAATTCAACCTGGCGCAGATTGCTAACGTCGAGCGTGTCGGCTGGCGCGATCAATTGTACGGCAGGTGCACGGTCCACATCGAGCTCGATGCTGCGCGGGCTGGCTTCCACCGTGCGGCGGCGATGATCGTCTATCAACGCGAACCGGTAGCGGCCTGACTGTTTCACCACAAATTCACCGACGATATTGGTATCGGTAACTACCAACGGCAGGGTTTGTTGGTCATTCGGGCTGGCCCCTTCGAGCATCAACTCGCCGGCTTTGGTCGCTAGCAAAGGACGCGCAAGCAGTGTCACTCGGGTGCCCGCAGGCGCGCGGACATCGCCGCTGGCCGACGCCAGGGTTACTGCTGGCCGCTGGGTATAAGCCGGATAGGTCAGCTTGATATCCAGATCTCCAACGATGGGAACGCTAGACAGCGCAGCTCCGTCAAATGCATCGGTTTGCGGTGCCACGAGATTGCGCCAACCATGCCGTACTTGCGGCGCGGCGACGGCAAGTACCACCACCGTTGCCACGCTCGCGATCCCAATCCGGGTTGCTACGACGCGCTCACGCTCGGCAATTAAGGAGGCAGGGGCAATCGTTTCAACGCGCTTGGCAGTGGCCGTGATCAGCGCATCGATCAATTCGCGCGAGGTACCGGCTGCGCCCGTTGCCTCTGTTTGTTCCACAAATTGCACTGCGGAGAGCAGATCCGATGCAACGTCGGGCTGCGCTGCGCCGACGAAACGCGCGATATCTTGGTTCGATGCAAACCGTTTGCGCGGCACGACGAAGCCAAAAATGATCCCAGCGATCAACGTTAACAATGCGGAGACGCCGCAGATGCTGATGATCGAAACCGCAAGCGCGCGCGAGCCCACCAACCAAAAGCCAGCAAGGGCCGTCATCAACCCAATGCCTGCAAGCGCACTTGTGGTCCACCATAGAGCGCGCTGCGCTTCATGACGTAGCAGTCGATCGCGCACAGCGGACAAAAATCCACTGACTTTGCTCGCCGAATTCGCCACGCGGGCAGTGTAGCGCGATGTCGGTGTGATCCCAAGGATTGGCTCGACTTCTCCCACCGAAGTTGTCATCGAGATGCCGCTGCGTGCCACCACGGAGGCAGATGGTGATATACCAACGGCCAGTGAATAAGCCCCCTGCCACCGCGTCTACCCAGAGGCATGCAGCCTCGGACGCCACAGAATTTGCAGACCGCGACTTGGTTAACGCCGCGCGCGCCGGGGACCGTGGGGCATTCCGCAGCCTATTCGACCGTTATCACCGCCGGCTCTTTGCAGTCGCGGTGGGCGTGCTACGTAACCCTAGCGACGCCCAGGACGTGGTCCAAGATGGCTTTGTTAAAGCCTATAAATATCTCGATAAATTCGAAGGAAATTCAAGCTTTTACACCTGGATGTACCGGATCGTTATGAACCTTGCCATCGACCATATCCGCAAGCAAAAGCGCAGTCGCCCGGTTGAGGCGAATGACGAGCATTTGCGCGAAGGCAATACCGACGTCGTCAATGAGGACTTGTTGCCGTTAAACCTCGGCTCAAATCCTAGTCGAATGTTATTCGATAAGCAGGTGCGAGGCCGCTTGGAAACTGCATTAGCCCAACTTTCAGACAATCACCGAGCGGTTTTGGTGATGCGGGAATTGGATGGCTTGTCCTATGAAGAAATGGCATCGATCATGAGCTGCTCGAAAGGCACCATCATGTCGCGGCTGTTTCATGCCCGCCGCAATATGCAACGGCAGTTAGCCGATCTCGTCGATGGTGCACCGAATCTTGATGGCGAGGACGTCGACAATGATGAATTGCCTCAACCAGCGCCGAAGCTTCGGCCAGCGGGAGGTGCGTAATGACTGCACTCAAAACCGATATTGAATTGATGGAGCTGCACGATGGCGAAGCTGGCGTTGGCACCAATCCAGCTGCAGT
>JAKQOD010000845.1 GCA_029565465.1 Deltaproteobacteria bacterium
TGCCCGCCGCAAAGGCCATGGCCAATCGCAAACCTGTGCTGAGCGGCAGGAGCTTTCGCCCAAAACAATCGGCGCAGCAAATGCTGGATGGAGCCACCCGAAGGCTTCGTTCGGACTGGTGACGACGATTTGGCCGATGGCGTACTGCTGCCCTTCGGGCGCGAGTTCGATGCAGCCGTCCAGTTCTGGCCGCCACGTTAAGCAATACGATCCGCCAACAAACCGCAACTTCAACGCCCAAGCCCCCTCGTGCTGTTGATCCCACGCTGCATGCAGCAGCAGATGCATCGCGGAACTATTTTGGTCGGTCCCTGCCAGCCATTGCGCCGGCCTGATCACTTCCTTGCACAACCCTGTGGAATGCCACTGGGAACAATCTTCCGGCTTCGTAAGCGTGATGCGGTATCCGAGTGATGCCATCCCGATTCCATCGGGCTTGGCAATCGTTGTTCCACTTTGGCAGCGCATAAAACGCAGTGGGGATGTGCAAACCAATGCCGTGTGGTCGAAGTGCAAGATCATTGCTCCGGCCAGCAAGCTCCTGCTCGCTGTGCCGGACACATTGCGCGGCCAAGGGTCAAGTAGCTCGATTTTTTGAAGCGGCTGAAGCTGAATGTCTTCAAGCAGCATCGGTGCCGCCCTCGCTGGTCGCTGTGTCGGTGGTGTAGGTCGGCATGCCAGTGTCGGCCCATTCGTCGGTGAGTGAAGGCGCCGTAGTTGTCGCGACTGGCTCCGCCGTTGCTGTGGTGGCTGGAGGTGCTTTTCGTTTCACTGAGCTGATCGCTTTTGCGGTTTTTGGCGCAGGATTTTTCGGCTTGGTGGCTTTCGCTGGCTTCTCTGCTGCGACGGCTTCGGGTTCACCAGATGTCATCGCCGTGGCGGGTAGTTTAGCTGTTTTGTTTCCTTTTTTGCCAATCGAATCGTTGCCGGTCAGGATCGGTATGAACGTGTCGAGCTTGATGCGGTTCCAGTCGCTGCGCACTTGCTGCTTGAGCCACCAGCCGGGGTCCAGTGCATGTTCGTCGCCCTCAGCAGTGCGCTCGAACACTACGAGGTGCGAGTTTCCTGTTGACGGCATCTTGCGTGTCTCCATGATGGCCAGCGGCGGCAATGCTTCGACGGTTTTGACCTTTTGCTTCTTGCCGTACTTGATGCCGAAGTGGTCAAGCAGTTTGAACAGGTTTTCGTCGGTGGTGGTGTGCGGGCCGTCTTTCGGGTAGCCGCACTCTTTGACTGCTACGCGTAGCACGGTGTCGAGTGACTTGCCCGCGACCATGGCAACGCAGGCGAGCCCGCAGTCGGTGAGGTTTGCTTGGGTGACGTGTTTGATTGGCATGTGATTTCCTTGGCGAAGCTCCGCCTCGCGTGACGGTTTCGCCGACTGGCGACTGGCACTGGCGTGAACTGAGGTGGTTGGGGATGTGCAGCGAAAGCTGCGGCGGTTTACGAAGCAACGCGGCGGCTCGGCACGGTTGATCGCATTTTTCAAGCTAACCGCCTTGCTATGAACAGATCAAGTGGCTGCTGACTTCGCTGGAGTGCCGCTCAGGGCGCGGCTGATCTGCGGGGCAGGGCAGGTTGTTTTTGTAAAAAGAACTTCTGTCGCTGCTCCGCGCGGGGCTTCCGTTTCGGAAGTTTTGGCGCTAGAATGTGAGGCTTCACCCGGTGCTATGCATCGGATGACAGTGCCGCTTTAGCTCAGTTGGTAGAGCAA
>JAKQOD010000857.1 GCA_029565465.1 Deltaproteobacteria bacterium
TTGCTGCAGCAGCGCATTGTTCGCTGCCTCGACGATGCGTGCCGTGGTGCGAATGGCGAGATGGGTGCTGCCAACGAGCGTGTGATGTACCAATTGCGTTAGCTTTGTTGCTGGCGTGACGTTAGCGCCAAGCACGGCTTCCGCCATGCGCAGCGGGCGCTCGAATAGTTGTTTTTGCACTTGCTCAACGTGGGTCGAGCCAGCCGTTACACCGTCGGCGACGAGCTTGATGAGGCCATGCCAACGCTGCTTTGATAGCGGATTTTTCATATGCAATTGCCTTTGTGCGTAGGGGCTAACCAATCAGCCACTGCGCGGTACACGCGGTCGTCGCGTAACATTACGCCGTGCCCAATACCAGTGATGGTGACAACTTGATTCGCTTTGACGCCACCGTCGTAGCGCGCGCTTGATAGCGGCACGATGGCATCACCCAACAGCGCCGTGATCCACGCCTTGTCGCTCAACGCGCCAGCAATGAGCAAATGCTGGATGTGCGGCAGCAGCGGCACCGGATGTTCGCCGTCGCGTAGCTGCAGCATTGGTCGGCGGCGTGCTCGGTCTTCATGGCGCAAGTCGGCATCCCCTAGATCTTGGATGCCAGCGCTGCGTAGATTCGCAACCGTTGCAACTGCGCGGGTAACGGGATCGTTGACCGCCTTGAGCACACGTACGGTCACGCGGCCGAGCCGTTCAAAAGGCGCGCCTCGATGCGGCGTTCCGATATACACAGCACGTGTTGGGACATTGAGCCACGCCGCGCCTTCGTGGCTACCTTGATAGCAGGCGGCGCGAATAACTAGGCCGCCCATGCTGTGACCAAGCAGCAATAACTCAGTGATTGGTACTGGATACAGCGCGCAGACATCGTCGAGCAACGACGCAAATTGCGCACCGCTGTTGGCGATCGGTTGGCCGGAATTGTAGCGAACATAGAGCGGCGTGAAGCCTTGTTCGGCTGCCAAGCGGGTGCCGAAATCCTCACGTGGGTTGGTGGCGCTTGCCGGGTTTTGCCAATTGCGTTCCGTTGCCATCAAGCCGTGAACCAAAATGACCACGCGTCCGGTCGCGTTCGGATACGCCGCGCGCCACGCGTTAGGATCATGGGGCAGCGGTGCACCATTGAAAAAAAATCCACAATTGATGGCAAGCCCGTTGCTGGTCCGCACCAAATAGTCGCCGAAAACGCCATTGACGGCAGCTAGCAGTTGGTCGCGGAAGGCAGCCACGGTGCTTTGGTAGCACAATCCAGCGTTGGCATGACCGTGTTTCTTGGTTTGTGCTGCTCGTAACAGCCTACACCGTTAGCGTGCTGGAACTGCAAATTGCGGATGCCGCAACAAACGTGCGTCGACCTCGGCTTTGGCTGCGTCGCTTAGGTCGCTGCCGTATTGCGCGGTTGAACGCGCACGGCGCGCCAACCAATCGGCACCAAGCAGTTCGGCGGCCGGCGGTGGCGGCGCACCGGTTGGCACATACCAAGCGATCGTGGTTTCCGATTTGGGCCCGGTGGCAACCCCTTTGCCGACGAAGAAGCCAGCGGCCAACAGCGCGGTTCGCACCGCTGTTGAATTGGTGTAGGTAAAGATTTCGACGCGGTGCGGGCTGCCTTGCAAGGCTGCGAACAACTGCTCAAACGCTGCCAATGTCCACATTGGTGCGTCGGTCTTCCACGAAAACGGGTCATAGAAGATCACCTGCGGCGGCCGCACCGTGGTTAGCGTTGCAGCAAAATCAGCAGCAAGTAAGCGCCACGTAAAGTTAGGCGCCGCATCCGCTGCAATGCCGTGACGCAGCTCGCACGGTTGGCCATCGGCGTGGGCATGCAACAAACGATGCGGCGCTTCGTGGCGCAAGTGTGGAAAGGCTTTGAGATGATCGAGCGCAAGCTTTAGAGCGTCGAGATCGTGTTCGAAGCTCACGAGTTCAACCGGTGGGTGGCCCGGTGCAGCTTGCAGGGCGCGCACGAGCGCCATGGCGTTGTGGCCTGCACCTAAGCCAACATCCCAAACTACAAGCGGATTCGGCAAAGCCGCGGTTGCCGTCGACGAATCGGCCAGATTGCGCAGCCAAGTCGATTGCGCAATGTAGATACGCTCGGCTTCTTGGTTTGGGTCATTGACCGAATGCATGATCTCGCCCGACGCAATGTGCGCAATGCTGGCAAACGTTGGGCCGTCATCTTGCCCTCGGTTAGCAGGCGCTCGATGCACGCGAAAATTGCCAAGCGTGTCCGACCTTGTGTGTTTGCCTTTGGGCTGCACGCCTGGCGGATTATCTTGATCGGTCAAACCGAGTTCTTGCCGCTTGGCTGCGTAGTAGCTCGCAAATGTGCCAGCTCGAATCTGTGCTCGGATCTCGGTCATCAAACGCAAATAGAACTGCAAATTGTGAAACGCCAATAAGTGCCAGCCAAGCGGCTCGCGGCATTTCACCAAATGATGCAAATACGACCGCGTATACAGCGTGCAAGCTTCACAGTCGCATTTGTCGTCGAGCGGAACGCTTGAAAATTTGTAAACGCCACGGCGCAAACTGACGCGGCCACGCGACGTGAATACTTCACCTTGCTGCGCCCACGAGGTTGGCATCACGCAATCGAACATATCGACGCCGCGATGAACGCCTTCAAGCAAATCGAGCGGCGTGCCAACGCCCATCAAATAGCGCGGCTTGTCGAGCGGCAACAAGGCGGCCGTCAGCTCGCACATATCTTCGCGTTCGGTTTTGCTTTCGCCGACAGCAAGGCCACCAATGGCAAACCCATCGAAGTGGCGGCCGGTAGCTGCGTCGGGCGCTAGATTGATCAATGCATCGGCGCTGATCCGGCGCAGATCTGGAAAACACGCGCCTTGCACGATCGCAAACAACGCATTCGGCGAATCGGCACGCGCTGCTAGCGAGCGCGCCGCCCAACGATGGGTGAGCTCCATGGCCGCAACCGCCTGTGCGCGTGGGCTGGTTGAATCGATGCATTGATCGAGCACCATCATGATGTCGGAACCGATGGCCCGTTGCACCGCAATCGAACGTTCCGGCGTCAGCAAAAACTTGGTGCCGTCGGTGTGGCTGCGAAATTCGGCACCTTCTTCCGCCATCGCGCGCGCATGCGATAGCGAAAAAATTTGAAAGCCACCGGAGTCGGTGAGAATGGACTTGCCCCAACGCATCCACGGATGCAAGCCGCCGAACTTTTGAAACACTTCGATGCCCGGCGTAATCATCAAGTGATACGTGTTGGCCAAAATGATCTGCGGTGCCAAGCGTTCGAGCTGGGTCAGATTTTGGCTGCGTACAGTGCCACGTGTACCAACGGGCATGAACACCGGCGTTTCGATCACGCTGTGCGCCGTGGTCAACCGCCCTGCGCGTGCGCGCGAATCAGGCGCTTGGGCCAAGACTTCAAATAACACGCCGGGGTTGTAGCCATGCCAGCGCTTGAACGCCAAGCGGCGTTGCGTCAAAAGTGCGCTGGCGTGATGTCCATTGCTGCCTTGATGGCATGCAGCATGCGAAAATTCAAATTCCGGCAAAGCGCGGCAGTCTTCGGCGCGCGTAAAGTTCGCTACAGCGTCGGCGGGGTTTCGCAGTACGGTGCAATCGCTTTGATCACGCTGGCCGACCATGGTGCCGGCTTCAGCGTGCCTGAATCAACGTGCACGATCGTGCGTTTGCCGCGTGCACGATCAATGTCTTCGTCCATCGCAAGCAAGCGCATGCCGAACGTCAGCGACGTGCGCCCGATCCGTGAAACCCACACACGCACGCGCACCTTGCACACGCCGCGCACCGGCGACACGTAATCGATCTCATTGCGAGCGACTACGTGGATCTGTTCGGGGCGATGTAAATCGGCAAAGCCGCCAAGCCCAAGCTCCATCCAAAACGCGCCGATGGTGCGTTCAAACAACAGCAAGTAGCGCGAGTTATGCAAAATCTGAAACGGATCCAAATCGTCGAAGTACACACCGACGGTGTTTTCAAAAAAGCGCACGCTGGCACTTTAGCATAGCGGCTCCCAGCTTCGCGGGTTTCACGGCACAACGCGTCAAAGCGCGGCAGGGCGTGGGGCTGGTGGCCGGCTGATCGAGTTGCTACGGGTAACAAACCCCGGCCCCAACCGCTGCAAGCGCGCCAGGCGCTGGTGGCAACGCATGGGGCCCTGGCATTTGCATTGCAAAACCCCCAAGGCATGCGTCTTTTGTCCTCGCCACTGCATCCACTTTGCGGCCTCGCGGTTGCTGCGACCATCGGTTCGAGCGCCTGTACCGCAGCACCGGAGGACGTGAGCATCACCGAAGCCCGGCTGCGCAACCTGCACGAAGTAGTGCTGCCGTACTACGAACAATCGGGCCAAGCCGGCAGTTTTATTGGGGTGGATGGCGTGAAGATTGCGCATCACACCTTTCGTCATGCAGGTGCACGTTCCGCCATTGTCTTTGCACCTGGCCGCAGCGAAGGCAGCCACAGCTTCATGGAATTGTTCTACGATTTGCGCGACCAGCCATATGACATTTTTGTGATCGACCATCGTGGCCAAGGCGCGTCGGGGCGCATGTTGCCAGATCCGCTTAAAGGCCATGTTGTAAAGTTTCAAGACTACATCACCGACTACGATCAGTTTGTGCGCGACGTGGTGCACCCAGAGCGTTATGATCATGTGTTTGGCGTTGCGCACTCGATGGGCGGCGCAATCACGCTGCGCTATGCCGCGCAGCATCCCGAAACGTTCGATGCATTGGTGCTGTCGGCGCCGATGCTGCAAATCGATATGGGCCCGCTGACCGAAGAAACGGCGTTGTCATATGCCAGCAGCGTCCCTGCTGACGAAACGGTACCACTGGGTGGCGATGGCACCACCGCCCCCCAATTCTCAGGCAACTATCTGACCACCAATCCTGCCGGGTTCGCCGTGCTAAATGAAGTCGACAATATCTACCCTACGCGTCGGGTAGGCCGCGCTACCTATAATTGGTTGGCTGAATCGATTCGCACCAACCAAGATCAGCGCATGCATCCTGAACTCATCAAGCAGCCAATATTGCTGTTTCAAGCGCTCAACGACAACGTCGTCGTCCCGGCAGCGCAAACAACGTTTTGTGCGGCGGCCACCAACTGTAAGCTAATGCCGTTAGCCAATACACGCCACGAACTGTTTTACGCCGACGACAATGTCCGCGCCAACGTCTTGGCGGAAGCGTTTGCGTTCATGGGTATTGTGGCTAGCAACCCAGCGCGCTAACGCTCAAGCACAAAAAAACCCGGGATGGCCCGGGTCGTTCACACCATCGAACTACGTTCGATTATGGCGTTGGGGTTAAGCCCATTTCTTTGATCAGGTGATCGGCGTTATCGAGCATGTCCATCACCCACAGCATGTAGCGTGCATCGGCATGGATGACGCGCGTCGTTGAGCCATCGAACACGACGTCCGACGACACACCTTCGATGGTGCCGTCAAACGCGAGTCCAACCAGTTCGCCTTTGTCATTGAGCGTCGCCGAGCCGGAGTTGCCGCCGGTGATGTCGAGGTCCGACAAGAAGTCGACCGGCACTTCGCCATCAAGCGCAGCCACGGCGTACTTGCCGTACTTTTTAGCTTTGATGGCAGCCAACATTTCTTTTGGCGCATCAAACGGATCGGCGCCTTTGTCTTTCGCAGCGATTTGCGAGGTGACGGTGAACGGCCAATCGGCTTTGTCTTTTGATTCTGGCTTGAAACTTTTCACAGTGCCGTAGGTGACGCGCAGCGTGCTGTTCGCGTCGGGCGACAAGAAACCGCCGAGTACTTGGCGCATGGCTTCGACGTACATTGGCTGCAGCATCATCGATTCACCGGCGCGCTTGTCCGTCTTTTTTTCTTCCGCTTTGAAGATTGGGAAGATGCGCATGGCTGCTTGTACAAATGGATCTTTCGAAGCTTTGAGCTGTGCCGTGGTGCCGCTCTTCAACAGTTCCATGCGGACTTTTTCATCTTCCATCGTGGTTGCCGCGTACCAAGCGTCCAACGTGGTATCGATCAATTTCTCGTCGATCTTCACGCCTTTTTTGGCATCGAGCAACGTTGCTAACCATGGGCGTTGCGCTTCTGGCAGCTTGAGCGCGCGCGTCAGTGCCAAGCGAAATGCGCCGCGGTCCAGCACGCGATCATATTGCTTCGCGAAGGCCTTTTGGCCGCCTTCCATACGTGGCATGTCGCGTTCTTGGAAGCCTGGTTTACGCGCTTCATCCTTTTTGGTGCGTTCGTCAGCCAAACGAATGAAGGTCAGCGCAGTGCCAAGCAAGCGCGAACCGCCAAAGGCAACGCTGCGATCGAAATCGGCTTGCGCGGTTTTGAAGGTTTCCGCTTCGAGTGCATTAAACCGGGTGATGGCTTTTTTGTAGGCTTCGTTGCCTGGCTTGGCGGCCCACGCAGCGATCTTCCTTTCGAGCTCATCTTTTTGTGCGAGCAGTGCCGCGTTCTTTTTCAGGCCGTTGAGCACGCCTTCGTTCTTTTCCAAGCCATTTTGAACGGTTTGCTTTGCAACGTTGGCTTTGATCGCGGTTTCGCCTGCATCCTTCATGTGCGATTCGACGAATGCGTAGCGTTCCTTGAGGTACTGCACGATGTACGGGTAGTACCAATCAACATCGTGATGCGTTGCCGCTGCGGTTGCAGTGCGTTCGGTGCGGCCTGGGTAGCCGGTCACCATCACAAAGTCGGCGGGTTTGACGCCTGCCGCCGAGACTTTCAAAAAGTGCTTCGGTGCAAATGGCACGTTTTCCTTCGAGAAGTCGGCAGGCTTGCCGTCTTTGCCAACGTAGGCGCGGTAGAACGAAAAATCGCCCGTGTGGCGTGGCCATGCCCAGTTGTCGATTTCGCCACCGTAGTTACCAACGGAGCGTTTTGGCACGTACACCAAGCGTACATCGCGAATTTCCAAGTATTCGAGCAACGAGTATTGGCCACCAGCAAAGTAGCTGGTTACTTGGCAACGCACGCCGGGACGATCTTTTTCGCAGGCGGTTTGTAATTTCTTGAGGCGGTTTTCCGCTTCGGTCTTGCGTGCGATTGGATCTTTGATCGCTTCAAGACCTTTGCGCATGTCGGTGGTGACATCTTTGTACGCTTGCAACACCATGACTTTTTGGGTCGGGCCGGCGGTTACTTCGTCGGCTTTGGTTTTGGCTAAAAAGCCATTTTCAACCAAGTTGTTTTGCGGTGTTGAATTGAGCTGCAACGCGCCTTGCACACAATGGTGATTGGTAACGATCAACCCTTCAGGTGAAACAAACGAAGCACTGCAGCCGCCCAGCGACACAATCGCGGCCAACGGCGCACTCAGTGGATCCGAAAGCGTCTTGGCGTCGATCGCGACGCCAAGCTTCTGAAACGTTTCGACGTGCTGTGGCAGCGTCATTTGCGCTGGCAACCACATGCCACCCGTGTTGGAGTGAGCCAAGCGATTGGGCAGATTTGGGTCTGGCTTGGTTTCAACTGGTGGCTGAACTGAGTCAGCTACAACCGTAGCCGAGCCAGCGCCGGTTGCATCGCCGGCGCCTGCACCGACGGGAGTTTTGGTGTTTTTGTTACCGCCGCCGCACGCCGCAGCAAGCAGCAATCCGCAAAGCAAAGTGTTTCGTTTCATGCCGCGGGCATAGCAGAACCGCCGTGCATTTGGCCCATGGATGCTGCCAAAAAATCGCAGTTCTTCGACGGTGCTCGGAATGTCTCAGCTGTCTCAGCTGTCGCAGGCCGCGACGAACCTAAAAGAAATACGTGCCCGACAAGCCAAAGAACGGCAGCGCCGTGCGAATGCCACCTTCGAAATTGACGGTGACCTTTTTGGCTGGCCGGTACTGCAGGCCGATGAGGCCGGTGATGACCGGATACACTGGCGACTTCAAGTCGTACTTCACCTTGACGCCGCCGTTGGTGTCGAAGTTGCACGACGCTGGATCGCTCGACGTACACGCGCGATCGACGTGGGTAACATCACCAAACAAAATCCCGATGCCAGCGCCACCACCGTAACGCAGCGCTAGCTGTTTGGTGAATTCATAGTGGCTGATGAAATTGGCTTCGATTGACACCCAGCCAAAATCGTTAAACTGCACGAAGTCGGCTTCGTTGGCGGGAATCGGTTTGTTCTTTTCGACCCAAATGCCGTCTGGCGCGCCAATCTTTTCGTATTCCAAGCCGATGTGCAGTTCGAAATTTGCTTTGCGCCGAACCAAGTCAATGCCGATGCCCAGCTCGCTTGATGCGCCTGCTGCCGAATCGACAAAAAGTTCGAAAATACCTTGTGGTAACCGGACGTTACGCAAACGAATGCCAACCCCGAATTCGGCACCGGGCGCTTCTTCGGCAGGTGGCGCGATCACGCCGTCTTCGGTAACTTGGGTACCTTCAGCGGTGGTGGTGGTAGGCTCAGGTGTTGCTGGCGCATCGTCAGCGTGGGCTACGCCCAACGTCCCAAGCGAAAAAGCCGTAGCAGCGAGAATCGTTGAGTGCAGCTTCATATGTATCCTCCGGCCATTGCGGCATACTATACTTTGTTAGTTACTCGCATCATCACAGCGACATTTCTATGACTACGCTGCGGCTCCACCCATTCGCTTCGTACGCTACCCCAGCGTGGCGCCGCTTGGCTGTGATCGCATTGGCATTTTGCAGTGGTGTCGGCGGCTTGCTTACGAGTTGCGCCGATGGTGTGGGCATCGGCGGTGCGTGTGATTCTCACTCGGATTGCCGCACAGCACTGCAGTGCGCCAGCAACGTCTGCGTCCCGTTGTGTCGACGTGCCCTGGATTGTGGCGACGGCGCTGCGTGCACCGCTGGTGGATACTGTCTCCCTGCGACCAGTCGAGCCGGTGATACGTGCATTGCCGAAACCCAATGCGGGCCTGGACTTGCCTGCGTGCTCGACCGCACGGACGTAGATCACGATGGTGTGATGCAAGCGACGTGTCGGCCCGATCGGCAAGGTCATCCACTCGCTGCTGAGTGTGCTGCCGACAGTGAATGCCGCAACGGCAATTGCGCACTTGGGCACTGCATCGATATTTGCGTCAATGACCGCGACTGTGGCGCGGGGCAAGTTTGCACGTCGATTCCACGCGTTGAGGCGGGCGGTGCGCAATTCTTTGGGTGCCTCATCAACCAAGGTTCGCTGAGCTACGCATTGAATGCCGAAGGCACCGTGCAAAAAACGTTGCTTGCAGTGCCTGGCAATGCCCGCTCGGTATCCTTGCTGATGACAATTGATGACCAAAATCAACAGGTTGGGCTGACCAAGCTGATTTCACCTAAGGGCCGCCAGCTGTACACGCTGCCGTTGCAACGTCCTGAATACTATTCGAATTTGGTGCGCCACATTCCAGCGCGAGGTCAGTCCGTGGCGCTGATTCCATCGAGCTTGGACAACGAATTTGAACGTGGACCGTATGCCGTTGAGTTGCAATCGTTTCGCTTGGGGCCTTCAGGTTCGGCGACGCCTCGCACCACCGTGGTGATGAAACTCGGTGACGGCGCGTTGCTCGATCTGCATTTGAAATTTGCCGACCTGTCCAGCCACGCATGTAGTGCGCAACTGGGTGGCGTCGTGGATGCCGATAGCGCGCAACGCAACGAAGCGTTTCAACAGAACTTCATCGCTACCCTGCGCACGCTGTTGGGGCGCGGCTCGGTCACGATCGGTACGGTTACCTTTGAAGATGTTGTTGGCCACCCCGAGTTGGACGCCATCACCCAAGAATCCGCTGGCGCCTTGTTTGCTACCACGACAGCCACCGACGGTGTGACCATGTACTTTGTACGCACGATCTCACCGGCTGGGCTTGCTGCGATTGGCGCAGCACCGGGTCCGGTAGGGTTGGCTGGCACGCCAAGGTCTGGCATTGCGCTCACGATGGAAGCCATGTGCTATCGCAGTTGGCAGCAACTCGCACGTACCGCAGCCCACGAAATCGCGGCGTATCTGGGGCTGTACCCCAATCGCGATATCGAAGATGGGTTGGATCCTATCCAAGATTCCGACGACGGCAGCGACAATTTAATGTTTTACTCAGAGCTTGGCGGCACAACCTTGTCACCTGGCCAAGGCGAAATCATGCGGCGGAGCCCAGCGCTCCGATGAAACGCGCGCGCCAGTTGATTGCGATCGCGGCGGTGGCGGC
>JAKQOD010000858.1 GCA_029565465.1 Deltaproteobacteria bacterium
TGCCCGCCAAGGCGGGCATTCGCGAGTTTGCCTTTGCAGGCTGGTACTAGAACGTCAGACGGAAGCCGAAGCGACCCGAGACTGGTGCGTACCGACCGATGGTGTTGCCATAGTTCGGATTGCGTTGAATTGGCGTCGAGGTTTCGCCACCCGAACCATTCACAGCCTTCGCCCAGATCAAGTCCTGGTAACGACCGCCAACAATCGGGTTAGCCGCGTTGTTGCCAGTGTCGATAGCGTAGGTGTCATCAACCGACGCTTCTTGTTGGGTGTCGAACAAGTTGAACAGCTGCAAGAACACTTCCATGTTCATGCCTTTCGGCAATTTCTTGCCGTAGGCGAGCTGCGCATTAACACGGTAGTCCATCGACGTACGGCCAACGCTACCACGTGGCAGCAAGAACGCTTCGTTTTGACCATACAAGTAGTGACCACCAAGCGCGCCGTATGGCGTGCCCGACGCAAACTGAGCGCTAACGCCAAGCGTCAGGTTGCCAGCCTTGTTGAAGTCAAACGTATAGAAGCCGTTGAGTTTGGCGTTGTGTGGAATGTCTTGATCGAGGAAGCCGTTGCGGTTCGCCAACAATTCCACCAAGTCGTATTGCGACGAGATGTTCGGGTCGAGCTGGCCGTTGGTGTACGAGATGAGGCCTGGGTAGTTACCCTTGTTCTGGGAGAACGTGTAGTTCGCCTGCACGTAGAAGCGCTTGGAGAAGCGACGCACTGCCGTCAGCGTGATGGCGTGATAGTCACGACGTGGGGTGTCAAAGACCTTAATGCCCTTGAACAAGTCGTATTGGTTTTGCAAACGCTTCTTTTCGATTGGGTCATCGGTGGCATCGATGCGGCCTTGCAACTTATTGAGATCGGCGTCGGCGATTTCGCTTGGGTTGGCAATGATGTACGTGTTGGCGCCGTCGGTCGAAACGTCTTCAAGCACGCGACCCAGGGTACGGTAAGCGTACGAGATGCCCAGTTTCAGGTCATCGGCA
Source organism: Deltaproteobacteria bacterium (assembly GCA_029565465.1). Classification (GTDB taxonomy): domain Bacteria; phylum Myxococcota_A; class Polyangia; order Haliangiales; family Haliangiaceae; genus JABFXX01. Next base: position 993 of record JAKQOD010000858.1, read on the forward strand.
ACTTCGTATTCGGCACCAATCACCGTTTCATCGAGATACTGGCTCTTCACGTTCGGCGCGATAAGCACACCGGATGCGCCGATAAAGTTTTCAACTTGCGCCATCCGCGTATTTGGATCGGTGATGCAGTTTTCACCGTTTTTGCCACCGATTTTCGGATCGACGGCGCCTGGGCAGTCAGCGTAAGTGAACAGCTGTTGCAGCGACACTTCGCCGCCGAAGGAGCGCTTGTTGATTTGCAATGGAATCGATTGATAGAACCGGCCCCAGTTACCATAGACTTTCGACTTACCTTCTTTGGTCCAGTCGTACACAACGCCGATCCGTGGTGCAAACATGCCGGTGAGCGTCATGGCGTTCTTGCCAAGTTGTTCGCCGGTGATTGGGTCTTTGCTGTATTGCAGATTTTTGGCGTAGCGCAGGCGTTGTTCTTCGTAGCGCAACCCGGCGTTGACCGTCAGGTTAGGCTTGATTTGCCACGAGTCGCGCAAGTATGCGGCCCAGTTGAACGTTTCACTCGAAACTTGGGTCCCTGGGCTGCCTGGTACACCCGACAGGTAGTCACACTTCTTCGGCAGCGTGGCCATTTGGCCTGGGCCGCCCGTAAAATCAGGGTTTGGCAGATAACAGGTGCCGTCGAAACGAGGATCGGTATTGGCAGCGTCGGCCAATTGAACAAACCGGTTGACCGTCACTTGTTGCAGGCTCACAACGTTTTCGATCGATGCGCCGCCCGAGATTAGGCGAGAGCTCGTCAAGTTGTTGATTTCGATGTCGCCGCCGGCTTTGAACTCGTGGGTGCCGAGAGCTTTGACACGCTGGATCAACGAGAGCTTACCGGTACGACGTTCGTCGAGATCACGACCAAGCCCACCTGGCCCGCCGATGAAATAACCGGATTGGGTGGTGATTTCGCAGTTGGTTTGCAACAACGGATACGGGTCGCCACTGCGACGATCGCCATCTTTACAGCCAGCGCGAACTTTGTCGTTTTCGTTGCCGAGGTCGGCCCAGGTAGCCAAACTGCCACCACGCAACACTTGCAACGAAACGTCTGCGAACGCCGGATCCGAAGCGATGCTTTCGCTTTCTTCGCGGTGCCAGCCCAACGTAGCTTCAATTTCCGTCTTGTTATTGTTGAACTTCGACGTCCACTTGGCAGCAACGTCGGTTTGCAGCGACGTCGACTTCGAAGTCACCGTTTGCGCGCCGAAAGCATTGGGCCCCTCGGCACTTTGAGGCGTCGCATTTAA
>JAKQOD010000868.1 GCA_029565465.1 Deltaproteobacteria bacterium
CGACCGCGCCGACTATGCCAGCGAAGCTGCGTTGATCGCGCGTTGCCGGCAAGGTGAGCGGGCGGCACACGATGAGTTCTACCATCGCTATCGCAAGACGGTGGCTGCCAACTTGTATCGCGTGATCGGCGATCGTCAAGATTTGGAAGACTTGGTGCAAGAAGTCTTCGTCATTGCGTTTCGCGGCTTAGAGAAATTTCGCGGCGAAGCACGGTTGTCGACGTGGATGTACCGTATTTGCGTCAACGTTGCGCTGGGCCGCATTCGCACCAAGCGGCGGAAGCCGGGCGGGTTACAAGTGGAAGATCTGGATGCCACCGCAGCCAATCAAACCCTCAACGAACGCCCCGAAACACCCGTGCGCGCCATGGAGCGCCGGCAAGCGGCGGAGAAGGTTTATGCTGCGCTCGATACGTTGGCGCCGAAAAAACGCATCGTGTTGTACCTGCACGAAATCGAAGGCTTGGAACTCAAAGAAATTGCCTACCTCGTCGACAGCAATGCGGTGACCGTGCGGACGCGGCTATTTTATGCGCGGCGCGAATTCTATCGCGCGCTGGGTGGCCAAGGCCCGGGCCCTGCGCCTGCGGCCGCCGATGGCAACGATGAAGACGGTCCGTCGGAGGTGCAAGCGTGAAACATATTGCTGCACATCGCTGGGCTGACTTGCAAGCTGGCAAGCTCGATCCGAAAGCTGCACAAGCTGCGCGTGCGCATGCCGCACAATGCGTGGACTGTCGCCGCGTACGCGACAACGTGGTTGCTGGCATGCTGGAGTTTTCCGCGTTGGCGCAAGCGCCCGCGCCAGAGTTGCGATGGGAATCCACTCGCACCCAAATCAATTGGCAGGTCGCTGCCGAACGGCGCGCCGCCGCTGACCGGCAACCGGCTTGGTACCGTCGCCGCACCTGGCAACTCGCCGCGTTGGCGCCTGCCTTGGCCGCCGCTGGTATTTGGTTCACGTTCCACCGTTCGGAAACGCAGCAGGTTGCCTCCACGCACGCGGTAGCAACGCCGCCGATCGCGTCGCTTGATGCTGCAGTTGTGGCCAGCGCGCCAGCGCCATTGCTCGGCTGGTTTACCAAAGTGCAAGGCGGCGCGGTTGTCGTCGATGGTTCTCGCGCCGACGACGATGCGAAAATGGTCAGCTTGTTCGATCGCGCGGTTGCGCCAGGCGCCACCATTGCCACTGCGGATGCATCGGTCCATGTGCAATTTGGTGCCACCTCGGCGTTTGGCCTAGCGCCACGTTCGACGGCAACGTTGCGGCGCTTCGATGACCGCGCCGTCGAGTTAGTTATCGATGGCGTGATCGATGTTGAGGTTGCCGCGCGCGCGCCAAATCAACGCTTCGTGATCATTGCAGGCACACGCACGGTCGAAGTCCGCGGTACCCAATTTCGAGTTGACCATCGAGGCGAATTGTTATCGGTCTGGTGTCGCCACGGCCGGGTTGTCGTGGCAGATGGCAATCGCAGCGTCGATGTCGTCGGTGGCACTGGGGTTACCTTGCCAGCCGATAGCATGGGCTCCGCGGCTGCATGGCCCGCTGCAACCGCGCTTAACAATGACGCCATGGCAACGTTGGCGGCAGCTACACCAATCGTTACGGCTGGCGCGGTCTCGGCCAACGATGGCAGCGTGATCGCGGTTCGAGCCACCGCTGGCCGTGCCGTTCGGGTAGATGGTGTTGATGTAGGCACTGGCAGCATGTGGCTGCGTGGATCGCTTGGTCGGCATCGCGTGGAGTCGGCGACAAGCCAAGGCCGGTTTCGCGACGGTGTTTGGGTGGAGGCCGTGGCTCGGCCAAATGTTACGCAAGCAATGGTACGCGATAGCGAGTTTGAACTTGATGAAGCCCGTCGGGTGCGGCAAACCCAACTGCGAGCCCGGGTGAATAAGCAAGCGCTCACGGCATGCATGCGCTCGGTTGCCAAACAGGGGTTCGGTGACGCGTTTGTCGCGCTGCAGATCAAAGTTTCTAGTCGCGGCGAAATCGCCGTGCTCAACGCCGTCGATAGTGACTTGTCGGCATCGATTGTCGAATGTGTTCGCGCGACGGTGAGCCAAGTTAGCTTTCCCGCAGGCGCCGACGTGATGTGGGTCGAGCGGTTAGCGCTGTAGCGCTACCGGCGGGCCGTTACGATCCACGTTGCACTGTCGACCACGGCGCCAGCAGGCGTCCATTGCGCGGTGAGCACACGCTTGGCGGCATCCCGAATGCGCTGCGCGGTAGCCTCGTCGGCCGTCTGCAACGCGCGCCCAGCACTGCCAATGCGCAGGCTGGCGTTGAGTGCGACGTCAAAATTTGCAGTGCCAAATAGCTGCATGGGCGCCACGTGAGGTGCAATGTTGATATCGCGCCATCCAGCGTCGCGCAGAATCTGTTGCACCCGTTGCGGATCGGCAAACGCCATCGGGCCAGGCGCGTTAGGATCTGGCGCGGGCTGATTGGGCAAGATCGTCGCTAGTTCGCGCGCCATATCGCTAAATAACCGATTGTGCTTGGCGCCTTGCCAGCACACAAATGCCAACCGACCATCGGGGTTCGTATTCGCGTGCAGGTTAGCGAAGGCTGCGACGGGGTCAGCGAAGAACATCACCCCAAAGCGTGAGAACACAGCGTCGACCGGACCGCCGAAGCTGGCAGCGCGGGCTACCTGCGCATCGGCGACATGGGCGACAGCGTGGGCAAAGCCGCTATTGGCCAAGCGCTGGCTCGCCAACGCCGTCATCGGAACGCTAATGTCGAGCCCGACCACACGCCCGGTTGGGCCGACGGCGGCGGCTAATTCGAGCGTCGTTGCACCGCAGCCACAGCCGATG
>JAKQOD010000874.1 GCA_029565465.1 Deltaproteobacteria bacterium
AAGCTGGCAATGCGGCTGCCCAAACTGCCTACGCTGCTAGCGCCGATGCGGCCACCAATGAATTTGTGGCGCAGCGCGATGCGGCCGCTGCTGCCGAACAAACCGCGCGAACCAACGCGGGGGCTGCACTGACCACGGCACAAGCGTCAGCCCAAGCCACCGCAACGCAACAGCGGCAACAAGCTGAACAACACGCGCTTACCGAACAACAGCGCCGTCAGACCGAATATGACGCGCACGTTCAGACTGCCGATGCGGAGAGCCGTGCGGCCACTGACCAAGCCAACCAGCAAGCCAACGCACAAGTTGAACAGCACAACGCTGCGATGCAAGCGCAAGTTGCAACCGCACAGAGCGGCTTGCAGTCGGACGTCGCGCGCGCGTCGGCCGAAGGCGACACCCAAGTTGCCGCGTTGACCCAAGAAGGTGAACGCGCATATCAACAAGAAATCCAAGCCGGCCAGCAGCAGGCCAATCAAGCCAAAGCCCAAGGTGAGCAGCAAGCTGCCGCCAAACGCGCTGAAGCTGACAAGAAGAAAGACGAAGGCGCTGTCGGCAAAGTAGTTGGCTGGGTTCGCGATCAAGTGAATTCGTTGCTCGACGCCGCCAAAGATCTGTTAGCCAAAGCACGCGAAATGGTGATCGGCATCATGGAGCGGGCGCGGGCGGCCGCACTCAACGCGCTGAACATGGCACGTCAGGCTGTGCAACGTGCGCTATTGAATGTGCGTAATCGCATTCAAGGCATGATCCAAGCCGTCGCCAATACGGTGCGTAGCATTATCAAAGCCGCTTCTGACGCTGCGCGGATGGTTATCAACGGGCTAGCGAAAACGCTTTCTGGGATCGTTAGCCGATTTACGTCGTACCTGTCGACGCTGATTCGAGGCTTTAAGTTTGCGTTGAACGCGATTGCGGATGGCTTCATTAGTGCCATCGCGGTGGCCAATAAAGATCTTGCTTCGAGAATCGACAACGCAACGCGGACCTATCGTGAAAGCATCAACAAAGGCTTGGATCAAGCTGATGCTGCCGTGCAACGTGGTGGCGCCAACCTGCAACGACGGATTCAGACTGCCGCCCAAAACGCGATTGCGCTCGTCAATGAAAATGAAAAAACGATGCTTGCCGCGGTCGATCGCGCCGAAGCAACCGCACTACGAACAGTTGAAAATGCATATCTAGCAACTGCCCAAACCATCGACGATGCGTTTGCGGCAGCAGCCGAAGGCGTCAACGCTGCGTTTGACTTGGCCGAAACCGCAACGCGCATCTTCTTTGACTCGTACATTGCAGCCGCAACGTTAGCTCAAAAAGCCGTTAACGTTGTTTCGCAATTTGTCATCGACTCATCAAACGCATTTCTTGAAATGTGCGCAAGCGCTGCCAAGAGTCTGATGGCGATGCTGCCCGCAAGCTTTATCAAAGGCTTTGTCGACTTCTGGAATGGGCCTTGGCGTTCAGCAATTATCGTCGGCTTGGCCGTGATTGCGGCGGTGGCGATCACCGCGGCAACTGGTGGCTTGGGTGGCCCACTAGCGGTCATGCTGGTAGCTGGGGTGATCGGTGGTTCGATCGCAGGCACTGCGTACTTCGGTGGTGAATTGCTCGCACGAGAAGGCGCGATTAACCTTACGGAAGGCAATTTCCGTGGCGCAACCGCCGAAGACAAAGCAAACGCTGGACGTCAGGTTTATGTACCTGGTTTTGGGATGGCGCAAATTGGGCCCGATGGCAAACCAAGGCTTGACCGCCAATTGACGCCCGAAGAGCAAGCCGAATTCGATCGCAAAGCCGCATGGTCGATGAGCAGCTTTAACCTAGAGCGCGATGCCAATGGCAACGTCACGGGCGTGACAGGCAAGAGCGGCGCAGAAATTGGTGATGCGGCCTTCCGCGAAGGCGTCAAAGGTTTCGGCGAAGGTTTTGTCGGCGCAGCGATGGCCGCCGGCCCCGGCGCGATTTTGGGCGCGATGGGTGGCCCGATTGCATCGATCGCCAGTCCAGTGACGCGTGTGATTGTAAGTGGTGTTGCCGAGCGTGCGATCAAGTTCGGTTTCGACATCGGCGGTTCAACGATGTCGGCCGCATGGGTGGCGGGCTTCGATGCGCTTAACAGCGGCGCAAGTCCAATGGACGCCATTCGCGCTGCAAGTGGTGCCGCGTACGCAAATATTAGCGATCCTCAAGTGGTAATCGCGTCGTTGGTTTCTTCGATGTTGCCTGGCACCTCGGGTTCCCCAACAGGTACCGCGCTCAAAGACGCATTGCGGACGACTGGCAAACAAACTGTGGTTGCCAAGGCCAAAGAAGTGATCATCGAAACCGGGGTCCAAACCAGCGGTCAGTCGATTGGTGCATTTGTGTCTGAATACCAAGCGGCACTCAAGAGTGGTGCTTCGGTCGAAGACGCGTTCCATCGCGGCTTGGACAAAGGCAAAGCCGAATGGGCGGTTGAAAAAGTTGTGATGACCGCGGCGGCTAGCACGCTCAGCGCAGCTGCGTCGCACGTCTCAGGGCATTCGCCAGATGCGCACGTCAACACCCACGTTGATGCACCGCATGACGCGGGGCCCCACGTCAATGTCGATGCGCCTCATGTAACCACGCCACATGCGGGTGGTCCGGTTGCGTCACCTCGGGTTGATGTAGATGCGCCACATGCACCGCATGCGCCGCGTGCGGCCCATGTTGATGGTCCGAATGCACCAGCTCACGTTGATGGTCCAAATGCCGCAGCGCCACGTGCCGATGCGGCCTCGGCGCCAGCCAGAGCAGGTTCGCTTGATGGTCCTGAAGGCCGCAAGCCAGCGGCGAATCCGCGCGACGAAGTTGTCGTGGGGCAAACGCCGAAGGATAGCGGCCCGCATCGCGACCCACAACAGATTCGCAACGCCGCAGATAGCAACACTACAGGCATGCAACGTGTGGCCGGTAAAGCGTTGGAACTCGCAGCGGACGGCGCCCGCATGATCGAAATCGGCGGCGAAGACCTAGATCGCGACGGCGACGGCAAACCCGATCACGAAAACTACTTCCGGGTAAACGTAAATCGCAGCCACATTCTGCCAGTGGCTGCGTTGCAACGTACGGGCACTGATTTGTCGTTGGCGGTTTCTGCCGATGGTGCCGCCGTTGACGTGCAGAAGAAATTCGGCAGCTCGACAACGGGCCTGGCATCGCTGCAAGTTGGCGGCAACGGCGCACAATTCAATACCGTTGCCGAAACGTCGCGGGGCGGCCTCAAAGGCAAAGTGGTTGGACAGGCTGCGGTTTCCACCGACGGCAACATTTCATCGGCCAATCGAGTTGAACTGGAGTATCAGCGCGGCAACGCGACCGTGAAGTCGGTAGTTACGGCCACACGCACTAGTGATGGCAATTGGGCTGAAACTGCGAACGCAACCGCGACCTACAAACGCGGTGGTGCCACAGTTACCGCTGAAGCCAACGCTTCCCTCAAAGGTGGTGAGTTTACCCGCGGCGCCGATGTGCATGGCACCTACGAACGTGGCAACACCCGCATCAATGTGGACGGTGGTGTTCATGCAACGACCAAGGCTGATGGTACCGAACATCTAGATGGCAATTTGCGCGCGTCGTTGAGTGCGGTTGATAATCCTGACGGGCCCGCACGCCTCAGCCTGGGCGCCAGCGGGGAGCGCGATATAGACGCGGCTGGCCGGGTTACGCAAACGGTGCGGGGCTCGCTCGACACCGCTGGTGGTACGCACATTGAGGCGAGTGAAGCGCGTACGCGCGACGCTGCCAACGAGTCGGAAAGTGTTGAACGCGCGGCTTCGTTTACGCGGGGCAACGTGGCCATTAATGCTCAGCACAACACCGCTCGCGATAGTTACGGCAACACCACTTTGTCGTACGGCGGTGGCGCTTCTGTTGGTTCGCTCTCGGGCGACTATCGCCACGAAGAAAAAACCAACACCGATGGCTCCTCAACAACCTCTGACAGCGGCGGCTTACGGCGTGCACATGGTTCCGAGGAAAGCGGCGGCCGGTACGATGACCGACTGCGCGTCACCCATGAAACGTCGCGCAGTGCTGATGGTGCAACGACTGACAGTTGGTCCGGCGAAGGCAAAATGGGCCGTCTTGAAGGCAACGCTGCGATGGCACATAGTGAGACGGCTGATGGCCAGATCACCGATTCGCAGAGCGCTTCCGCTCAATACGGAACTGGGCGCAATGCCATCACCGGTTCGATCAACCATGAGACGATGTCGTCGGCGACAGGCGCATCAAGCGAGTCGTGGCGGGGGAGCGCAAGCAACGGTCGTGCATCCATCGACGGCGCCATGTCACATGCGGTAGCCGATGACGGCTCGATCTCGGATTCACAGTCCGGCGGCTTAACCGTGGGCCGCGGTGATATGGCCAAGAAACTCGAAGTTTCGCACAGCAGCACGGCCAACGCCGATGGCA
>JAKQOD010000879.1 GCA_029565465.1 Deltaproteobacteria bacterium
GCGCCCACTGCGCCGTGCGGCTTCGCCATCTTTGGCAACGCCAAGATCTATCACGACCAACCCTATCGCGCCTGAACGCAACACCCGCTCGGCTGCACGCATGGCCACGGAGCCATCCGCAACACGCACAACCACCAAGGCAGCCAGATCAACGCCACTTAATGCGAGATCAGGCGGGAAAAACGTAGCTTGTGCAAGCGTCACCCAGACCACTGGGTCGCCTGCGGTTTGAGCTTCGACAACTAAGCTTGCGGCTGTCGTCAAAACGGCCGTGGCGCCATGCCCTGAAATTTCAACAAGGCGTCCACGCATCGCAGTTAGCCCCCAACAAGCACTGCGTTGTTCGATGTGCCGCGCACGCATTTCATCAAGCGACAACAGCGGCGCAGCTGCTAATGCACGGCCTGCACTGTGCTGCGCCCCCGCTTGTGGAGCGGTGCTACGTGCATGCGCCAAAAACGCTTGTAGATCATCGAATTGAGACATGGCAATGAACACACGTTCAGTACCACAAGAGTCTGACAGCGGATCGTCAGATCAACAGGATCGGTGCTACAGCGACGCAAACATCTGATTGATCTTACGATTTGCTGCTGCAAAATCGCCACTGCTGTATTTGTCTGAGACTTCAACCAAGCCAGCGCTCATCGCAGCATTGGCTGATTCATTAAGTTTCGCAGACGACACCCTCGCATTGAGCCGCGCCATTTTCGCACGCACAAAATCGCGATCGACTTTGATCGCATCGACATTGCCAGCCAGCTGAGCCGCTGCCAAATACGCTCGCCCCCAATCACCATCGGCCATTGCTTTGGTGGCTTCACCTTCAAGGCCTTGGGCTTGACCCGGCAGATCCGAAATCATCAAGCCTTTTTTGCTCATATTGGCGCGCGCTTTGGACAGCAACGGCTCAACTTCCGCACGCGTATAATTCGAGCCCTTTGGTGCTGCGGTTTGCACGACAACCGCGGGCCCCGCTGAATTGCCGCACTTCTCCGTCAACGTATTCATCTGGGCCAACAGCTTCGCTTCGAGATCGCTGCCGCCGCCACCTGGATTCGCGGCACGCAACGCAGCTTCGAGCTTATTAACCAAGCCTTCGAGGCGGGTAACCTCGGCTTGCAAGGCAGCGCTCGACGGCGCATCGCTGCTGTTGCTGCGTGCAATGCCATCGACTTTGGCCGAAAGCTCGCTGATTTGCCCTGCCAACACTTCGCTTTGCTGCTCGGTGACATCCGAAAGTTTCTTCTTGAGCCCGGTTGCATCACCGCCGCTAGCTTCAACGGTTTTGATCTCGGCTTCGATTTTCGCTTTGTCTTCGCTCAACTTTTTACGGGTTGCCAACAAGACGTCGCGTCGCGCAGCTAAATCCTTTTGGGTTTGTTCATCGATGCTGGTGGTTTTGCTCTTGCAGCCAGCGCCTGCCCCACCCCCCAACAGAGTCACCAGCAATACCGAAGCTAAGCGAATCTTCATGGTGATAATTGTACGAGATCTAGCGCCAAATGTCGTGTTTCGGCGTTTACCTGCGCCATTCGAGCGCATCCCCGCACGGGCCTTGCCCACAGGCTACGGAAACTGCATACACTTGCGCCATGCTGCTCTATCAAGACCCACGCGCGCCTAATCCTCGTCGAGTTCGGATTTTCCTCACCGAAAAGTCGGTGCCGTTTGAAACGATTGAAATCTTGATTGCGAATCGCGCTCACCAAACCGAAGAGTTCCGCAGCAAAAACCCCATTGCGCTGCTGCCTGTGCTTGAGCTGCCAGACGGTCGCATCCTGCGTGAATCGATGGCAATCTGCCGCTACGTCGAAGAATTGCACCCAGCGGTGAACCTGTTTGGCAACGACGCGTGGGAACGGGCCCAGATCGAACAGTGGAACCGCCACGCTGAACTTGAGCTGCTGTATCCAATCGGCCAAGTGTTTCGCAACACCAATCCCTTCTGGGTGGGCCGGATCGAACAAGCGCCAGCGTTTGGCGAAATCATGCGCAACGTTGCGACCGAACGCATGGCGTGGTTCGATCGTGAACTCAGCAAACGTGAGTACCTCGCAGGCGATCGCTTCTCCGTCGCCGATATCACGTTGTTGTGCGCGATCGATTTTGGCAAGCCTTCGAATATTCGCATTGATGCAGCAGCGTTGCCCAATTTGGCGCGCTGGTATCAACTCGTGAATTCACGGCCTAGCGCGAAAGCGTGATTACGCGCCACCGCTACTGCGCTGGGCACATGTACAAGTCCATATAAACATCGTAGGTGCGCTCCGGGCAGGTAACCTGATAGAGATCAACGATCGAGTTGCAACGCCCAGCCGGACCAATGTTGCGCACGCGTGCGACATGGGCTTCCGCAAAACTGTGGAACGGCTGGCTGCCATCGTCGCAGCGCATGCTGGTGAGCCAACGCAGTTGGCCTTCGAGCTCACAGACTTCGATCGGCATCGCTGGCGTGGTTGCCACATCAGAGAACCGCTGCGCGGTGGCGCCAGTGCGATTGGCCCATTGTTTGGCGTCGAGTGCGACCACACCGGATGTGTCTTCGTCGCTGCAAGCACGCCGCCGCCCACGATTTTTCTCCCACCCCTCGTGCGCCTGCGCGATGCACTCGGTTGCGCCAGCGCAGTCTTGCTTCAAGCACGAGCCGATGGTCTCAACAACCTCGCGCGCATCCGCGGTGCGGTCATACAGCGCGCGGCGCACGCCTTCTTCGCACAACGCAGGATCGGCGTCTTCGGGCGCAATGTTGAGTGCATCGCACTTAGCAGCCGCAAGCCGCGCAACATCGGCACAATACGTCTGCGGTGTCACTTCAGCAGCGGTTGCTGGCCGGTTGGCTTGGACCTTAGGTCCAGCGCCTTGCGTGGACGCTGCCGACGCCACCGGCCGCGAAGCTGGCGCTGCGCCACACGCCGCCAGAAGTACACACCATGCGCCTGCCCATACGTTGTGAGTTTGCATCTCTAGCCTTTCGTGAATGCGACACTACTTCGCTTGCGCAGTTGCAGTAATCCACGCTTGCACGCGTGCCTCTAATACGGGCAGCGTAACTGCGCCGGCACCTAGCACAACTTCGTGAAACGCTGGCAAGGTAAATCGTGGGCCTAGGGCTTGCTGCGCACGTGCCCGCAATTGCAAGATCTTGAGCTGGCCCAACTTGTAGCCGAGCGCTTGGCCTGGCCAGCCGATGTAACGATCCACTTCGTTGACGATGTTGGTTTCCGTGAGTGCCGTGTGGTCGCGCATGAACTGCTCGGCTTGAGCGCGGGTCCAGCCCATCGCATGGAGCCCGGTGTCAACCACGAGCCGTGCGGAACGCCACGAATCAAACGACAGCTTGCCAAGGCGATCGAGATCGCTGCTATACAAGTTCATTTCTTCGGCGAGCTGCTCGGTGTACAGCGCCCAACCTTCGACGAACGCAGTCGAACCGCCGAACTTGCGAAACGCTGGAAGTTCACCGAGCTCCTGCGCGATGGCAATTTGCAAGTGATGGCCGGGAATCGATTCGTGCCAGCTGAGCACTTCCATTTCGAAACGCGCACGCGTTTCGGGCTTGTAGGTGTTGATAAAGTATTCGCCGGGTTTGCTGCCATCAGGCCGCGGTTGCCGGTAGTACGCAAGCGTCGTCGACGGCGCTTCGTAATCGGGAATCACCGCCATTACACAATCCGCCTTGGGCAGCGTTTGAAAGAACCGAGGAATCGCAGCTTTAGCGCGTGCCAAGGCGTTGCCGGCAGCTTTGACAATCTCGTCGGCTGATGTGAAGTACAGCGCAGAATCGGTGCGCAACTTTTTGATGGTTGCAGCGAGGTCGGCTGTGCCGAATAACGTTTTGCCCAGCGTTGCAATGTCGCGGTCGGTGTGCGCGATGTTTTCGAGGCCGATCTGATGCACGGCTTTGGCGTCCATCCGCTCACCGACATGGGTAAGAATCTGCGAAGCGTAACAAGCTGCGCCGTCGGACAACCCAGCGAGCCCTTCTTTTTCGACGCGCGCTTTCGGCAAAAGCTCATCGGCAAAGAGCATGCGCAAGCGCTGCAATGCGGGGCGAACTTGGGTTTGGATGATGGTGCGATACGCCGTGGTGAGCCGCGCCCGCTCACCTGCGGGCCATTGCGCTTCGTCGGCAAATGGCGCCGTCATGCCTTCGAGCATCGGCGCATGCGCATCGTCGGCATGCAGTGCTTGGTCGAGCTGAGCGATCGCGCGCGTGATTGACTCTTTGCCTGCGACTCGACCATTGTGCAAGCCACGCTGCAAATTGGCGATTTCGTCGTCGATCGCGCCAGCTATTTTGCTCGCGCGGGCAAGCAAATTACGCGCATCTTGCAGCGACGTGCGTGGATGCGCTTCGACCATGTACGAAAACTCGCTCAGCAAACTACCGCCGCCCGCTGCTACTTTCCATTCTTCAAAATGGCAAGCATCGCTGGCAATCGAAGACTCAAGATCGAGTTCAAACAGCGCCAGCGTAACTTGATCTCGTGCGTTGAGCTTGGTTTGGTCAAGTTGCTTAGCGCGAGCTAGATATTCGTTGCGCGCAACGCGCTGGGCATCGCGTGCTACTGCGGTACGAGCTTCGAGCTGGTCGTCGAAACGATGATCGCCGAGCTGGGTTGCCCACGTCGGCGAGGTTTGCATGACGTAGTCCCAATGGTCGGTCAACAAGCGTTGCAGCGCGGCGTCGTCGACGCCTGCCGCAGCAGCAATCGGCGAAGGCGCAAGCGAATGATGAGCAGATGACATGGAAACCTTTGGAGGTGTCGCGGTGTGGCAGCCGCTGGCTGCGACGCCAAGCAGTGCAAGGTGGAAAACAAGCCTTCGCATGCGCACAGTATGGCCTAAAAGCGCACCGCCAACGCAAGCCCGGGGCTGCTGTTGCTGATGATGCCCATTTGGATCGATTCATTGGGCGATCGGCTGCCGATGCCGACGGCCACACCGCCAAGAGCCAGCGACCCGACCGACCAGCCAAGCGCAGTCCAGGCACTGCGCTGCGGCGGCACCGACGCCGTTTCACCAGGAGCTTGCGCTTGGGCGGTTGCCATTGGTGTAGCCAACCCAACGATCAGCGTCACTGCCGCGAGTAGCTTCATCCTGCAACGATAACGACAAAGAACACAAACTGGATCGATGCCGCGCTAACAGCAACTAGCCAAGCGTTGCGATGTGTGCGCTGCGGTGTCGCACCGCCGCACACTCTTGACAAAGCGGTCCGCAACGCGGCAACCAAGTACATCCGATCGCTTACGACTACACCGACCCAAGCGCGCCGAGGAGCTCGTGGCTGCGGCCAGCCGTGATCAACTCGCGCACGCCTCGGAAAGCGTCGCGCGGCGCCGACGCAACGCCAAGCTTTTTAAGCACTTCTCGCAACGCCACAAAGTCGGGGTCATCCCAATCTTCTCCATGGATGCTCTTCCCGCTTGGGTTCTCGACCAACCAATCACCGCCGCCGAAGTGG
>JAKQOD010000269.1 GCA_029565465.1 Deltaproteobacteria bacterium
CCAGCGCTGCCCAAGCGGCCCACGTCGCCAGGTCGCTAGTGCTGGATGGCCGTCAAGCGACGCACCTTCGTCGGCTAAACGCGCAAAGGCTTCGGCGTCACCGCGGGTTGCTAACAGGCGCACCGCAATGCCGAATTCGTCGGCGGCAACCGCAGCGATGAGCAGCAACTGCTCGGCCCATTTGGCAGCACGCCCAACCATCGCGTGGCTTGCGCCACTTCGCGCATGTGGTGGTCCGGTATCCGGACGCATCAACTCCGGGGGCAACACGCGGTTTTTATCGGCAATCGCAGCCGCCATTTCGTGCATCAGCGTTTCGCGATGCGCCGGCGGAATCTTGGCTTGGGTCATCGCATTGCCAAGATAATCGTCCAAGCTGCCATCGCCGCGCCATTGCGCGCAGCGCTTGGCAAAATCAACCAGCGATGCATCGTCGAGAACATGGCTCAGTGGCCGATTGCTCACGCGCGCCGTCGCCAACCGCCACGATGCCGTGGCCATGACGATGCGTGCGGCCAGCGCCGTTAACCCACGGGTGCCACCGACATCGCGCCACGCACCGTCGGGCGACACCCGCACCGCCGCAGTCGCTGCCGCAATGATGGCATTGGCCTCTTCGGCCGACCAAGCCCGGCGCTCCCCGAGCCGCTCGATCAGTTCTTCATACATGGGGTACAAGTAACGAACGTCGTCGGCTGCGTAGCCCAACTGCGGCACCGACAACGGCCGGCGCTTCCAATCGGTCCATTGGTGCTCTTTCGACAGCGTGACGCCCATCAGCTCGTCGACCACGCGGGCATAACCAACTTGGTCCCCGATGCCGCAAAACGCGGCGGCGGTCTGCGTATCAAAAACACTGCGGAATTCAACCCCAGCGTTCGCCGTGAGAATCGCTAAATCTTGCCGTGGCGCATGCGCGATAACGCAGCGATGCCGGCCCAGTGCATTCACCAACTCGATGAGTGCAGCACGGGCCTCAGAAACGGTGCCATGGGGGCCGAGCGGCAAGGCCAGCGGACGCGTTTCAACCAGCACAATCGCTTGTTTGCCGCCGCCTTTACCGCTGCGACGTTTCGGCATGTCAACGTGTGCAACGAATGGCGCCAAGGCGGCATCCCATTGGGCGTGGTCGGCCAACGCAATCTGCAGCAAACAAAGCTCCGGCCAGTACCTATCCGAGCTTGCAAATTCCAAGTCAAAACCGACCCATGGCGAGGCCGTTACCGCGGCGGTCAAGGCCCGAATCGCCGCTACGCCATCTGCCAACTGCCATACATGCTGCGCCGGTGCCGGGTTGCTCATCGCCGCACACTACGTGCCCTTACGAGATCGCAGCAAGGGCTGGCCGCACTTGCTGAAAAATCAATCAAAAACGCATAGACTGCGCCCACTGTTAGTACCCGTTACCTAAAGGATTCGTACATGACTGCTTCGAATAGCTACTCCGCCAAAGCTCAGATCACTGTCGGCTCGAAAAAAGTCGAACTGTACCGCCTCGACGCACTGGTCAAAGCCGGCGTTGGCGATGTGGCAACCCTGCCCTATTCGCTGCGGATTTTGCTCGAAAACCTGCTGCGCTACGAAGACGGCAAAACCGTACACAAAGCCGACATCGTTGCGGTGGCTAGCTGGGATCCGAAAAATCGAGTTGAACATGAAGTGCAAATCCGCCCAGCCCGCGTGTTGATGCAAGATTTCACCGGCGTGCCAGCAGTGTGCGACTTGGCCGCGATGCGCGATGCGTTCGTTAAGCTGGGCTTGCCTGGCGATTCGATCAATCCGCTACGCACGGCCGACTTGGTCATCGACCACTCGGTGCAAGTTGATCACTTCGGCACCAAAGCATCGTTTGGCCAAAACGTTGGCCTCGAATACGACCGCAACCAAGAACGCTACTTGTTCTTGCGTTGGGGCCAACAAGCGTTCTCGAACATGAAAGTCGTGCCGCCGGGCACTGGCATTTGTCACCAAGTGAACCTTGAGTACTTGGCGCAAACCGTGTGGACCGAGCAAGCCGACGGCGTCACGCTGGCGTATCCAGATTCGCTGGTTGGCACCGACTCGCACACCACCATGGTCAATGGCATGGGCGTATTCGGTTGGGGCGTCGGTGGCATCGAAGCCGAAGCCGTCATGTTGGGCCAACCAACCGCGATGCTGATTCCTGAAGTTGTGGGCTTTGAGCTGACCGGCAAATTGCCAGAAGGCGCGACCGCGACCGACTTGGTGCTCACCGTTACGCAGATGCTGCGCAAAAAAGGCGTGGTCAACAAGTTCGTTGAATTCTACGGCGAAGGCATCAGTGCGTTGTCGCTGCCGGACCGTGCAACCATCGCCAACATGGCGCCAGAATACGGCGCAACGATGGGCTTTTTCCCTGTCGACGACGAAACCATCAACTACTTGCGCTTCACGGGCCGCAGCGAAGAACAAGTTGAGTTGGTTGAACGCTACTGCAAAGAAAACATGCTGTGGCGCGACCCAAGCGCCAAGCTGCGCTTCTCCGACACCTTGTCGCTCAACTTGGCGTCGGTCGAACCATCGATCGCAGGCCCAGCTCGGCCACAAGATCGCATTCCACTCGCAGCGTCGCGCAAAACCTGGCGCAAATCGGTTGGCGCGATCCTCGGCGACAAAGCCGGCGCCGATGCGGCTTCGATCGAAGCATGGGCAGCGGCTGGTCCTGGTGAAGGGCCAGGCAATATTGCCAAGAAGGCCGCGGTTTCGACCGACAAAGGCAACTTTGAACTCGGCCACGGCAATGTGGTTATTGCTGCTATCACCAGCTGCACCAACACCTCGAATCCGTCGGTGATGTTGGCCGCTGGCTTGCTCGCGCAAAAAGCCGTTGCCAAAGGTTTGGTCTCGAAACCGTGGGTGAAGACCTCGCTCGCCCCTGGCTCGCAAGTCGTCACTGACTACTTGAACGACGCCGGCGTGATGCCAGCGATGGAAAAACTCGGCTTCGACTTGGTCGGCTACGGCTGCACCACGTGCATTGGCAACTCGGGCCCAGTGCATGACAACATCGCGGCTGCTGTCAAAGACAACAACCTCGTCGTTGCATCGGTGCTGTCGGGCAATCGCAACTTCGAAGGTCGCGTCAATCCGTCGGTGCGCGCCAACTTCTTGGCCTCGCCACCGCTGGTTGTCGCCTACGCCATCGCAGGCACCATGAATATCGACTTCGCAACCGATGCCATTGGCACCGGCAGCGACGGCAAACCAGTGTTCCTCAAAGACATCTGGCCAAGCCCAACCGAAGTGACCGAAGCCATGCGCACCGGTCTCAAGCGTGAGCAATACGTCAAGCGCTATGCTTCGGTGCTCGACGGTGACGCGGGTTGGAAAAAACTCGAAGCACCAAAAGGTGCAACGTTTGCGTGGGACGACAAATCGACCTACATCCGCAAGCCATCGTTCTTCGACAACCTCGGCCCAACCCCAGCGCCAATGCGCGACGTCGTTGGTGCACGCTGCCTCGCCATCCTCGGCGACTCGGTGACCACCGACCATATTTCGCCGGCTGGTAACATTGCCAAAGGCAGCCCGGCAGCGAAATATCTCGACGCGCACGGCGTCAAGCCAGCTGACTACAATCAATACGGCGCGCGCCGCGGCAACCATGAAGTCATGGTGCGTGGCACGTTTGCCAACATCCGGCTGAAGAACCTCATGCTCGGCGGCGTTGAAGGCGGCTTGACCAAGCACTTCGGCGCAGCGGGTGCCGAACAAATGAGCATCTACGATGCAGCTATGAAGTACGTCGACGCTGGCACGCCACTCGTCGTGCTTGCAGGCGAAGAATACGGCACCGGTTCATCGCGTGACTGGGCCGCCAAAGGCACCTTCTTGCTCGGCGTCAAAGCCGTCATCGCCAAGAGCTTCGAGCGCATCCATCGCTCCAACCTCATCGGCATGGGCATCGTGCCGCTCGAATTCGAAAAAGGCCAAGACGCTGCGTCGCTTGGTCTCACTGGCGAAGAAGTCTTCGACATCGGTGGCATCGCCGAAGGCCTGTCGCCGAAAAAGAAGATGGTCGTCAAAGCTGGCGGCAAGAGCTTCAACGTCATCGCCCGCGTCGACACTCCGCAAGAAGTCGAATACGTCGCCCACGGCGGCATTCTGCAATACGTCTTGCGTCAGCGCGCTGCCGCGATGAAGGCGTAGGGTTCGGTAGGGCGCGCGGGCAGCGCCGAGCCTCGCGGCGAAGTATTGCGAATTCATCGTCAA
>JAKQOD010000910.1 GCA_029565465.1 Deltaproteobacteria bacterium
CAGCGCTGCCGACGTGGTCGCGATGCCGTATCGGCAAGACTACAGCTCGGTGTCGGGCGTGGTGCATCAAACCGCAGGCATCGGCAAGCTGATGTTGTGCTCGAAGATTTCCAAGTTCGACGAAGTTGCCGAAAGCATTTCCGAGGATTTGCTGGTGGACCCATACGACAAACGCGCGTGGGCCAACGGCTTGCAACGGCTGTTGACCGACCGCGACCACGCCGAGCGCATGCGCGCCAAGATCATCAAGTTCGGCGAAGACACAGCGTGGCCAAAGATCGGCGCACAACACGTTGCCATGCATGATCGCCTCGCTGCGGGCTTTTCCGCAAGCGACGGCAAACCGCCAACGTACCAACCTGGTAAGCCACGCTCGACGGAGAAGTAGATGCTCATTCGCGGAAAAGCACCCCTGCGCGTTTCGTTTTCTGGTGGCGGCTCCGATGTGTCGCCGTATTGCGATGAGTACGGCGGATGTGTGTTGTCGACGACGATCGGCATGTACATCTACGGTGCGCTCGAAGTGCGCGCTGACAACGAAGTGCATATTTTCTCGCTCGAATACAACGAGCTGGTGAAATACGATTTGGGTTCGGAAATTGCCGAAGGCGATAAGCTGAGCTTTTTGCGTGCCGTGATCAAACGCTTAGCACCGCCTCGCGGCATCAATTTGTATCTGCACTCCGACGCACCTCCAGGCACAGGCTTGGGCTCGTCGGGCGCAATCTCGGCGCTGATCGTTGGCCTCATCAACCGTGCGTTTAACTTGGCGCTGACTCGCTACGACATGGCGCAACTAGCCTACACCGTCGAGCACGACGACTTGGGCCGCGCCGTTGGCCGGCAAGATCACTATGCTGCGGTGTTCGGTGGCATGAACTTTATGGAGTTCAACATCGCGGGCGGCGGACCAGCGGAAACCACCGTGGTGCCACTGCGAGTGGAGCCGTGGATTCTCGAAGAGCTGGGCTACCACTTGCAAATGTTCTACACGCGCAAGCAACGCAACTCGGCCGACATCGTCGCCAACCAGGTTGAGTTTTACAAAGCCAAGCGCAGCGATACCCTAGAAGCGCTGGCCGAGATGAAAGATCTGACGCTTGAGATGAAGCGCTGTTTGCTCAAAGGCCAAATGCGGCGCTTTGGTGAGCTGTTGCATGCGTGTTGGGAAAACAAAAAGAAGATGAACCCGGCAACCGCGAACGGTTACCTTGACGAGCTTTACACCGCGGCACGCAATGCCGGCGCGATGGGCGGCAAGATCTTGGGCGCAGGCGGCGGTGGCTTCTTCTTGTTTTACACGCCGTTTATGAAGAAGGGCAAAGTGACCGAAGCGCTCGAAGCGCTTGGTGCGCAGCCGGTGCCCGTGATCTTGGATCACGCGGGTATGCAAGTGTGGGAAGTTGTTGAGCAAGATTTGTCGTCGGAAAGCGAAGGGCTGTTCGGTGCACACAGCGGCTGAGTTGCAAACCGCACGTACTGCGCTCGCCGACACCTGGATGTTGGTGTTGGCTGGCGGCCTGGGCACGCGCCTGCGTTCCGTCGTTGCTGA
>JAKQOD010000913.1 GCA_029565465.1 Deltaproteobacteria bacterium
TCTGCACCTGCTGGTTCGGCAACGCAGCTTGTCGCTCATATCGGCGAAGACGTTGTGGCGGCGCGGGTTTCCATCATGTATCGCGTCGACGGTGCGACCGATTTCGCCGAAGCCCCGATGGCGAAAGATGGCTGCAAGTACACCGGCACCATTCCCAAAGAAATGGTCAAAGGCAAGATGCTGCACTATTACATTGCCGGCTTGACCAGCGCTGGCAAAGTGGTGGCATCGAGCGGGTCGGCGCAAGTGCCAAACTTGATGGAAATCACCGCGGCTGTTGCCGGCGGCAGTGACACGGAAATTCCGAACGACAAGCCAACGCCGACGCAACCCGTTACCCCAGGCAAAAAGTCGGTGTTTATCGCGTTCGCCGTCGGTACTGGCGGTGGCATGGTGCAGGGCTCGACCGAAATCCTCAATAGCGAAATCAAGTGTGCATTGCCGCTGTGTGCCGCGTTTGGCCCACTGACGCTGGCACCTGAACTTGGCTTTATGTTGTCGCCGCGCAGCAGCCTGTCATTGGTTGCACGCATCGGCGTCCCGCTGTTGGCTGACGTTGAAGGCGCTGCCACGCTTGGGCCCGCTGCGTTGCTTCGCTTCCGGCACTCGTTTGGTGCAGCCGGCACCGGCTTGGGCTACTCGCTTTCGCTCGGCGGCGGTATCATCCGCGATCTCGGCGACATCACCGAAGGTAACCCACCAAAACACATCAACTGGGACACCATCGCCATCGGCCCGCTGCTGGTTGGGGCAGGCCTTAGCTACACGGCGCCGTTGGGAAATACGCTGCGCTTTGTGTTTGATGGTGCTGCGACAGCAGGTATTCCGGTCGTCAAAGAACTCGGCGCGGCGCGCTTGAACTTCGGCATCCAGCTCGATCTGACGGCCGCCCTCGCGGTCGCGTTCTAGCCGCGTTCGCTAGGCGAACTGCGCAGCGCCGCGGCTTGCCGGGTAATGGCGGCGCGGGTTGGCTCATCGAGCCGGCCAAGGCTTTTTAGTTGCATCGTCATGCGTGGGTTGGCTTGCAACGACGGCGCGTGCCGCAACAGAAAATCCCAGTACAACGTGGTGAATGGGCATGCCTTAGCACCCGTGCTCTGCAATGGGTTGAACCGACACCCGCGGCAGTAGTTGCTCATGCGTTGGATGTAATTGCCGCTTGCAACGTACGGTTTGCTAGCCATCAAGCCACCGTCGGCGAATTGGCTCATGCCCAAGGTATTGGGCAGTTCCACCCACTCAACCGCATCAACATACACGCTCAAATACCACGCGTGGACAGCGTGTGGTTTTACACCCAGCAACAATGCATACAGCCCGGTTACCATGAGGCGCTGGATGTGGTGCGCGTAGCCGTGTTCCAAGGTTTGCGAAATAGCCTGCTTGAGGCACGCCATGTCGGTATTGCCGGTCCAATACCACGCCGGCAATTCCTGCTGTGCATCAAGCGCATTGCGCTCGCCATACCCCGGCATCTGGGTCCAGTAGATGCCGCGCACGTATTCACGCCACCCAAGAATCTGCCGAATGAAGCCTTCGACCGCCGGCAATGGTGCTTGCCCTGCGTGATACGCGGCTTCGGCCGCTTGCACGACGACGCGTGGTGCTAGCAGTTTAAGGTTCAGCGCTGCACTCAGATGCGAATGGTATAGCCATGCTTCGTCAGTCCACATCGCGTCTTGGTACTGGCCGAAGTGGGGCAACCGCTGTGTGATGAACGCGTGCAGCGCTTGCTGGGCTTGGGCACGTGTAACCGGCCAGCCAAATGTTGCCAAGCTGCCAGGGTGATCCGCGAAGCG
The DNA here is from genome assembly GCA_029565465.1 of Deltaproteobacteria bacterium. Lineage (GTDB taxonomy): Bacteria > Myxococcota_A > Polyangia > Haliangiales > Haliangiaceae > JABFXX01. The sequence goes on from JAKQOD010000913.1 coordinate 1,800, forward strand.
CGCGTTCACCAACTCGATAACTTCTTGCGTGATCGCATCAGGTGCAAACCGGAGCGGCGGTGGCACCTTGCTGGGGCCGCCTTTGCCGAAGCTGGCGCGATTGTCGGCGTCGAAGTTCCACTGACCACCAAGTGGCGCTTGGCCATTCATCAAGATGCCATGCTTTTGCCGTAGCTCGCGGTACCAATATTCCAACCGCAGTTGCGTTCGCCCTTTGGCATGGGCCGCGAACTCGCGCACGGTGCTGAAAAAATGGGTGTCGTCACGCAACTCCAACGGCAGGTGCTGCGCAGTCGCAACCGCGCGCAGTTGTTGCAACACGCGCCAGTCGCCGGGCGCCGTCATCACGATCCGCTCGGGCTGCAGTTGGGTGAGTGCGTGCTGCAGTTGCAAGGCTAACGTGCCGCGGTTGTCTGCATCAGCTAAGGCAACATAGAGCAGTGGGTAGCCCTGGGTGCGCAGCTCGTCGGCGAAATGGCGCATCGCTGCTAGAAACATCACGATCCGTTGTTTGGCCGACCACACATGGGTGGACTCCTCCGCTACTTCGGCCATCCAGACCACGTCTAACGTTGGGTCAAAGCCTGCTAGTGCAGAGGCTTGCACGTCGAGCTGGTCACCCAAGACAACTACCAGGTTGCGCACAGCTTTCATGGCGCTGGTTTGCGCCGCTTCGATGCCCGGCAGCGATCCGAGCAGTAGCGAACGTCGGCCCAGTTTTTCGCCCACGCTTTGCGCCACGTCATGGTGCGACCACAACCGGCGCATTGCTTGCTTGGCAACGCTTGTTTGTTGCCTTTGAAGTCGCCTTTCATAGCCCTAGTACGCGCAGCGGGTGCAATAACAAGTGCACTTCACCTGCGGTAACTTCGGCCGTGCGCGCGGCTGGTGTCAGCACCACGGCGGCTTCCACAATGCGGCCACCACCCTCGGACAGATAGATCAAGCGCTTGATGGTTTGCCGCATGGCGGAGGCGGCCCGAATATCGTCGAGAATGGATGGACACACATCCTCGAGGCCGGTGTCGCGCAACACGATCCCACCTGCGTCGCCTGCCGCGCCGATGAACTCCAAAAACGCGGCATTGGCGACCCGCACTGCACCACTGGTGTCGACCGACGCCATCGGCATTGGCGCATTGGCGCACAGCTCGGCTTCGGCTTTGAGTCGATGATCGATGTCGCGCCGTTCGCGGGTGCCCGACGCGTTCTCGCCAATGGTCATGTTGGCGGCGCGCCGGCGCGTGGTTTCCATGCCCAGCATGTTCATCAGCGTGCGCAGCTCGTACATGAGGCCGGCAACATCGGGATGGCGGTCGCTGGCGTTTTTGGCAGTTGCGCGCGCAATGATTTGGTCGGCGCGCTCGTCGAGTGATTCGGCGCCGTGATCGGCTGCGCGCGGGAACTCGGCAAATTTGTGTTGTTTAAAAACTTCGTCGACTTCGCCCGTAAACGGCAGCTTGCCGGTCAGCAATTCAAAAAACACGATGCCGAGCGCGTAGATGTCGCTGGCTTGCGTCGCGGCGCCGCCGTCGATCCGTTCCGGGGCCAGGTACTCGGGGGTGCCGTCGACCCCACTGGCGCGTTTGGCATCTGGTCGAGCCAGCCCAAAGTCGAGCAGCTTCACCACGCGCTGGTGCTGCGCACCTCGCAGCAGCAAGATATTTTCGCTTTTGATATCGCCGTGAATGATGGAGCGCGCGTGGATGAACCGCACGGCATTGCAGACTTGCCACATCACATCGCAGGCTGCTTTGGCCGACATCGGCCCGCCTTGCCGCGTCTTGCTGTGCACAGTTTGGCCGTCGAGCAGCTCCATCACCATGAACAAGCCGAAGCTCGGGTCTTCCCCGAAGTCGACGATGGAACAGATGCTTTCGTGATTGAGCGCCGACGCTAGCCGCGCTTCGCGATAGAACATTTCGCGGATTTTAGGGTCGGTTGCGATCGGCGCTTTGATCAATTTGAGCGCAAACGATTTGCCCAAGGCTTGGTGGCGCACGCGCATCACGCGCCCCATGCCGCCACGCCCGAGTTGGCCTTCGACCACGTAGCGGCTACCAATGACGTCACCTGATTTGGCGCCGCGTGGGCGATTTTGGGTCACCGTGCGGCTGGTGGTTGGACTGCCAATATCGGGTTCGGCTTCGTTGGCCGGCGGCGTCCCAGCGGTGGGTGGCTGAAGCGGCAGCTTGATCGGGCCGCTTTCACGGAACTCCGGCACCGACGGCAACGCCGCCGGCTCGGCGATGGCGCCGCTTGGACGTGAGGCTGGCCCGCCCAACAGCGACAGGCTCAAAGACGGCAAAAGCGTCTGATGGACATCGCTGGCGGAGCCATCATCGTCGTCTTCAATTCCGTCTAAGGGCTGTCCCATGCCACATATCGTACCAAATCGGCTATAAGGAAGCATGGAAGATGCCATCTTCGACCAACTTGCGCGCACCGAACTTCAAGCCATTGAAGACGCGTTGGCCGATATTGACCCTGATGATGTGGAAGTAAGCGTTAGTGACGGCGTGCTGCGCCTCGATCTGCGTGACAAGACTCGAATCGTAGTCAACGCGCATCGTGCCGCGAAGCAGATTTGGATGGCTGCGGTGTCAACCGCATGGCATTTCGATCCAAACGACGATGGCCGCTGGCGAGCCGCTCGAACCGCGGAAGAACTGCGCACCACCCTCGCGAACGTCATCAAAGAACGCATTGGCTTGAAGATCAAACTGTGGGGCGATAGCCCAGTGGTGGATCCTTCGGTGAGCGCCACGCTGGCTGCAACCCCGGATGAGCCATCGACGATTTCGGTGATTCGCTTGTGGGCTGCGGTGGCATGGGCCGATGGCAAACTGGCCGCGGTTGAAAGCGATGCATTGCGGCGCTTGATTCATGCTGCTGCGTTGACCGTCGAAGAACGAACGCTGGCTTACAGTTTTTTGGACCATCAGATCGAAGAGCCGGCCTTAGCCGCAGGGATTCCCGACGTTGCACGCGCTGGCATCTACCGCGCCGCATGCCGCATGGCCAAGCTCGACGGCATTGTTGAGCCACGCGAACGCACCATGTTGGCGGGCCTTGCATCCGCGCTGAAACTGTCGTCGGTGGCGGTCCGGGAAATTGAAACCGCTGTGTTTGCTGCGCCGCGGACCTAGCGTACGCGGGTGAACCGATGCAGCAACGCCATCGCGTAGGTCATTTGTTGTGGCGCGGCTTGGTCGCCGGGGCCTCTAATGCGTTGATGCTAACCGGCGCCTATCCAGCGCTGCCCAATGCGCTGCTTGCGTTGCGTAAACGGCGCCGCGGCCAACCAGTGCCGCCGGGCTTGGTGCGCAGCACGGTGGAAGAGTGGCAAGTCGCCGTGTTGATGACGGCCAATCGTTGGCGTGGCTTTTTGCCGTTGCCTGGTGCCGCTGTGCAAGGACCGCGACCCATCATCATGCTGCATGGTTACGCGATGAATCGCGCGAATTTTGTGCCATTGGCGCAGCGGTTGGCAGCGGCGCAGCTCGGGCCAATCGTTGGCTTTGAATACTGGAGTTTGGGCCGGGTGTCGACGGCGGCCCGCCGGCTTGGCGAATTTGTAACGCATGTGCGCGAGCAAACCGGCGCCAGCCAGGTTGACCTCGTCGGGCACTCGATGGGTGGCGTGGTCGGGCGCTATTACGCGTCGCTCGGCGGTGGCGACGGCATCGTGAAGAACCTGGTGACGATCGGTTCGCCACATTTGGGCACGGAAATCTCCGCAATGGGCGTCGGCCGCAGCCGCAAAGAGTTGGTGCGTGGCTCGTCGTTGGTCACGCGCCTCGAAGCCGCCAAGCCATTGGCGCACACCAAGATGACGGTCATTTGGTCGCGCACCGACGGTATGGTGCCAGGCGCGCAACAAGCGCGGGTCACCGGCGTCGACGAAATAATCTATGACGACCTCGGCCATCTGGCCATGTTGGCATCGCCACGCGTGGCTGCCGATGTGATCGCAGCACTGCAGTAAAAACTGTTGGCGAGCGCAGCACGGCGCGCAGTGGTTTGGTAGCTTGGCGCCATGCCAGCTCCGCGCGAGAAAAAAGATCGATATGACATTGTAGTTTTGCCAGGCGATGGCATCGGTGCCGAAGTGGCCAACGATGCGGCAACCCTGCTGGAGATGGTCGCGAAGCGCTGTGGTTTTGGCGTTGCCCTCGAAGAAATCGCGTGTGGCGGCAAGTTCTATTTGCAGCATGGCTCGCGCGATTGGCCCGAAGGCAGCGAGCAGAAGTGCGCCGACGCCGATGCCATTTTGCTTGGTGCGGTTGGCTGGGCCGGCCCCGATGGCGCGCCGGTTACCATGAAAGGCAACGGCGAGCTCGACGGCAAAATGGCCGGTTGGTCGCCGGTCATTGGCAATCGCATCAAGCTCGACTTGTATGCCAACGTGCGGCCAGTGCGATGCTTGGCCGGTACCCGCCACGGCATTTCAGGAAAGTTTTCCGAGGTGTGGGGCCCGCACAACGTCGATATGATCATGGTGCGGGAAAACACCGAAGGTTTGTATTCGGGGCAGGGTTCGATCTCGGCCGACAACGACCGCGCCATCGATACGCGGGTGATTACGCACAAAGCGTCGGAACGTGTCATTCGTCGGGCATTTGAGCTTTCACGTGCGCGCGGTCGCGGCGCCCCCGGCGACGGCAAAAAACGCGTGACGTGCATCGTGAAGAACAACGTGCTGTATGGCTGCAAGCTGTTTCACACGGTGTATCGCGAAGTTGCCAAAGATTATCCCGACGTCGAACAAGACGTTGCCATCGTTGATGCCTTCGCGATGTTCGTGCTGACGGCGCCGGAAAAATACGATGTCTGCGTCACCACCAACATGTTCGGCGACATTTTGACCGACTTAGCCTCGGTGTTGCAGGGTGGCATGGGCATGGCGGTTGGCTGCAACGTTGGTGAAAATCACGGCATGTTCGAACCAATTCACGGTTCGGCGCCGCCGCTTGCTGGCAAAGATCGCGCGAATCCAATGGCGATGACGCTGGCAACCTCGGCGATGCTGGGCTGGCTTGGCCGCCGCACTGCCGATGATCGTTTGCTGCGCGCCGAGCGTGCGATCGAAGAAGCCGTGGCTGCGATTGTGCTGCGCGGCTCGCCGTTGACCGCCGATATGGCCGGGCCAGGGGCTGCAACTCGCAGCGCAGTTTCGGCAGCAATCCGCGAAGAAACCGCAGCTCGGCTGTAATTGTCATAGTTACAGACAGTTAGTCGAGTTTGTCGTTTCTACGACGCAGTGCGCGATGGCTAACTTCTGTGGTTGCACAACGGCAGGTAAACGACTAGGTTGCGCCCGCCGGCGGTCCCGGTCCTACATGCCATTTTTAGCAGCTCATCCGTCTTTGCTTCGTGCGCTCTCTGAGCGCGGTTACGCTGAACCAACTCCTGTCCAAGCCGCGGTGCTTGGTGTTGAAGCGTACGAACGCGATTTATTAGTTTCCGCCCAAACTGGCTCCGGTAAAACCGTTGCGTTTGGTTTAGCCATGGCGCCCAACCTGTTGGGCGAAAACGAACGCTTTGCAGGCAACGGCTCAGCGCCGATGGCCTTGTGTGTGTGCCCAACCCGCGAACTCGCGATGCAAGTGCAACGCGAATTGCAGTGGTTGTACGGCAAAACCGGCGCCCGTATTGCAACCTGTGTCGGTGGTATGGATATCCGCCGCGAACAAATGGTGCTGTCGCAAGGCGTGCACATTGTGGTTGGCACGCCAGGCCGACTCACCGATCACCTCGAACGTGGTCGGTTGGATCTGTCGAAGCTCAAAGTTGTTGTGCTCGATGAAGCCGACGAAATGCTCGACATGGGCTTTCGCGAAGACCTTGAGCATTTGCTCAAGACGGCGCCGGTTGAACGCCGCACGTTATTGTTCTCGGCGACGATTCCGCCGGAAATCGCGCAACTTGCGAAGAAGTTCCAAAAGAACGCGCACCGCTTAGCCACGGCATCTGAAGGTGATGTGCATCGCGATATCGAATATCGCGCGGTGCCAGTGATGCCACGCGAAAAAGAGCGTGCGGTCGTCAACATCTTGCGCTTCTTTGAAGCCAATGGTGCATTGGTGTTTTGTGCGACGCGCGACGGTGTTTCGCGTTTGACTGCAAGTTTGCAAGAGCGTGGCTTTTCGGTCGTTGCGTTGTCGGGTGAATTGTCGCAACGCGAACGCACCTCGGCACTGCAAGCCCTACGTGATCGCCGCGCCAAAGTGTGCGTGGCGACCGACGTAGCAGCCCGTGGTTTGGACTTGCCTGACTTAGGCTTGGTCATTCACGGTGACATTCCGCAATCCAAAGAAATCATGTTGCACCGCAGTGGCCGTACGGGTCGCGCCGGTAAAAAAGGCACCTCGGTGCTGATCGTGCCGGATCCATCGCGGCGTTACGTCGAGCGCATGCTGCGCATGGCGAACCTCGATGTGAAGTGGACGGTTGCGCCATCGAGCGACCAGATTCGCGAACTCGATCAAGAGCGCTTGTTGACCACGCTCAACCCGATGTTTGAAGAACTCACCGACGAAGATCGCGCCATGGGTGAAAAACTGCTCGGCCAGCGTTCGCCGGTTGATCTCGCTGCAGCGCTCATGCGCATGCAACGGCAACAGCTGCCGGAAGCCGAAGATCTAACGGTGCCGATGTCGATGCGTGGTCGTGGCCAAAGCGCACCGCCAACCCGTGATTTCCGCTCCGATGACGCACCACGTGCACCGCGGGCTCCAACCGGGCCTGGCACTGGCGCAGCACGCGAACCGATCGTGACCACGCGGCCGGGCGTGCATGTGGAACGGGCGGCGCGGCCAGCACGTGAAGAACCAGCCGAGCCAGCTGAACGTCCAGCGCGCGCGCCACGCGCGGAACGCGAAGAACGTTCGCCTCGGGCTAACCGCGAATCGTCGAGTGCGGCTGGCACGCCAGGCTCGTCGTGGTTTGCCATCAATGTTGGCACTGTGAAAAACGCTGATCCAAAGTGGCTTATTCCGCTGCTGTGTCGGCGTGGCGATGTCGATAAATCGGCGATTGGCAAAATTCGCGTGCTTGCGCGCGAAACCCACGTCGAGATCTTGGCTGGCGCACGCAAGAAGTTCGCCGAAGCCATCGCTCGCCCGATTGCACCGAACGACAAAGACAAAAGCATCCGCATCGCCGCGCTCAAAGCTGAACAAGACTAAGCGCTTGCGACCGACGCAGGCTCGTTAGCTTGCGTGGGCGCTCGATCGCGTTCAATGCGGTCACATGTGCGCGGGTGTGAGCCCGCTCACGTGCTCGATCGCGGCTGCTAACCCTGCAGCCTTTCGGCGCTTAAGCTGCGGTAGCATCAAACGATGCAACGCGTGCTTGTCTTGGTGTCGTTAGTCGCTGCAGTGATGTTGGCGGCGTGTGTAACGACACGGCAGCAAACCCCGATGCACAGGCGGACGCCGCAATGGTGGATGCCTCAGCAACGCCAGATGCCTACGTCAACCTCTCAGGGCCGGTGTTTGCGCCTGACCACATCGTTGACGTTGCGATCACAATGAAGCCCGCTGATTGGGACGCGTTGCGGATGCAAACGCGCAGTTTCAATTCGATCATCGAAGGCGACTGGTTAGCGCAACCGTTTCCAAGTCCGTTTTCGACGTTCGAAGCTGCCGTGGTGGTTGATGGCACCAGCTTCGTGCCAAGGCAAGAATATCTAGGCTTGGAAAAGCTGACGCTCAACAATTCGAAGCAAGATCCAGCGTTCGTCCGGCAATGCCTGACCTACCAAGCGTTCGCTGCGGCAGGCGTGGTTGCGCCGCGTTGCTATTTTGCTCACGTCCGTGTCAATGGCGCTGATCTCGGCATCTTCGTCAACGTTGAAACGATTGATCACCATCTAACCAAAAAACGTTACAGCGACGGAACTGGCACCTTGTACGAAGGCACCTTGTCCGATTTTCGGACCGATTGGCGCAAAACGTTTGATGCCAAAGGTGGTGGCGATGGCAGCGATTTGTTGCCATTGATCAACGTCTTGGAAACCGCGACCGACGCTGATTTGCTAACTGCGCTGGCGCCGCACATCGATCTCGACCGCTTCATGACGTACAGGGCGATGGAAATGCTGAGCAATCATTGGGATGGCTACGCCAACACTTCTACATCTACCATGACCCGACGACGGGCCGGTTGGACTTCATTCCGTGGGGCGTCGACGGCACGTTGCAAGTGAACTCGACGTTTGGCCCAGTGGGCGCAACCAACGGCCCGGTTGGCATCGCCGCGGCAGGGTTGTTAACCAATCGCTTGTTTGCGTTGCCTGCAACCAAGCAGATGATTTTGGATCGCGAACGCAGCTTGCTAACGTCGGTGTGGAACGAAGCCGCGATGCAAGCTGAGATCAATCGGATCGAAACGTTGTTGCAGCCGATTATCGACCCGGTGCAAGGGCTTGGTTGGCACAATAACCTCAACGGTATGCGCAACTTCGTCAGCACCCGGCGCGCGACGTTGCTTGCTGCGTTGGATGCTGGCCCAACCTGGCCAGATCCGCCCAAGACGTATCCGTGCCTCGATATCATCGCCGAAGTTACCGGCACGTTCTCGACGACGTACGGCACCATTGGCAACAACAATCCGTTAGGCACGGGGACCGGCACGTTTTCGATCACGATGGGCGGGCAAACCACCGTGTTGACGCCGGTGCATGCCAGCGCAGGCCCTGACCCTGACAACCAAGGCGGCGCACCGCGCTCGGCGATTCAAGTGTTTGGCCAACGCGCATCGGATAATCACATTGTGATTTTGGTGATCACGGTGCCGACCAATCGGTTCAGCGCACGTTCGATGGACCTGGGATTCTTCGACGGCAATGGCTATGTCGTCGACTACAATCCGGCAACCAATACCAGCGCGATTGTCGGCTTCATGCTGGGCACGGCGACGTTAACGCAAGCGTCGAGCAATGCGAACGCCGCGGTGGTGGGCAGCTTTACCAGCCACGTTGATATGCAAGGCATGCCGTAGCATGAATGTGGTGTCGTTCTCGAACGCTGCGGATTTTGCGCAGCACACTCGCACGTTGTTGCACCAACACGAAGCTGAGCACGGGATGTTGCTTGGGCTGATTGCTGCGGCTGTTGCTCAGCCGGCATCGCTGGCCATGTGGTCGGTGGAGGCGGCGGGGCAATGTGTGGCTGCGGCCGTCGCGAACGACGTGAACCTTTTCGTTAGCAAAGGACCGGAAGCAGCGTGGTTGGCGTTGGCTGCTAGCGTCGCAAGCGAGCAACGCAACGTGCCCGGCGTCGTTGGGCCGGCGGCATCGGCTGAAGCAATGGCGCAAGCATGGGTCGTGCTGCGCGGCGGCCGCGCCTATGTGGCGATGGACCAAGGCGTGTTTGCATGCAGCCACATTGTGGCGCCGCAGGCACCGATTGCAGGGGCTGCAGTGCAGGCGAACCTCGATGACGTTGCGACCGTCGCCGGCTTGCTTGCAGCGTTTCACAACGAAGCCATTCCCCACGAGCAGCGACCGCCAGAATTTTTCGAGGCCAACGCCCGTGCTCGCATCGAGGCCGGCATGGCGTATCTATGGCGGGTCGGCGACACCGCTGTTGCATTGGCGTCACTGGCGCGGCCAAGCGACAACGGCATTGCCGTCAACGCCGTGTACACGCCGCCGACGCACCGACGGCATGGGTATGCCGCGGCATTGGTTGCGCATGTCAGCGCTGCTGGCTTGGCGTGTGGCAAACGCTTTTGCGTGCTCTACACCGATTTGGCCAACCCAACGTCCAACGGCATCTATCAACGCATCGGCTACCGTCGCATCGGCGACGCGCGTTGCTATCGATTAGAAGTGTCGTGAAGCGGGGCGCGGTGGACGCTTACGCAAATAGATCCACGCGTTGCAACGGTGGGCCCCATAGCGCGCCAATGCCTTGCTCGGCCACTAGCGTTTTTTTAACCGTATAGTCGGGACGGTTCGAAGTTTTGGCTTCCGCGAGTATGCGCTGGTACACCGCTCGCATGGTGAACTCACCAGCCGCGTTGGCCAGCTGCGCGTATTGCGCGCGTCGCCAGGTTTCAAACGGTTTAGGCGCGTCCATGACAAACTGGGTCAGGCGCATCGTCGACTCAATGTAGCTAAACAAAGCGCCTTGGAACTTGTGGGCAATATCGATGCAGTCGATGGCGGTTCGGGTGAAATCTTTGACGAATGGCACGCTGGCGCTGGCCATCTTGGGAAGCTCGCCGAGCTGGGCTTGATCGAGTCTCGTTGGATTGGCGGTTTCTACTTGGTGCCAGAGCGCTGCAGCGAGAACGGAGTGTGACACACCGATGCGAGCCGTGAACCATTCGGCCGAGGCCGCTAACATTGCCAGCGCGCCACGCGTCGACATGGCTGATAATTTTTTTACGATGGGCGAGTTACTGCCGTCGGTGCACCACGGCGGCGTGCTGTATTCCCATGCGTATCCTTGAGCAAAAGCGGTCCGCCCGAGGTTGGCTTGTTTGATAACCGCCGGCAAATCGAGTTGCGTTGCATCACTCATATGGCGAGTAGTTTTACCAAATCTCGCCACGGCTTGGCGTTCGACTGATTTTTGAGTTGGTTGTTGGCAACGTCGAGCGGCGTGGCGCCAGCGGCAGCGAAGTCGTGCCACGCGTTGATGAGCTTGAGATCTTTGGCTGCGCCTTGTTTGAGCAATAGTTTGGCTTTGGCAACGTGGCCGTGCCATGCACACACATGCAAGCCGGTGACACCGAGGCGGTTGGCAATGTTGACGTTGAAGCCGCGCTCGATCAAACGCTTGATGACCGCTTCGCTGCCGATATTGCAAGCCAGTGTAAGCAGCGGCTGATCGTCGTCGACGACCTCGATGTTGCCACCACAGGCATCAAGCAACAGATCGAGCACCGCAACCGAGTTGACGGCCGCTCGCAGTGCCGCCTTGGCGTGAGGCAATGCACCATGTGCAAGCAAGAGCTTCACGCCGTCGAGCTGCTCCCACGTGGCTGCGTACTCCAATGCGGTCGCAAGCTGGCGCTCGTTCCAGGCACCAGGCAGCAGCTGCGCGAGTGCCGGCGGCGATTGACGCGCGGCGTCCCAGAGGGCTTCTTGATCGACCGGCGCGGCCGTTAGCGGCAACGCCGCACCTTGGCCTTGCAATATGGCGACGAAAGCCGATTGCAAATCGTCGTCGGGACTGACGCCTAGCGCGGCTGCAGCTTGAGGAAAGCTCCATTCGCTGATGCGTTGTTGGACGTGCACCGAGCCAAACACATTGCTGCGTTCGAAGTCGACCAAGACGGCTGACGCGAAGGTCGGCGCGCGACATGAATAGTCATTGCCAGCGAGGTACACCTTGTTGCCGCCGTTGATACGATCGAGCGCAATGAGCTCGCCGCTGGTGGTGCCACTAGCAAATTCGAGGCTGTGGGCCGCTACCAACGTATAGTCGTGGTCTGCAAGCAGCGGCCCTTCGATGCGCAACGTACCGAGCACAATCACGATGGCTCCGGCGTGCAATGTCAGGTCGCCTGCGATGGTTACATCGCCAGCGAACAAAACGGTGCGCTCGGCGGGGATCGCTAACGCTGCGTTGTACGTCCGGGCCCGCGCGCTGCGCCCATACGCTTCGAACAACACGCTAAGGCCGGCGTAGCGATACTGGTCGGCGCCGTCCAGCCAGGCGTAGAAGTCCGCACTCGTTTTCGGCACGCGCTGCATGCGTTGGTCGAATTGAGCCAACGAGACATCAAGGGCCGAAGCGTTATCGATGAACAACGGATCGATGGCCAAGCGTGGCCGCACCTTGCTAAACGCTGCCGTCAATGTTGGGGCGTCGAACGTGAATGCGCGCGGGAGTTGCATGCCAAGGAGTCTAGCTGAACCCCTTAGCGATGAGCGGTCCGCCCAATACTCATTGTAACCGCAGCGTCAGCACGCGCCCGACGACGTGTGGGGCGCGGCGGCAAGCACCACTATGGCGATTTGTATACGGCTTCGCGCACTACGGTGCCGTTGCCATCGAACCACTGCCAGGTGCCGACGCGCATTCCGTTGTGATAGTTGCCGCTGACAGCGAGTTTGCCGTTGGCGAATGCCTGCCATGTGCCTTCGAGGCGTCCTGCGACCCAGGTTGCGCTGGTGGTTGGTGCACCAGCTTCGTCGAAGGTCGACCAGCTGCCGTCTTTTTCATCGTCGACGTATTGGCCTCGCAGGGTCACCGTATCGCCAACGTATTCGAGATATTCGCCTTGGCGTTGGCCGGCTTGCTTGCCGGCGCCGTAGTGCGCTTTGACCGCGAGCTTGCCCTGGAGATACTTGCGATATTCGCCCGTGAGTTTGTCATGGGCGTATTCGCTGCTCAAAATCCAAGCACCCGCCGCTGTCTTTTCAACCCATGCGCCGTGTTTTTTGCCGTTGCGATAGTGGCCTTCGATCAGCACTTTGCCTTGCAGCGACAGTTCTTGGTACAGGCCATGCATTTTGCCGTCGACGAAATCGATTTTGGTGTCGATTTTTTTGTTGCTGAAAAAATTCAGCATCGTGCCGGTTCCGTTTTTCATTTCGAACGAACCGATGGTGTTGCCCCGATAGTCGTAATAGGTAAACGTGCCGTTGGCTTTGCCGGCCTTGTATTCACCGACCCAGGTGGTGCGGTTGTCGGTCATCGCGCGCCACATCCCATCGCGCCTACCATCAAGGTAGCTGCCGACCCGTTCGACGTTGCCTCTGTTGTCGAACCATTTCCATTCGCCGTTGCGGTGGCCGTGCGCGTAGGTGCCGGTGTCACGGAAGGTCTTACGGTCACGCCAAAACCTGAACTTGCCGTGATGGCGACCTTTGCTATCGAAGCCATCCTGTAGCCACAAGATGTTGCGGCGCCACATCTTGCGTTCGCCGGTGCGCACGCCTTCGCGCCACTTGTCTTCGATGCGCAACACATTTTTGTCACCTGCGCTGCGCGGCCCGTCGAGCAAGCCGTGTTTGAAGACTTCGCTGATCAGTGCCACCCCGTTGCTACCAAACAGGCTCGAAGGGCCTTCGGCAACACCCGCTTGCAGCGTACGTTCGCGCCAAACGCGGCCATCGTCGTTCCAAAAGCGTTCGACGCCGGACCCTTGGTTCATCGGATACGAGCCGAGCAGCGCGCCCGTCGCGGACCACTGCTGCCAGGCGCCATCTTTTTTGCCATCTGCGTAATGGCCAGCTTCTACTTTCGTGCCATCGGGCGCGAATCGTTGCCATGGGCCGTGCAACACATCAGCTTGAAACTCGCCAGTGATCGCGGTTGCACCGTTGGGATGCAACGTCAGAAACGGACCATCATGTTGGCCTTTGGCAGACGTGCAATAGTAAGTTTCGACGTTGGCACCAACGGCATATTCCCATTGGGCTGTCACGGTTGCGCCCGTGGCGCATTGCAAACGCGGCGGCGGTGGCGGTGGTGCAGCGTCGGGCGCGGCAGGTTTGGCGATCGATGCGGCAGCGCCGGCAAGCGGATTGTTTGGCGCAGGCCCGTTGCGTTCGACCGCAGGTCGGCTGCTGCACGCGGCGAACGCCAATGCAGTCGTGACAAACAGTGAACCGCGCGGAGGCATGAGTAGGTTCGGTTAGTTTGACATGAAACCCAGGACATAGCGAAATTGCGTCGGGCAGCGCACGGGGTGGGGCACGGGCAGGGATACAGGCAGGGGCACTGGCACGGGCAGGCACACCAGCACGGGCAGGGACACAGGCACGCGCACGATCCGCTAAAGTTGGGTAATGGGTGAGGCACAGGACCGCAGCCTGGTAACGGTAACCTCCCAACCAGTTGCGCTGCGCCGCCCGACGTGACCATCAAAATACAGTGGTGGCGCGCAGCCGCGAACATTAGCCGAAATCAGGTTCTAGTCCGAAGCAGGCGCCCGACCGGCGCAAGCCTTCGAACCACCTAAAGCTTGAGGCCGCCGGCTCGATGCGTCGTCGCACAGTAGAATTAACGGAGCTTTCGGGCACACGGGCCATGCCCAACGACACCACCTACGCGAGAAATCACCGCCATCAACGTGGCGCCTTACCGAAGATTTGGTACGACCTCACCATGACGATGGACGTTGAAGCAGTTGAGTTTCGCGGCGCTGGCGGCGTTGATGTAATTCACATGGGCACCACCAAACTTCGCTCGGCCGGCGTGGGCGAAGTGGTGGTGGAAATCGCCGCAGCGGGCCTGAACCGTGCGGATATCATGCAGCGCAAAGGGCTCTATCCCGCGCCCGCTGGCGCTCCGGCAAGCATCCCAGGCTTGGAGTTTTCGGGCACCGTTGTAACCTGTGGGCCCAATGCGAGTCGTTGGTC
>JAKQOD010000914.1 GCA_029565465.1 Deltaproteobacteria bacterium
TTGCTGCATACGTCACTTGCGTCAACTACGCCACCGAGGCGGACCTGCAGGGCGCTGCAGAGGTGTCGGCGCCGAGCAATGCTCGCGCTCGGATTGACGGATAAGTCGGAGCCCGACAGGCCGGTAACCAACGGTGAGGCAAGTGTATCAACGATTAGCTTGCGAAAGTCCCAGCCGCCTTGGCGGAATCCGTCGGCAAGTGCAACAACGCGGGGTTCGGCTTCAGAGCAAGCTCGCGAGTTAGCCCAGCTGCAGATGCGCAAGACCCACGCGGTTGCAAAGCGCGGATGCTCAACCAATGCGAGCGCCAGATCATCGATCGATGTGCCGGTCTTATTGCTCTGTAGGAACGCGAATGTCGCAGCAATCGGAGGCTTGTTCGACGCGCGATATGCGGTATCCATGCCGTTGGCCAGAAACGGTCGCATTGGATCCATCAAGCGATGGCAGCCGTAACATGGCGAACTCGGGTTGGCGTGGACTTCGTCGATACCCGTGGTTGCGCCGACGGTAGGGTCGCCGATCGAAAACGTCGCACCGAGCGCTACCATCAAGGTTTGGTTGAGGGTTACCCGAAAGTCATTATCGACGTTGGTTGGCCAGTTGTCGCGAAACACGCTGGTATTGAAGAACCCGGGGCGCGCCGCATTGAGGCGGATGACTGCACCGCTCGGTATGCTGCGCATGGCTGCAATATCGGGGAACCGCAGCCGCGTACCGCTGGCTGTTTCGATCGTCAGCTCACGTGCGTCTGTGTGATCGGCCAGCGTTACCGGACCGACGAAGCGAGCGTCACCAACGCGGCGGCATTGAATGCGACCAAATAACATCGCGATGAAACGTTCCGACGAGATGATCTGCGGATCTGGAATTGGGCCGTTATCAGGGCCATTGATGCGGCAGACTTTGCCTTCCTCCAGTGCGCCTCCAACCTCCCAAACATCACCAACTTTGGTCAGCGTAGCTGGGGTGTTGCCGGCTTTGGGTGGGCCAACCAAGCGAATCTTGTACTTTGTCGATTCAATCTCCGACGATGTCTGTTCCGAATACGCAAGCAGGACCAACTCGGCAGTTGAGAGTGAACGTTTGTGGGTTGTTACAACCTCGGTAAACGGCGCACCCGTTTCGACGATATTCATCGCCGTAACCACGAACGACGACGCCAACGCTTGGCGCAGCTGCGGGCTAGGTTCAAAATGCGGGATCGGGAAACCGAGGGTTTCCTTCATTGTACCGACGGAATCTTGCTGCAACGCCGTGCTCAAAAAGCTGCGTAGCTTCACGGCAAACGCAGGAGTTCGCGTCCAGCCGTCAATGAGCGGTCGCAACTGGTTGGGATCGGTGGTAACCGCGGCAAGTTCTTGTTCGGTCACGGCGCCGCCGTGCACCAACAATTTGGTCTTGGCGAGCGCCGTCTCGATAGATGCCGGTTGGAACGGCTCGTTGTGTTTGCCGTCGGTGAGACTCTTAACCCACGTATCGAGACACGCGAGGTTTTCTGGATTTAGTCCATCGGTCGATTTGCCTGGCGGCATGGCTAAAGCGCATGCACCTGGTTCCAACCGCCGTGTGTGATCAACCGCCGACAGCAAGATGCTTGATGCCGGTGCGCGCGTGTCGACAAGCCGCTGGCCGCGACAGCTAGTTGACTCGCGGTCGAGCAAGCTGGGCCCCAATACGGCAGGGTCGAGTGTTAGGTCGAGCCCGGCGGCTGCACCGGGCGACGTGTGGCAACCTGTGCAGCCCTCAGCGGCAAACGCTGCTTGCACGTCGCAGGTGCCAGTCGGCGGTGGGTCCGACGAGGAGCAGGCGGCGGCGATGATGAACAACAGCGAAAAGCTACGCGGCGTTATCTGCGATCGCCTGCGCGATCGCCTGCGCGGTAGCGTCGTTTGGTTGGTCGGCATGCCGGGAACGACGCGCCACGGTCGCACTAGGTTAAAAATTAATGCGAGATTTACCGGCCGCGCTTCATTTCACGGCGATCTTTTTTGATTTCGCGGTGACCTTTTTTGATTTCGTGGCGGTCATGGCGAAGTTCCCGGCGTCCGGCGCCTTGGCGGCGGTCTTCACGCAATTCGCGCCGATCTTCGCGTTGTTCATGCCGGTCTTCGCGCAATTCGCGCCGGTCTTCACGTTGTTCGTGACGATGGGCCCGGCGTCCACCACCGCCCATGTGGTCAGCCAACGCTGGGGTAGCAAACGCAGCAACAAGGAAGCCAACAACGAGCGCAATCTTTGAAGTTTTGTTCGACATGCCTTTTCGACGCGTCAACTAGCGCCAAAGTTAAAACATTTTTTGCATGACCTGCCACGCAGCGTGCGACATGTGGGTGTCGCAGCCGCGTGGCAATACGTCCGGAAACCGGACCTTTTCATATCGGCGTGGCGCGTAGCGCGCGTTCGCCAAGTTGGCTGCTAGACAGCGGGCGCCGGAATGCGTTCGAGTCCACCACAGTATGGGCGCAGCGCGGGTGGAATGATCACCGAACCGTCGACTTGTTGGTATTGTTCCAACACCGCGACCAACGTACGGCCGATCGCGATGCCCGAACCGTTGAGCGTATGCACCATGCGTGGCTTGTCGCCAGCATTGGGCCGGTAACGAATCTTGGCGCGGCGTGCTTGAAAGTCCTCGTAGTTTGAACACGACGAGATTTCGCGGAACGCGTTTTGGCCTGGCAGCCAGACTTCTAAGTCGTAAGTCTTCGACGAGCCGAAGCCCATGTCGGCCGTGCACAGCGTCATCACGCGATAGTGCAAGCCCAAGCCTTGCAACACGCGTTCAGCGTCGGTGCGCAACGCATCGAGTTCGGCGTAGCTAGTTTCAGGTGTCGTAAACTTCACCAGTTCAACTTTGTCGAACTGATGTTGCCGAATCAAGCCGCGGGTGTCTTTGCCATAGGCGCCAGCTTCGGCGCGAAAGCACGGCGCGTATGCGCAATACTTGATCGGCAGCACGCTAGCGTCGAGGATTTCGTCGCTGTGCAGATTGGTGACTTGCACTTCGGCAGTTGGCGACAAAAATAGATCATTGTCGGGGACGATCGATTCAGGCGCGGTACCCGGTGGCGGCTCCGGCATCGCCAAACGAAACACGTCGGCTTCGAATTTTGGCAATTGCGCCGTGCCACGCAGCGATGCGCGGCGCACCAGCGCGGGTGGCCACACTTCTTGATAGCCGTTCGACGTGTGCAGATCGAGCATGTAGTTCATCAGTGCGCGGGTTAGGCGCGAGGCCCAACCTTTGAGTACGGTGAACCGTGCGCCCGAGATCTTGGCACCGCGTTCGAAATCCAAGATGCCAAGCGCTTCGCCGACGTCCCAGTGATTCTTCGGCACAAAGCCGTCGGGAAACGTTGGGGCGGTGCCCCACACGTGCAGCACTTGGTTGTCGTGTTCATTTTTGCCATCGGGCACACTGCTGTGTGGTGCATTCGGCAACATCAACAGTTGTTGTTCGGCATCGGCTTCCGTTGCGCTCAATGCAGCTTCGTCTTCTTTGATCTTGCTGGCCAGCAACTTCAGTTCATCGCGTGCAGCGACAAATTCAGCCGACTTTTTGTCGAGCTTCGACATGCGCTCATTGGCGCTGTTGCGACTCGCACGCAAGCCGTCGAGTTCGCCTTGCAACGATTTGCGTTTTTGATCAACGAGCTTCCACTGCTCGACTGCTTTGCCAACGTCGCCACCGCGACGCAGCACGTCATCCATTCGATTGGGATCCAACATGTTAGCCTTCGGGACATGCCGCGACCAAGCGCGGCGGGTGAGCCCCAAGGTGTACCTTTGCCGCTAAAGCCGACGCAAGCCCAGCGATGTAGGCTTTGGCTCGATTGCAATTTGTTCCAGAAACTGCAATGATAAGAGCAGGTTGCGAGATAGTTCAATAACCAGCTTAACCTTTAACGCAGCCTTTGAGTCCGACTCTACGTGGCATCGTTTGTACTATCAGCAGGCCCCGGCGCTGGCTTCTTCTATGAAGCGGAAGCCCGCACGCTTGCAGGGCCGTCGGCCATGACCGACGTGACCAATGATGCTGTTGATGTCGTGGTTGACCAGCAAGCGCAACGTGATCGCGAATGCATCCGGTTGTGCTTGGCAGGTAACGCTGCACCATTTGACAACTTCGTCAAAGCCCATCAGCGAGGGGTTTGGTATTTGGTGCGTCGTTATGTGCGCTCCGACGCGGATGCTGCCGACGTAAGCCAACAAGCGTTCGTACGCGCCTACCGTGCGTTGGGCCAATATCGAGGTGATGCGACGCCGCGGAGCTGGCTTTATCGCATTGCGATCAACTGTGCCTTGTCGTGGTTGCGTGATCACAAGCGCGAAATCGCAAGCGAAATCGACGACAACACGCTGACCGTCGAGGCCACTGGCAGCAGCGAACTGGTGAGTGCACAACGCAAACAAGCATTGCGTGCCGCGATTGCGCAGTTGCCCGCAAAACAACGGCAAATCGTCGAGCTTCGGGTTTTTGATGAGTTGTCATTTCGCGAAGTGGCAGCAATCGCCGAGTGCAATGAAAACACAGCTAAGGTAAACTTCCACCACGCACTCAAACGTTTGCGTGAGCTGCTTCCCGACGGTGCCCCATGAGCGATAACAACTACAACGAACTTGAAGCAGAGTTGCGCCGGATGCGCCGCGATGAACAAGCACGTGTGAGAGCCCAAGGGGAGCCTGATTGGTCGACGATGCAGATGTCGATTCGCCAAGCGATTGCCGCCGAGCCGTTGCCACGGTTGCCGTGGTGGCGACGCTGGTCGGTGCTGGTGCCGGTCACTGGCACGTTGGTTGCGAGTGCAGCTGCGGCCGCTTTGTGGATTCAGGCACGGCCAGCGGTTGCGCCCGAGGCTGTACGGGTTACGCCCGATGCTGGAACGGTGATTGCGCCGGCCCCAACCATCGCGCTTGAGCCCATTGCTCCGCTGGTGCTTGATGGTGAAGATCTTGATGTGGCCAGCATCGACGAAGCCGATTTGGATGCTGCGATTGCAGCCGAACAGCCGCAGATCGCGGGCGACGACAGCAATGCACCCGTTGGTTCGGATGCGCTGGTGCCAAGTTCGCTGCAATGGGTTGATACGCTTGCGGCTGACGATCTTGATGCACTGGATCAATGGCTCGACGCGCAGGTTGTGAAGAAAGGGTAGTGTATGCGATCCATCCGTTATTTACTTTCAGCCTTGGTGGCTGCCACGGTGTTGAGTTCTGCAACGGTGGTCGTGTCGGCCCAACCGTCGGGCGCGCCCGTCGACAAACGGGAACGTGTCAAACAAAAAGTGCGCACGATGCGCGCGTACTTTTTGACCGATGCGCTGAACTTGGATCCGACGACTGCAGGCAAGATGTTTCCGATTATCGAAAAATTCGACGTTGAAACTGATGCGTTGGCGGCTGCTCGTGTTGGGTTGCGAGCGAAATTGGAAACCACCACCGACGCCAAAGCGTTGAACAAAGTGATCGACGATTTGGTGGCGAATCAAAAAGCGACGTTTGATGTCGACGCCAAGCGACTGGCCGAGCTGCGCACGATTTTGTCACCGCAACAAGTTGCCAAGTTAATGGTGGCGTTACCGGAATTCGAAAAACGCTTGCAAACCCGACTTGGCAAAGTGGATGCCAAAGCGAAAGCTCAAGAAGGTGGCAACAGCGAACTCGGTGGCTGGAGCCCAACAACGGCGAAGCCCAAGGCCAAAGCCGGCGGCAAAAAACGCGCGTGCGACCCGTTTTCGGACGTGGGCGGCTGCTAACCCCCATGGTGGCCGCTTGCGATTTTCTTGATTTTGCCTCGCAAAAGTCCCGCCGCGGCTGCGCCAGCGGTATGATTTAATTGATGATTGAGGCGACCTGCACCGCGTGCGGCACGGCAAACATTTTTTCCGATGCGGATATCGCACCGGGCGCGAAGTACGCGCTGTGTGAAAGCTGCAAAGCAAAGGTCGTATTGCCGACCAAGACCGTCGCTGGCTCGGGCTTGCCTGGCCGAGCGCCAGCATTGCCGCCCAAACCTGCAACGCCGCCGGCCCGGCCATCGGTACCGGCGATTCCTCCAATCGCTGGACCGGGTGGCAAGCCGCCACCGGTGCCAGTGAAAACGCCGCCAGGTGGTGGTAACGCCGGTGATGTAATTGATTTGGCAGATCTACCAGCGCCGAAACGCCATGGTGGGTTAGCTGGTGCCGCGCCTTCGCGCCCTGCGCCAGCTTCGGGGTTGTCGGTGGCTGGCGTAGCGCCCGTCGAGACGGCTGATTTGCCGGCGCCGAAGCGTGCATCGGGATCGAATATGTTCGACGATCTCCCAGCGCCGAAAGCCACGCCTCCGTCGAGCCGACAAGATCAGTCAGTTGCGCTCGATCTTGATGACTTGCTGGCGCCGGTTGGTGCCCCCATTGGCGCAGCGCCTCAGTTGGATGATTTGCCAGTGCCGAAGGCCGCAGTGGCACCTGGCCGTTTTGACGATCTACCGGCGCCGAAAGCGGCAGGCCGCTTTGACGATTTACCGGCGCCAAAAGCGGCAGGTCGTTTTGACGATCTACCGGCGCCAAAAGCGGCAGGCCGTTTTGACGATTTACCGGCGCCGAAAGCGGGTACGCCGCCAGGCCGCTTTGACGATTTGCCGGCGCCGCGTGGTCCTGCCGCTGCCAAAGCGCCAGCCACGCCAGGGGGGCCAGACATCGTTGACTTGCCAGGCCCCAAAGGCTTCTTCGACGATTTGCCACAGCCCGCCGTTGGTGG
This sequence comes from Deltaproteobacteria bacterium, assembly GCA_029565465.1. GTDB lineage: Bacteria > Myxococcota_A > Polyangia > Haliangiales > Haliangiaceae > JABFXX01. The sequence continues at coordinate 6,745 of JAKQOD010000914.1, forward strand.
TGGCAAAAGCGCCATTGATTTACCCGCACCGAAGGGCTTCTTCGACGATCTGCCGCAACCTGCTAAAGGTGGTGGACGGCAGGTTTCGGATTTGCCTGCACCGAAGGGCTTCTTCGATGATCTGCCGCAACCATCGATTGGTCGCGGCAAAAGTGACACCGGTCTGCCTGCACCGAAGGGCTTCTTCGATGATTTGCCGCAACCAACCAAATCTGGCTTGGCGCGCGATGAAGGCACAACCGACGAAGTTGCACCAAAACGTGCGTCGGGTCCCGCCGAGCAACCTGCGTTTCAACAATCTGGTGCACAGCCGCAGCGTGCCAAGGCCGCTAGCTTACCAGGGTCGTTGTTCGATGATATTCCGTTGCCTGCCGTCGGTGGCCCGGCCACGCCACCTGCGGCGGCACCCCGCGCACACACCGCATCCACAGCCTCGCTAGATCTGGACGGGCTGGATCTAGCGTTGCCAAGCTCAAGCGCGCCAGGTCCAGTGGCAACACCAGCAGCGACGAACCTTGGCCGACCAGCCGCCAAAGCTGGTGCGCCAATGCTTGATCTAGGCGAAAGCTCGCCGAATCTGGATCTTGGTGGTGGTGGCAATCCAAACTATGGGGATCTTGATCTGCCATCTCCAACGCCGGTGACATCAGCCGCGATGGCTGAGCGCACCGCCGTGAAATTTGCGCCGGGCAGCAAAGACGTTGAGCCGCCGCCATCGTTGGATCTTTCCGTTGGCCCAGCGCCGTCGGCAAAAGATCTGTCACTCGATCTCGACGGTGAATCCGAACGTCCACGCGCGACACCGGCCGCAAAGGGCAAAAGCAAAGCCGCTGCAGTCGCGACCGAAGAGCCAACCAAGAAGAAGTTGTCGCCACGCACGGTGAAGATCGTCGCGGCGGCAACGCTCGGTCTTGCTGGGCTTGGTGCCGGCGGCTTTGTCTATTATCGGAAGCATGCGGCTGCACAACAGCGTGAGCAAAGCATCACCGATGAATTGGCACGTGCCACTAAGCTGCTAAATGCTGGCGATCCAGGGCACTGGAAACGCGCTGTGCTTGCAGCCCAAAAAGTGCTGGATCTTGATGCCAAGAATGCAACCGCGCTAGGCATTGTTGCCGAGGCGTCGTTTGCTGGATACCTCGAAGAAGGCACGGGTGGTGCTGCTCGGATTAACGCTGGCAAACGCGCGTTAGCCGCCGCTTCCGAAGCCGCGGTGAATTCACCGATGCTGGAGCGTGCGCGTGCGCTCCAAGCACTGGCTGGCGAGCAAGCTGATGGCGCATTGCAAGCACTGTTAGGCGCAAGCAAAGCCAATCCTTCGGATGCAACGTTGGCCCTGTATACGGTGTGGGCTTATCTCGAATTACATCAACCCAAAGCAGCGCTAGCTGCATTGCCGCCTGTGCTTGCAAATCCGCAACGCCGCGCAGCTGGGCTCTATGCGCGTGGGCGCGCCAATCTTGAATTGGGCAATCTTGACGATGCGCGCAAAGATTTCTCCGGCGTGTTGGAATTAGATAAAGACCACATCGGTGCACAAGTCGGGTTGGCGCAAGCCGCTCCGCCAACAATGGCCGCCCAACGCGAAGCTGATCTGATGGCCGTGTTGCAACGTAAAGACATCCAACAGGCTGACGTCCGCGTGGTCACGGCTGCGTGGGCCATGGCGGGCGACGATGCACGGCGGGCCGGCCGGTTTGACGCTGCACGCGATCGTTATCGCAAAGCGTTGGTGGTCACGGCCAATGACATCACAACGCAAGTCGGCCTAGCCGAAACCGAGCTGCGCGACAACAAGCTAGATCTCGCAAGCGAACTAATCGACAAAGTGCTCGCGCTTGATGCGAACCATGTGGTGGCCAACGCGGTCGCAGCGGAAATTGCACTCAAGCGCAACAAGCTCGACGACGCTGGCAAAAAAATCGCAGCCCTGATGGCACGCAATCCGCCGATCAGCAATCCGCAGCATTTGGCACGTATTCAAACGCTCAGTGGCTTGTTGCTTGAAGCGCAAGGCAATGACATTGATGCGTTGGCACGCTTGCGCGATGCGGTGACGACAGCAGGCGATCGCGATCTAGGGCCAACGATTGCAACCGTGCAATTGCTTGGCAAGATGGCGCAAAAAGCCGATGCCGCCAAAGACGTTGCGAAAGCCGAAGAGCTGCGAGGCTTGGCGGATCAAACGCTGGCGCCGTTGGCGAGCCGGGCCGACAAAGAATCGGAGCTCACGGTGATCATCGGGGTTTCGTATTTGAGTGCAGGTAATGCAACCAAGGCCGAAGAGTGGCTGCGCAAAGCCGTAACCACACGTCCCAACGATGTCGAAGCACACTTCCAGTTGGCCGAAGCGTTGCGCTTATTGCAGCGCGATAGCGAATCGATCGAAGCGTTGCGCAAAGCATTCGATTTGGATCATTCGCGTATCGATGTTGGCGTGCAACTCGCGCGCACGTATGAGCAGCTTGGGCGCAACGACGATGCTACCCAGATGTACGATACGTTGCTGGCAAACAAAGAATCGAGCATCGAACTACGCAGTCGCGCTGGGCGCTTCTTTGCGCGCTTGGGGCAAACCGAAAAAGCTGCAGCGCAAGGTGCCGAAATTCTCAAGGCGGATCCTGAAAAGAACGCGGCTGGCTTCTACTTGCGAGGGGAAGGCGAACTTGCGGCGGGCAAGCTCGACGACGCACGGCGCTCATTTGTACGCGCGGTTGAGCTGGAGCACGATCCGCAATATCTCGATGCGCACGGCCGTGCCAGCGAACAGCTATCGCTCAAAACCGGCGATACCAAATACGACGAAGAAGCGTTGCGTGCTTACGCATCAGCGAACGAGATCGCGCCGACGATGTACAACCCACTTGCGGGCCGCGGCCGGATCTATGTTAAGCGGCACGAAGCGGTCAAAGCGTTGGAGCCGTTGGTGGCTGCGAACAAGCTCAATCCGCAAGACGCCGAAGTGATGTACGGCATTGGTGTGGCGTATCAAGAGCAAAATCAGACCAAAGCCGCCATTGCATGGTTAGCGCGCGCCAACTCGATCAAGCCAACCGCGGAGTCGGCAAATCGGTTGGGTCGGCTGTATCTCGATAGCGATCAAGCTGGCGCTGCAGCGACGGCGCTCACCGAAGCGGTACGGCTTGCGAAAGAAAAAGAAAAGGCGCAGGGCATGCAAGTGCCTTGGTTGACTGAGTCGTTGTACTTCTTGGGCCGTGTGGAAAGCGATCGGCGCAACGTTGGTGGCGCCAGACGCGCATGGGAAGATTTCTTGGGCCGCAATCCGCCAAATCAAACGCAAGTTGACGAAGTGAAACGTTATCTCGCCAACCCGCACTGAGATAGGCTGCGGCATGGCCAAGATGATGATGTTTGTTGCTGCCGCGGCGCTTGTTTTCGGCTGTGGCAAGTCGAATGGCAAACCGCCGTCAAGCGTGAGCGGTAGCGCTGGCAGTGCGGTTGTTGCAGGCAGCGCTGTGGCAAACGGTAGTGCCGCCGCCACGCCTGCTGCCAATGAAAAATCGGTCGCCGTGGTCGGGCCGCTGCAGTTGCTCGAAGTTATTGGGCCAGGTGCAACGACCTACGTAGTGCGCGACAAGCTGCAGTCGTTCAGTTTGCCGTTTGCAACCAAGCCCGACTTATCGCCGATGGCCGTGATGTCGGCTGGCGGTGACGTGGAAGCCGCCCAAGCT
>JAKQOD010000940.1 GCA_029565465.1 Deltaproteobacteria bacterium
CACAACGTGGTGCTTTTGAATCCGCCGGTGTCGTTTCAGCGCACGTTGCCGCTGCCCGATGACGTGCGGGTTTCGCATTCGATTAAGATGCCGCCCGTCGATGTGGTGATCTGTTTTGTCGATCGCTTGGAAGACCTTGAAAAGAAGTTTTCATTGATCGCTTCGCGGCTGCATCCTGCCGGTGGCTTTTGGATCGCATGGCGTAAGCGGCCGGCCAAGCGTGCAACCGATATCAATGAAGACATCGTTCGGCGCATCGGGTTGGCGGCCGGCATGGTCGACAACAAAGCGTGCGCAATCGATGACACGTGGTCGGCAATGCGCTTAGTGCTGCGCGTCGAAAACCGCGACGCGGTTGCATACCGTGCCGAACCTCCGCAATTAGCGGCAGCGCGCCCGCGCCGTGCGCGTCGGCAAACCGCAACGGTGCGCTTGGCTGCACGCATGCAAAGCGGCGCTGGTTCGACCTTGCGTCGCGCCCGCGCTCGCGCAGCGCGGTAATTGCAACCGTCGTTCGCTTTGCTACGTTCGTCGTAAATTGCGCTGCGAATGTGGCGACCCGCGCGGCCCAAGGGTAGGGTCCCGGCATGAAGCTTCAACATTTATTGCGCGGGTGTGGCGCGCTAGCGCTGGCCTGTTCGGGCGCAATCACTGGCGGCTGCGTCGATACCGACAATCGGCCGCCGACCCTTGAATACATCACGATGACGATTCTTAAGCCGTCCTGTAGCAGTGCCAACTGCCACTCGTCGTTGGGCAAGATCGAAGACTTGGCGTTCGACACCGTCGAAGCCGCGCGCGAATCGTTTAATCGCCGCTCACCTGGTGGCATTTTACGGGTGATGCAACGCAAAGGTGATGAACCGATGCCGCCGAACGACATTGTGCCAGACGCAGATCTCGAACTCATTCAAGCGTGGATCGACGCTGGATCGCCGGGGCTGTAGTCATGAAGAAAATTCTACTCATCGCGGCCGCCGTAGTCGCCACCATCTTGATGGCTACGCCGCAGCGTGCGGATGCGTATCCGCAGTACATGCTGTCGCGTGGCAAAACCTGTGTTGAATGCCACAACTCGCCGACTGGTGGTGGCCTGCTTTCTGAGCAAGGCATGGTCACTGCCGAAACCGAATCGAAGCACGGTCGGGCGCCTGAATTCGCGTACGGCAAATGGACGCCGCCTGAATGGTTGCAGCTGGGCGGTGATTTCCGTTTGCTTGGTGGCGCGCATGTCATCGACGGCACCCTGGGGCCGATTGTTGCGCCAATGCAAGCCGACTTGTACACGTCGGCACGCCACAAAAATTTCTCGATGTATTTGCAAGGTGGCGCCAAGCTCGGCAATGACAGTGCGTTGCAGTTCTTGCAATCGCGTGAACACTGGGTGCAATGGCGTCAACACGAAGACGATGGCTTAGGCTTATCGGTGCGCGCTGGTAAGTTCATGCCGACCTCTGGGCTGCGTTTCGTCGAGCACACGATGTACACCCGTCGCTATGGTGGCAGCCCGCTGTTCAGCGAAGCCTACGGCGTCGCAGCGGCCTACATTCAGCCAGAGTACGAAGTGCACGTCACTGGTTTCGTGAAGGACTTCCGGGCTCCAGTTGAACCGTCGAGCGGCGCCGCGATGTACGCCGAAAAACGCATCGGTGACAGCAATGCCATCGGCGTCTTGGGCCGTTACGCCAAGGGTGACGACAATACCAAGATTCACTATGGCGTCACGGCGAAGCACTACTGCGAATGTAGGGATGTTTTGTTCCAAGCCGAAGTGCAGGGTGTCAACGAAAAAGTCACGGCAGGCGGCAGCAACAATCAAGTCGTTGCGTCGGCCATGGCGACCTGGATTCCAACCCACGCGTGGATGCTGGACCTTGGCCTCAATTACTACGATCCAAACTTGCACGTCAAAGGTCTCGATCGCCAAGCGCTCGATTTGCAAGCGCACTGGTTCTACGATTCCCACCTTGAATTTCTGATGGCGGGACGGTTACAGGTTTTGGAATTTGGCGGCGGCGGGCCGTTGGCAGCAACCGCGTGGTTGCAAGCGCACTTCCGTCTGTAATCGGCGCGGCCGCAGCTTGGCCGAATTTGTTGCACGCGCGTGCGCACCGGCGTGGGGATAAACGGTACCCGTTCGTGCTACGCTGGTGAAGCATGAAACGCGTAGTTTTGGCCTTCGGTGCGTTCGGTGTTTCTCTTATCGGCGCGCCTGCGCTCATCGCGGTGGCCGACGATGCGGCACCGGTGACGCCGCCCGAGGCGCAGCCATCGCCGGCACCGGCCACTGCTGCACTGCCGGCTGCGGCGCCGGTGGCTGATGCGCCCACGGTGGCAAAAGGCTTTCGTTGGCATTTGCAAGGCGTCCTGCGGGTCAATTCAGCCGTGGTGCAAAACGATCCTAACGTGCAATTCATTGGCCGGTCGGATGGCTTCCGTTTGCAAGATGCGTGGTTGACGCTGCAAGGGCAGTACGGCGAACGCGTGCATGTTGCGATTGGCATTGATGCGGGGCAAGACGCGCGGACGCGCGCCAACTCGCCCAACGGCGAATTGCGGGTTGTTGTACGTGACGCTGCGGTTGATCTTGCGTTGGCGCAACGCCTCACGGGCATCACATTGCGCGTCGGCCGCTTTTTGACGATGGCCGATCCTGATTCCATGCTCAACGCCAACGACCGTGCGTTTGTCGACCGGTCGTTGATGAGTCGTGGTGTGCGAGCGACGGAAGGCTGGGAAGCCGCGGGCCTTGCGCCGGTGCGGTCGTTGGGCGCAGCCCTACGGCTCGATGCCGGCCCGCTCACGTCGGGCGTCAAGCCGGGCTTTGAACTCGCGGTGCAAAATGGCGCTGATGAATTTGCATCGGCCAATGATAACGATTCATTTGCGATCTCGTTGGCAGGATTTCTCCGGCTACGCAACAACGGTTTTGTGATGGTCGCCGGCCGTTGGAATCCGCGCACCATTGGCGACTTGCCGTTGCGTCGTGATCAAACCGATCTCGAAGCGGCAGTGTCAGGGCGCTATCACGTTGGTCCGGTCGAACTGATGGGCGGCTTCATCGTGCGCAATACAACCTTTGATTCGACAGGTGGGCCGTCGCAAACTGCGTTTGGTGTGCAAGCGCAAGGCATGTACCATA
>JAKQOD010000943.1 GCA_029565465.1 Deltaproteobacteria bacterium
GCACGCCAGTCAACGTAGCGTTGATGTTGCCGAGTGCGACGTTGATCAATTTGACCGGGGTTGTGCACGCTCATATTCCAGCCACCGATCCTACTGGCCGCGGGCCTGGCATTGATGTCAAGCTTGCCCCTATCCCGCCAAGCGCGATGTGGCTCATCGAAAATGCGCTGCAATCCGAACAACGAGTGCGCGCCGCTTCGGAAAATGCCGATGCCAAAGCCGCTTCGGTCGTAACGCCAATTCCTGGCTTGAGCGACAGCGCCGATTTGAGCAACGCCGAGAACGAACTCGTGGCGACGCTAAAATCCGAACTCGAATCGCTGCGCCGACTCAATCCGTTTCAAGTGCTGGGCGTTGGTTACGAATCTGGCGATGCCGAAGTACGCAGTGCATTTGCCGACCTCACCAAGCGCTATCACCCCGATCGGTTTTCGCGCTATCAAAGCGAAGCACTCCGCAAACTAGCTGCGGAAATCTTCATCTTGATTCGTGATGCGTACCGCCGCTTAGGTGACGCCACTGGGCGCACCGCAGCGATGACGGCGGCCGGCTATGTAGCGCCACCACCGCGCACCGTCGCAGCACCACGGGCAGTGACGACACCAGTACCGCCGATTCCACGCAGCACGCGTGCCCCATCCGTCGCCGATGCTCCACGCGTGGTCCGCGCATCCACAAATGTCGGCAACGACATGCCCGCCGACCTGGGCGCACCGCCAACATTGTCGCCATTGGGGCAACTTGATACCGAGCGCCGGCCGGTGGCCGCACCACCGCCGGTGTTGCAAGGCGATGTCGCGCGTGATCAAGCGTCCATTGAATCGTTACTCGACGCTGGCAAATTTGCCGATGCACTAGCAGCGTATAAAGTAATGGCGAAGATCAATCCGCAAGACCGGATTGCTCGCGCCGGCATTGAGCTGTGCGAAGGGTTACGTGCCCTCGCTGGCAAAGATCGCTTGGAGGCAGCACAACGTTTCGAATCGGTGCTCGAAATTGATCCTTCTAATGAGCGGGCGGCACGGGAATTGGCGGAAATGCGACGGATGGCTACCAACGAGCGTAAGGGTCTGTTGACCAAGCTCATGAACAAGAAAGACTGACGTGTCGCGCATCATTGGCATCGACCTAGGCACCACGAATTCTTGCGTTGCAGCGCTCGATGATCGTGGGACGCCGCGCGTGCTCGCAGCCGAAGATGGCTCACGCACGATTCCGTCGTGGGTCAGCTGGACGCCCAATGGTGCTGTGGTGGTTGGTGCGCCTGCGCAACGCCAAGCCGTTTCCAATCCAGCCAACACGGTGTTTGGCGTCAAGCGCCTCATTGGTCGCAAAGTAAACGCCGAAGATGTTACCTGGTTTGCACGATTGGCGCCGTTCCGCATCGTCGCCGCAACCAACGGTGATGCCTGGGTGCGCATCGGCGAGCCAAGCACGCCGACGAGTCCGCAAGAAGTAGCGGCGCATGTCTTGCGGCGCTTGCGTGCGGTAGCCGAAAACGCGTTAGGTGAACCAGTTACCCGCGCCGTGGTGACGGTGCCGGCTTACTTCGACGAAATGCAACGCCAAGCGACCCGCCACGCCGGCACCATCGCAGGGCTCGATATCGTTCGCATCTTGAACGAACCCACAGCGGCAGCACTTGCGTACGGCGCGCATCGCGTTGGCCAAGGCCGGCGTTTGATTGCAGTGTTCGACCTCGGTGGCGGCACGTTTGATATTTCGATCATGGCGGTCGAAAACGGCATCTTTGAAGTCCTCGCCACCGGCGGTGATAGCGCGCTCGGCGGCGAAGACTGGGATCGCCGCATCTTAGAAATGTTGATGGATGAGATCTTCGACAAACATCGGATCGATCTCACGGCCAACGTGGTCGCGATGTCACGCTTGCGTGAAGCCGCCGAGTCGGCCAAACGCATGTTGTCGACGTCCTCGGAAACCACGATCGCGTTGCCATTTTTGTGCAACGACAACAACGGCGCACCACTCAATTTCACGCGCACGCTAACCCGCCGTGAAGTGGAAGCCAAATCGGCCGAATTGTTAGAGCGCTTGCAAGCGCCGTGTAAACGCGCGTTGGCGGACACCGGCCTCACGGCGGCAGACATCGAAGAGGTGTTGTTGGTTGGCGGCATGACCCGTTGGCCCGCGGTCCAAACGTTGGTCGAATCGATCTTTGGCAAAAAGCCCTCAAAAGGCGCTAACCCCGACGAAGTTGTGGCGTTGGGCGCAGCAGCTTATGCCGGCATTCTGAGCGGCGATGCCGATGACGCAGCCTTGCTGGACGTCACGCCGCGCGACATCGGCATCAAGGTCGGGGAAAGCCAGTTCGTCACCATCATTCCACGCAACTCCATGCTGCCAGTGCGGGCACGCCGGTTGTTTGCCACCACGAGCCAAGATCAAAAGTTTGTTGCGATTGAGCTGTATCAAGGCGAAGACGAGGACGTTGGTGGCAATCGGCGCTTAGGCCGCGTGGTGCTTGGTGATCTGCCGCCTGGCCCAGCCGGTTCGGTGCGGGTTGAGCTCATTTTGACGATCGACGTTGAATCGATTCTTGAAGTAACGGCGCGCGAACTGAAGTCTGGCAAAGAAGCCAGTGTCACCATTCGCCCCACCGGCGGATTATCACAAGATGAAATATTCGAAATCGTTGCACGCCGACGCCAGGAGTCGAGCATGGTTGGCAAATTGCCAGCGCACGACGACAGCAGCGTCCGCAACGTCAGTGCGTCGGAAATTCCGTTAAGCGATGGCGTGCCACCGAAACGTGAACCCAAATGAGTGACCGCCCTGCCGCAACTGCGCAAGCAGTGCTGCAGATTGCCGATGCCGTCGGCGCATTGATGGAAGGCTGGGGCTTTAAGCGCAATATGGGTCGGCTGTGGACGCTGCTCTATCTTGAGTTGCGGCCGCTATCAGCTCCTGAAATTTGTGAACGACTCGCATTGTCGTCGGGCGCCGTGTCCATGCTGTTAGCCGAACTCACGCAGTGGGGCGCAGTGCGCAAGACCTGGATCGTTGGCGAACGGCGCGAACATTATGAAGCGGAAACCAGCATCTGGAAAATGGTGTCGCGGGTGTTTCGCGAGCGCGAACTACGCTGGATTGAACAAGCGGCCCAATCCTTTACGAGTGCCAGCGACATCATCCGCGCCGACGCCAACCTCGATACCAGCGAACAACAGCGCCAACTCATGGAGCGCGTTGCCGGCTTAGTGCAGCTTGCCCACATTGGCGCACACTTACTCAAGTCGATGCTCGAAGGTGATTCGATTGACACGTTGCCGCTTAAGTCGATCGGCGAATTGGCAACGGTGGTCAACGCGACTCAGGCGGATCCCAAAAAGCCCTTATAGTTGGAAGTAGTTACGTCATGGTCGCCGAAAAACGCAACTTATTGTGAATCGGTTTGTCTAGTCATGCGTTGGAGGTCGGATGACAACGCGTGCACGTCGTTTTCAATTTGTGGCGGTTCCCCTAACGCTTGGCTTCATCGCAGCAGCAAGCGGTACCGGTTGGGCCAGGATGGTCATGCGGCCGCGTGGGTTTGCAGCGCCGCTTTTTGCACTCGAAGACACGCCAGTCGGAGGGCTGGCAGCAGCAGCGGAGACCCCGGCCTACGCAAGCAGCAATGCGATTGCTGCGATTTCCGACGGGCAGCTACAACTCGGCGCCATCGCCATTGATGAAGATAGCGGCGCCCTGGTGCGGACCAATCGCACTGGCAAGTTAGTCGCGAGTCTGCCAATTGGCGTAGGCGCAGCACAGCTAGTCTACGATCCACAAGCCAAACTCGCATACGTCACCGATCGGCGCGGCGACCGCGTAATCGTCGTCGAGGTTTCGGCCAACGGCTTGAAACAAAAGGCCGCGTTCGCAACCGATCTCGAACCCTTCGGGATTGCGCTAGCACCTGATCGCCAAACCTTGTTGGTAACGACAATTGCCGATCGCTCGTTGACCGCATTCAACCCGATCACGGGCCAAGTCAAATGGAAGCGTGCGCTTGCAGCAGAACCTCGCGGCGTCGCGATTTCGGCCGACGGCAAGCGTGCCGCGGTCGCCTACTTAGAAACCGGCACCGTCGATTTCCTTGCGCTGGCTGGCGAAGTTGGCCAATTGCGCCACGTTGCGCTCGACGCGAGTCCACGCAACAGGAATGGTGGTGAAAATGCTGCCCGCGGCTATGCGCGGAATTCGTTTGCCGTGCAGTTCATGGGTGACGAAATCGCGCTGGTACCGTTTCAACGCTCGGTGCCGGTGCAAGGCCGGATCAGCGAGAACACGGGCAGCTACGGCGGCGGCTTTGCCCCACCGATCACCCAGCATCTCGCGTTCGTCGGGCTCGGCAGCGATCGCGTTAATCAAGCCGTGGCGCAAGTCAACAATCACCAAGTGCGGGCCATGGCGTGGGATGGCAAGACCGACACGTTGTATGTTGCCGGGCTTGGCAATGACACCTTGGTTGCCATCCGCAACGCTTCGCAAGATGGCGCCAGCGCGTTGACCTCGGTTGTATTGAACAATGCCGCGAACCGTTGTGGGCCAACCGGACTAGCGATTGGTGGCGACGGCTCGGTTGCGGTCTGGTGCAGTTTTACCCGCAGCGTCGCCAATGTGTTTTTCACCGAGCGCAGCAGCAGCGTCGTCGGCTCCGTTACCCATGGCCCGTCATTGGTGGCGAGCAGCATGAACGAAGTCCAGCATCAAGGTTTCGTTGCGTTTCACGCATCCGATGTCCGCACCTCAAGCGCAGGCGCCTTGGCGTGTTCGAGTTGCCATCCCGAAGGGCGCGCCGACGGCTTAACTTGGCGCATTGAAAAAAATGAACTGCAGACCCCGGTCCTTGCCGGCCGGGTCGTTGGCACGCACCCATATAAATGGGATGGTGGCGACAAAGACCTGCAAACCAGTCTTACCTCGACCGTGCGTCGCCTCGGCGGTGTGGGCATCGATAACAAAGGCGCAACCGCGCTGGCCGCGTATGTTGAATCGTTGCCACGCCCGCGCGCCGCAGCCCGCGGCACGGACCAAGTCGCACGCGGCAAGGCTCTGTTCGAAAGCGCTGCGGTCGGCTGCAACAGCTGTCACGACGGTGCGGCTTACACCGATAACGAAACTCATGCCCTTGAAGGCACGCTGACCACGGTCGATACCCCAAGCCTTATCGGCCTCGCAGCGAGTGCGCCGTACTATCACGATGGCAGCGCGGCAACGCTGCCAGCGATGTTACGGAATCACGGCGCCGTCTATGGGATGGCCGAAACCGACAAGCTCACGCCGACCCAAATCGCTGACTTGACCGCGTTTCTGGAAACCTTGTAGGCCAAGGCCCCGGGTTACGGCAGCAGCCGGGCGCGTTGCACGGTGTCACCAACATTGAGCTGCATGGCTGTGTTCACCCCCGCGGTGAGATGGCCAATCACTGTGTACCGGCCTTCGAGATGAGGCGCGCGGCTGTGCATCACAAACCATTGTGAGCCGCCGGTATCTTTGCCGGCATCGGCAAAGCCAACGCTACCCACGCCGAATTGCGGATCACCGTCGAGCAGCGAGCCAACCTCCGACGGCACCACAAAGCCCGGGCCGCCCCACCCTGTGCCCGTTGGATCGCCGCCTTGCACCACAAAATTGCCGACAAACCGGTGAAAACGTAGGCCATTGTAAAAGCCTCGCTCGGTTAAGTCGCGAATGACGGCGGCATGCCAAGGTGCCAATTCACCGTCAATCATGATGTCGATGCGTCCGCGCGACGTTTCCAATTGCCAACGCACGGCTTGCGGCCACGGCGCAAGTCCTGGCGCAAATGCAACAAACGGCGCAGGCGCGTTAGCTGGTTCGCTTGCACCGAAGGCTTTGAGGCATTCGGCGCGTGTTGCCATCACAACGGGGTGCGCACGCACGTTGGCGCAGACCGCAGCGCCGCCAGCGAGCTTGTGTTTGCCGATCACGCTCAAGAAACTCGATGCCAATTCGGGATCTTGTTCCGTGGCTGCGCGCGCCAGCAGCGTGGCAGCCAGCTCGGGCGCTTCGGCAACGTTGGCTTCGATACCGCGGTCAGCTGCCTCGATGGCGGCACCAACGACAACGGCGGCGGGTGAACGCAACGCGGCATTAACCACGCTCCAGGGTGCGACCGTACCATCGACAACGGCAAGCCCCGCCGCGGCCACCGCAGGCGCCGAACTTGCCAGCAGCGTTTGCAGTGCGGCTTGCCGTGCGGCCAACTCGCCACCGCCAGTCTTGATGACTTCAGCAATAATGACAGCGCGATCGCCAGCGTCAAACGCTGTGCCGCCACAGGTTGTTAGCGTTGCAAACGCTGGGGTCGCGGCAACCAGCTGCAGCAGCGACTGCGCTAAGCATTGCAGACGGCCGCGCAACGCGGCGTTTTGCGTGACAGCGGTTGCGAATAGAACCACTTCAGCAGGCGCATTCTTCGTCGGCAGCGATTCGAGCGCCGCGCCGATAAGATGGCTTTTGTACACGTCATTGTGAAGCGGCAGCTCGGCCAGTTGTTGCAACATCGCACGCGCGACGTGCACGGCATTGGGCTCAGCCAAACTGCGAATGACTTCGATCGCGACGCGCCAGTCGGGGTCAGCGATCGCCGCTACCAACGCTGGCGTGGCAGGTACCCAGGCCAAGCGGCGGCCAAGCCCACCAGCAGCGACGGCGCGAATTTCGGCATCTGCGTCGCTGAGCCGCGCCGTCAGGGCGAGCACGGTTGCACGGATTTCGGGCGCTACAACAGCACCATCGGTTTTCGGTGGCACAACTTGCCGCGCCAACGCATAGGTTGCCGCGTAGCGCACGTCGCGCTCACTGTGGCTCGACGACGATACCAACGCGTCCACAGCGTCGGCACGCAATAACAATTTACGGCGACCATAGCGGCCCAGTGCTAACGCTGCAATTTCAACCGTGCGCGAATCGCGCGATTGCAGCGCTTTGATCAACACGGGCTGCGCTGAAACCGTTCCAGCCCGGCCCAAAGCTTCCAGCACTGGCGGTAGTTGGTCCGCCACGGCGGCCAGCGAACGTACCAATTCATCACTAATGACTTGGCTTTCGTCGTCGGGAATTTGCTCAAGTGCGGCAACCACGCCAAGCGCCGATGCGGCTTGCGCCACGACGCTTGGATCTAGGCTTTGGAGATCGCTTCGCAAAGCCGCACGGGCAGTGGCGGTGCCGATCCGCCCCAAGCCACGAACCGCCAGCCAGCGTTCGGCTCCATGAAGTTCGTTGCGCAGTGCCAGCAACCGCGCTACGCCTTGTTCTCGTTGGCTTTCGGCTTGCGCGATTTCGACTCGCAATGCGCGATTGGCCGGCGCGACCAACGTGCTGCCATGCTTGGACGGCTGGCAGGCCGTACCTGCGACTACGGCAAGCAGCACCGCGGCCATAACGTCCGGTTGTCGGACAGATTTCACAGATGCCGGTTCCGATGTTACCGATTTCACGAATCGACGGTAACTGATCTTGGACAACTGTGGGGCGCACTGGTTCCAAGTTTCTTGTCGTCGAAAAACCACCAAAAATGCGATTGATGTTCGGCGCTAGCAATGTCATCGTGCAAGCATGAAATTGTCGTCGAAGCTGGCCTTAGGAGCGGTGTTGGTGTGCAGCACTGCATGCAATTCCAAAAAAGACGCCCCTGCACCTGCCCCTGCACCAACAAGTGGCAGCGCGACTGGCAGCGCGACTGGCAGTGCTGCTGGCAGCGGCAACACCAGTCGCGCTGCCAGTCGCGCTGCCACTTGTTGGTGCAGG
>JAKQOD010000947.1 GCA_029565465.1 Deltaproteobacteria bacterium
CTCGACGAAGCACTCGAAAATTTGATCTTGCGAGCCCTCTCGAAAAAGCCCGCCGACCGCCACCGCGACATGGCCGCATTCATTTACGAGCTGCGCACCGTGATGAATATGATGGGCTTTGGCCAACGCAAAGGTGGCGCAGCCCGACGCGTGGTCTTGGAGCGCAGCGACGGTCGCAATCGCCGCGATGAACTCGCCCGCATCGCCTATGATGGCTGCCGCTTGCCGATTGCGTTGCTTGAAGCTGATGGCACCATTGCGTGCGCCAATCCAGCGTTTGCGAAGTTCGTCATGGGCGTGGCGGTCGATGTCGAAGCCCTGCCCATCTCATCCACGCCGCTGTGCGCCGCCTGGGCCAGCGTTGATGCCGATATCAAACGCACGTTGGCTGGGCAGCCTGTGCGCCGCGTCATCGAAATCGATGTTGGCGGTGGCGACTTGCGCCGCCTGTTGCTCTGGCTCGACGGAGTAAACAATTCCCAAGTCGTCCTTGGCGTGCAGCCGCTCGACTTGTAATTGGCTGGAGTACCTGTAGCCCATGCCCGCCAACTTCGAGTAGGGTTGCGCTCGGCTTGGAGGTCACATGAAATTTGGCAACGTATTGCGCTCATTCGCATTTGTGCTCACAGGTGGCTTGGTTGCCACCTCAGCTGCACTCGCTGGCGGTCCCGCAGGGCCGACCCTTTCGCAAATTCGCATTAAAGATCCGGCCCCGACCGATCCCAAAATCGAATTTGAAAAATACACGCTGCCCAATGGCCTCGAAGTCATTTTGGCACCGCAAAAAGGCGTGCCCCTAACCGCCGTTAGCGTCTGGTATCACGTTGGCTCGGGCTACGAAAACTACGGCAAAAGTGGCTTCGCGCACTTGTTCGAACACATGCTGTTTCAAGGCAGCAAGAACGTGGGTTCAGACAAACACTTTGCGGTGTTGAAACAAATCGGCGCATCGGAAGTGAACGGGACCACCAACCCTGATCGCACCAACTACTACGAAGTAGTGCCATCGAATCAACTCGAAACTGCGTTGTGGCTAGAAAGCGATCGCATGAGCCACCTGCTCGAATTGCTCACCAGCGAAAGCCTGGCGAACCAAATCGATGTAGTACGCAACGAACGCCGCCAACGTTATGACAACGTGCCTTACGGGCGCACGCGGTTTGCGGTTGGCCAAGCCCTGTATCCTGAAGGCCATCCCTACCGCTACTTAACAATCGGGCGGCACGAAGATCTCGAAAAAGCGTCGCTTGATGACGTCAAAAATTTCTATCGCACGTGGTACGTGCCGTCGAACGCGACCATCAGCATTTCAGGCGATTTTGACGTTGCGGCCACCAAGAAGCTCGTCGAAAAATGGTTTGGCAGCTTCCCTGCCTCGAAAAAGCCCGTCGCACTAACCGTGCCGGCGCCCAAACCCGCAACACAAGATATCGTCGTCAACGACGAATTTGCCAAGCTGCGCCGCATTCAGTTTGAATGGATTTCGCCAGCCAACTTTGGCGCCGATGATGCCGAGCTCGATATCGTGGCCAATGCACTCGGCGCCGATGGCACCGGGCGCTTATACAAAGCGCTCGTCGTCGACAAACCGTGGGCCCAAAGCGTCAGCGTGTTTCAAGGTGGCAGCCAGTTTTCGGGCGTATTTGAAATCTCGGTAACCCTGCGCACCGGCGTCGATATCAAAGACGTCAAGAACACGGTCATCGCCGAACTCAATCGCATGGCCAAAGAACCAATCACCGATCGCGAATTCGCGCGGACGATTACCGGCATCGAAGCTTCGGCAATTTATCGCTTGGAAGGCGTGTTTGGCCGCGGCGAAACGCTGCAGTCATTCAATCACTTCCTTGGCGACCCAGACAAGATCACCTGGGACCTCGACCGCTACCGTACCACCACGACCCAACGCGTCCGCGCGGCCGTCGAACGCTGGCTGCCGACCAACAACCTCATCACCATCACAACGATGCCAGCGGCGCCGGCTGCCGCAGGCGGTGCAAAATGATTCAACGCAATACACTCGTTTCTTTGGCTGCTGCCGCAACGCTGTCGGCCTGCTGTCCACCTAAGACTGCAAAGGTTGCTACCTTGCCGGACCCGAACACCACGCAACCGACGCCGGACCCGACACCGGCAACCCCAGATCCAGTGCCAACGCCTGACGCCCAGCCCAAAGCCGTAGTGCAAACCGCAGCGCCGCAAAATCTCCAATTTCCCGACGAAGAATTCCGTCGGCAACAACCGGCAGCCGAAGCGCCGCGTGCGTTTGCGATGCCTACCGTGGCACCGTTTAAGCTCAAAAATGGCATCGAAGTTTACTTGGTGCAGAAATCGGATCTGCCGATTGTGTCGATCGACTTGTCGTTCGAAGGCGGCGCGGCACTCGATCCGAAAGGCAAAGAAGGCCTCGCCAGCGTTTGCATGAGCCTCATTTCCGAAGGCACCACGCGACTCGACAAGGTTGCCTATGCCGAAGCGTTGGGCGACTTGGCGTCGGATGTCAGCTCCTATGCAAGCCAAGACACGGTTGGGCTGTCGATGAACAGCTTGTCGCGCAACATTGATGCGACGTTTGCGTTGTTTGCCGAAACCTTGCTAACGCCAGGGATGCGCGACAGCGATTTTGATCGCTTAGTGAAGCGGCGCATCGAATCGGTGAAACAAAGCAAGGGCTCGCCTGACTCGCTCTTGGGTCGGGTTTCGCCGGTGGTGCTGTACGGGGCCAACCATCCATTAGGTTCGGTGACTACCGAAACCTCACTTGGCGCGGTGACCTTGGACGACTGCAAAGCATTCGCAACCAAAGCGTTAAAACCGCAAGGCGCCAAGCTATTTGTCGTCGGTGACATGAATGAAGCCCGGGTGCGTTCGCTGTTCGAAGGTGCAACCCTGGCATCGTTCCAAGGCAAAGGCTTGCCACGCACCAAGCCACCAGCGCCAACCAAGCCAACCGCTCGCATCTACTTTGTGGATGTGCCAAACGCCGCCCAGTCCCAAGTTGCGATGTTGGCGCCGGGCCCTAAGCGCACCGACAAAGCCTATTTTGCGAACAGCATGATGGTCTCGGTCTTTGGCGGTGGCTTCACCAGCCGCGTCAACATGAACCTGCGTGAAGACAAAGGCTACTCCTACGGCGCGCGCGGCAGCTTCAACTACAATCGAGACTTCGGCACGTTTGTCGCTGCGGCTTCGGTGCGCACGGATGCAAGCTATCAATCGCTGCTCGAACTGCAAAAAGAATTTGTTGCGCTGGCTAGCGGTAAAGCTCCGGTGACTACCGAAGAACTGCAACGCGAAAAGAATGGCCTAACCTTGGCGCTGCCAGCGCGCTTCGCAACCGGTGGTAGCGCCCTCGCGCAATACCGTGGCTTGCAGTACTTCGGCTTGCCGATGAACTACTACAACTCGTTTGTTGGCAACGTCAATGCAGTAACCGCCGCCCAAGTCTCGGACGCAGCGAAGAAACAATTGCGTAGCAAGGACACCGTGTACCTGGTGATTGGCGACGGCAATGCGAAAGTCATCGTGCATGACGCTGCTGGCAAAAAAGACGTGCCGCTGCTGAAAGACGGCAAGCCCGTGACGCTGCGCGAAGCGTTGGAAGACCTCGCCAAAAATGGCGCCGCTGCTGGCGGTGTAGGTGCGGGTGGGCTGCTGGTACTAGATGCCGATGGTCGGACCAAAACGCCGTAGCATTCCCTAGGTTGCATTCGGAACGAGGAAAAGCCAATTCCTCGTCGGTGTCGCGCCCCCCACGGTCGGCAGACCCCAGCAAACCAAAGTCTGCACATTTTTTGCGCACAATCAGCGAGAACTGCGCCAACACCTTGAAATTGCGGAGATCGCGATCTGCGACCAAAGTGGTCGCTTCCGGCCTGCTTTTTGCTGATGATAGGCAATATGCAGCCTACGACGTTTCGCTCACTAAGCTTATCCGGGATTGCCACGGCACTAGTCGCCGCATTTGCCGCTTGTGGTTCGCCCGCAGCCGGCCCATGCGATAAAACGCCGCCGGATCCTTCTTGCGCCGAAACCTGTGACCCCAATGGTGCCAACACCTGCGCATCAGGTTTTCACTGCCGCTTGGATAACAAGTGTTATGCGTTCTGCACCCAAGGTGGTGGCGAATGTGGTGATGGCTTGCAGTGCAGCGATGATGGTCGTTGCATTGCCAGCAACGTTGATGCAGCGCCGCAACCGGACGCGGATTGCCCTGCAGTGAATTTTACCCCGATGCCAGTTACGCCAAGCGTGCAGTTGGTGTTGGATCGCTCGGGTTCGATGAACACCGGCGGCCGCTGGACATCGCTCAAAGATGCCTTGGTGAATCCAACCACTGGTGTAGTCAAGGTACTCGAAGCGAAAGCCTACTTTGGAGCCACCATCTTTCCAGGCGTCAACACCTGCAATCAATTCGATCAAACGGCAACACGCGTGCTGAACGGGTCGAACGCGATCAAAACGCTGCTTGATGCAAACGGCCCTGGCGGCTCAACGCCAACGGGCGAAGCAATGACCAAAGCTATTGCATCATTCACGGGTGCCGGCGCACCGCCTGCCGGCTCACCGCCTGTCATTGTATTGGCAACCGACGGCGATCCAAACAGCTGCGATGGCAACAGCGATGGCCAAACCGATTCGATCGCGGCCGCCACCGCTGCACATGCGGCAGGCATTAACGTGTTCGTTTTGGGTATGAACCTTGGAACCGCCCAACTCGCTCGCCTACAACAAGTAGCTGATGCCGGCGCAGGTATGGCCGGCGCCACCGTGTACCGTGGCGACAACCCAGCCGAACTCAAAGCCGCGTTCGACACCATCATCAGCGGTGTTGTGAGCTGCCAGCTGACGATCACTGGCAATATTAACGTTGCCACCGCATCAAGCGGCACGGTTCGCCTCAATGGCCGTACGCTGATGTACGGCACCGAATGGCGCGCGCTGGACATGAACACCATCGAGTTGATCGGTGCGGCGTGCACCGAGCTCAAGAGCACCACCGGCAGCGTCACCGCCTCGTTCCCTTGTGGCGTCGTCATCGAATAATCATCACTACATATGAGCTGCGCGGTAACGGGACCTTCGGGTCCCGTTTTCGTTTGGGCGTGCATGCTTAGATCGGCCGACGCATGCGCAGCCCGGTGAGCCCGGATTCATACGTTGTCGTGACACTTGGATCGAACGTAAATCCAGCGCGGCTGTACAAACGCTGTGCACCAAGGTTGCTCGCTTCAACCGTGAGTCGGAGCCAACACGCGTTGGTCGAAGATGCGATTCGGGTCGCCACTTCGATTACATGGTCGAGCAAGATGCGGCCGATACCGGCGTTGCGAAATTCCGCTGCAACCGCGAGTGCCAGCAAGTCAGCCACGATGGTCAACCCGCCGGCTGCGTTAGGCTCACCATAGAAGCCCAGCATGGCCATGCCGCGACGCACACCATTAAGCTCATACACCCAAGCCAGCACACCCGGCTGCTCAAGCCAGGTCGGAAGGATGCGCTGGTAGTCGCCAAGATTTTGGTAGGCCGCCACCCCAGTGGCTACCACCCATGCGCGATCCGAAGCCGTCGCTCTGCGAATCAACTAACGCCACTAAGGACGCTGAGCGCGCTATCTTCACGCTCAGGCTTTTTGGTCATTGGCGATGCAGTCGGGCCGGAACGCTCATGCCGCAATGCGGCTGTCACAACCGAAACCGGCGCATCCGCGATTGGCGCCGGTATGCTGAGGAATGCACGCAACGTGTAGAGCCCCGGTGCCGTCCGCACGAACAATGACTGTTCACCAAGTTTCTTAATATTCACGGACAAGTCACGCGCCACCACGGTATCGGGGGTTTTGGACTTGCTAGGCAAACGCGCACCGGCGCGTTGCACGATTTGTTTCACCGTCATCGGAGTTGCCGTCTCGCGCAAAACCTCTTCCACTACTGCCAGCGTATTCATTGCGATCGAGCCTCCAAAAACCAAACGGATCGTGCGTGGGGGGATCATCCTATCTAATGCCAACCAGCGAACCAGTCTTGACAGTGCTTTTTTTTGTTCTTTGCAAAAACAGATTGGATGCAGGCGTGGAATGTTGATTTTTGTCGCTTCCTGATCCTTGCCGCTGAATAAGTGCGACAACGTGGCGTAGGAGCTGAACATGAATTCATTTCTACAAGTCATTAACTTTTTGCTTGCGATGGCTGGCTTTGGCGTCGCGCCCAACCCTAACGCGCCGACTGCCGATGCAGCGCTTACGTATGCGCTGCCAGATGCTGACATCGTCGTGCATCTCGATGCGCTCAGCGTCGTGCCAAACAACTTCAAAGTGCTCAAAGCCCTGCCCGACATGCCGGAAATCAAGGCATCGCCAGAGCTGCGCACCGCAGCGCGGCAAATCGTGACCGACATTGATGGTGGGCGTGCGCTAATCAAAGGCATGGTCGGCATCGATTTGGCGACCGACGTCAACGATGTAACTGCGTTTGTGCAACTCGGAGCCGTGGTGGATAGGCCGAATGTGCTGGCCGCCATTCATGGCAAGTTTAATTTGGCGTCGATCGCAAGCATTGCGAAGATGGCGCAAAAGCAAACAACCGCGGGTGGCGCCATGGTGGAAATTGATTCCCGCGTTGCCGTGGCCTTGACGAAGTCTGGGGTCTTGTTGGTGGGGACTCCTGCGTTGGTAACGCCGCGCTTGGCCGACACGTGGAAAGCCACGCCACGCGCTGGGAACACGCTGTTGTCGCAAGCCGCCGACGTGATCGACAGCAAACCCTTCGCTGCCGTGATGGTTTCGATTGCACCTGCGAAACGCAAAGAACTGACCAAGATGGCCGGCGATAACTTTGTTTCCGATGTGATCAACCGGCACAAGTTCATGGCGTTTGCGTTGCATGCCGACGGTGTCAGCTGGGTGTGGGCCGATGCCACGCGCGCTGGCGCTGACCGGATGGCCATGATGTCGGAAGGCCTGATTGAAGTCATGCGTGCCACCCAAGTCGCGCCGCGTGGCGTCGGCAAAATCTTGCTTGGTGCACTCGAAAGCTACCGCGGCACCTCGAAGGAAATTGACCAGATTATCGCAGCCAAAGGCAAAATCGCTGCAGCGATTGCGGCGTATACCGGCGACGGCCAGTTCAAAGTCAATCAAGTCGTTGATCCAAAGAACTTCCGCGTCACCGTGCGCGCTACCGGCAAGTCGCTGAGTGAAGTGCTGCCGATTGCGCTCATGGGTCCAGCGATTGGGGCCGGCCTTTGGACTGCAACGGTGAAAACCACGCAACCGATGCCGATGCTGCAGCCGACGCCTGCGCCGCAACCGATCAAACCGACGCCAGCCAAACGCAAGTAGGATGAGCGATTGATGAAGGCCCGATCCAGCGTGGGCACGGGCACGGACGGGTGCACGGGCACGGACGGACACGGGACTACGCCCGACGTCGGGCCGAGACGCATGTGGCGAGGTAGGTGAACGGACGCCGCTCAGATGCTTTAGACGAATGCGAGGTGGCGCTTAGAACGAGCGCCGCTGCGATTGGCAGCGCAGGCGCGAGCGCACTGTGGAGCAACTAGTTGCGCTGCGCCGCCCGACGTGACCGTCGAACTGCATCGGCGGCGCGCTCATTCACTCAGTCACCGCTTCAGGCGTTTCGAGCGATCGTTGCCATCGAGATTCGGCGACGCGCTACTGTTTCGAACGTTCAGTGCCTCCCGCGGCGCGCTGCGAAACGTTCCGCCAGTGCGGCAGCTTGTTCCGATAACAATCAGCTAACGCTGCTTAAAATACAAAACAAACATTGGCCGAAATCAAGTTCGGCCGCATAACCATCGCCACATTAAGCCCGAAACAACGTCCATCCTGCCGTCACAATTCTTGTTCGCAAAAAACGTTTCGCTGCCGCTCCGCCGCACTTCACACGTTCTGTCATCGACCAACGATAGGGGCGAACTCATCAACCATGCATTTGCACAGTAGCCGCAATCAAGTAGCGCGCCGCTGCTGCAGTTCGGCGTGGACTATGGGCGGCGCAGCAGCATCCTGGCCCGCAGTGCGCCCGTGGTTGTGCTGCCAACCGCAGCGCGCTCGTTCAAAGCGCCACCTCGCTCCGTATGAAGCATCTGGGAGGTGTCCGGTCATCAACGGCGCCACGTTTCGGCTCGACTCAAACGGATCGACAGTCACGGACACGAACAGGTACACAGACAGGTTCACGGCCAGGTTCACGGCCACGGACAGTTACACAGACAGGTTCACAGACAGGTTCACAGACAGATTCACGGCCACAGACACGGACACAGTGTGTTCAAGCTCGAACGCGCGTGGTCAGGCTAAAGGCCCGAGGCGCGTGGATGGCAAGGCGGAGCGAGAACCGGACCGCAGCGTACTCTTGTACGTGAGGACCGCCAAGCGGAGCGACAACGCAGTCGCGCGGATCGGGCTTTCCGCTTCCAGGCAGTTAACTACTGTGGGACAGGAATCTTGTCGCTATAGTCTTTAACTACCTTCGCTGGCGCATCAGCTTTAACTTCGACGCCGAACGAATCTTTGATCGAGAATTCGTTGTTTACCAACGTGATCCGGTGCTTGCCTGCCGGCAGTTTCATGTCGCGGACTGGCGTCTTTTGACCAGTAGGCTTGCCGTCGACAAAGATATCGCAAGGCGGCTTCGAACCAAGCGACAGCGTTCCTTCGCCAACCGGTTGCGGATCCTTCACTGGATCTTTGACCGGATCTTTCACTGGGTCCTTCACTGGATCTTTAACCGGATCCTTCACAGGATCTTTCACTGGATCTTTAACCGGATCCTTCACTGGATCTTTGTTCGGCTTCACCACTGGCCCGATTGGGTTGGTAGCAACGCTGCCAGTTTTTTCTAGTTTTACCGCAACGCGTTCTTCAGCAGCGCCGCTTAGCGTCACTGGTCGATTGAACGAAATGTAACCGGCCTTTTCAAACAACACCTGATACGACTTCTGCGGATCCAGCGTAGCTTTCGCTGGGGCGATGCCGAGGTTGGTTCGTTTACCGTCGACAATTAACGCGACGTTCGCACCTGGCGGATCACTTTCAAAGACGCCGGTCACTTCGATCGCTTTGAGTTCGATCACGACTTTTTGCGCTTGGCCGGCGACAACCGTGATTTTTTGGCTTTCGCCCATAAAACCTGGTGGTGCATCAATGCTCACCGTGTGTTCCCCGGCCGGAATCTTCCGAATTGCCAGAGGCAAGCGGTCTTTGCGCAGCTCACCATCAAGGCGCCACGATTCGACCGTTGCTGGCTTCACATATAAATCGAAGCCGGTTTTGTCGTCGGTAGCCGGACTCGGTGGCGCAACTGCAGCATCGGGCGTTTTTTCTGCCGTCAATGCAACTTGGCTACCGTTTTGCGGCGGCGTTGAGGTTGGCTTTTTGTCACCACCACGCGTTGCGATGTAGATCAACGAACCACCAACAATGACGGCACCGGCGATGATCGCGAACACCACATTACGATTGCCGCTGCGCTCATTGCGCGCGATCATGCCTTGGCCAAACGTCGACTGCTCAGGCGAAACTAATCGCGCCCCGGCCGACGATTCTATCGCTACACCAACCGGCGCGGTAACAGGTGACGGTGCCATCACAGGTGGAGCGGCGATGGGCGGCTTAGTTTCCACACCATTGGTGCCGTTAGCCCCATTCACACCGTTGCGCTTACCACTATTCGTTATTGTGCGAGGCACCGCTGGCGCAGGTGCAGTACCGCTAAGGGTCGCCCCTGGCGCAGGTTCCACTGCGGCCGTTGCCGCTGCCGTAACCGGGGTGGCCGAGCCAGGCTTACCAGTGGCAGGCCAACCTTTGGCAGTCGAAGCGAGTGACGACAAATCTGGCGCTGCATTGGATGCTGCAGCAGCGACAGCAGACGCCGTGATTTGGCCAACCGGTTGAGGTGCGGCTTGCGCAACTTGCGGCTTGCTCACGCGTTTGGCGCGCGGATCGTCTTCGGGATTGTCGTAGATTTGGGTTTCGAGTTCTTCGTCGTCCCAATTCAAATCTTCGCCCGGTGCGCCAGTGCCTTTGGCTTTGGCTGCCGCAAGGCGCTTTTGTTCAGCTTTGGCCAAGGCTTCGGATGCGCCATCAACACGTGTGGTGCCTTCGAGATCGGTCAATTCAGCCGTAACGTCCTCTGGCCGCGGTTCGGCGACCGCCGGCTGAGCGCTGGTCGAGCGTGCGGTTGGTGGCGGTGGCTTGGTGCCAGCAGGCACCGCTGCAGCCATGCCCATAGTACGCCGAGCCGCCGGGGTTGGTGGCGGTGGCTTGCTGCCGGTTGCAGGCCGGAGCGTAGGAGTTGGCTCTGGCGCTGGTGGCTTGAGCTGCCGGAAGCTTTCGATACGAGCTGCTTCTTCGTCGATTTCCTTGCCGAACGTCTTTTTCATCCAACCAGCAAGGTCTTTGCGCGAATAGAACTCGCCTGCAGTGTAAACGAAGGCTTGCAGTTCGTCGTGCAGGTCGATAGCGTTTTGGTAACGCTCATCAACGTCTTTGGCCAACGCCTTGAGCACGATGCGCTCAAGTTCGTCGGGGATTTTGCGATTGTAGGTTGACGGCGGCAGAATCTCGACGTTGCGAACTTTTTCCAGCGTCGAAAAATCGCTTTCACCGACGAACAAGCGTTCACCGGTGAGCAATTCGTAAAGCACGATGCCACACGAAAACACGTCGCTGCGGCGATCGATCGACATGCCGCGCACTTGTTCTGGCGACATGTACCCAAACTTGCCTTTAAGGATGCCGGCTTGGGTTTTGCTTTGTTTGTCAGCCGCTTTCGCGATGCCGAAGTCGATGACTTTGACTTCACCTTCGAACGAAACCAGGATGTTTTGCGGGCTAACGTCGCGGTGAACCAAATTGAGTTCGCGGCCACCTTGGTCACGTTTGTTGTGGGCGTAGTCGAGGCCTTCGCAGACCTTCATCACCACAAAACACGCTTGCGCCACCGGCATGGCTTCGCCGTTTTGGCGACAACGATCGAAGACCGCACGGACATCGCGACCGTGAATGTGTTCGAGCGCGATGTAGTAGCTGCTCTCCACCATGCCCAGATCAAAAATCTGCGCGATGTTGGCGTGGTTCAGCTGTACTGAAATCTTCGCTTCATCCACGAACATGCGGATGAATTCTTTATCTTCGGCGATGTTGGGCAGAATGCGTTTGACTGCAACTAAGCGTTCAAACCCTTCCACGCCAAACGCTTTGGCTCGAAATACTTCGGCCATCCCGCCAACATTGATGCGTTCGAGCAAGAAATACTTGCCGAATAAAACCGGCTTTTTCACTGTTTAACCCTAGATCTCGCCCGAGCCATAAAAGATAGGACCGTATAACAATAGAGAACCTTGGGAGACAAGCGAGAAAGTTGATATCAGTACGCCGGGTCGCCGACGGTATCGCCTGAGATCGCCGTTTACGACTGGGTCAAGGCAGCGGCCGGTTCGAGTTTGGCGGCTTTGCGTGCTGGCAAGTAGCCACCCACGATGCAGAACACCGTCGATAGACCAATGCCAGACATCCAAATCCAGGTCTTAAAATCGAACCAAGTCTTTGGTTTAAAAGGGAAATTCGGAACAGCGTGAGCGCTTACATAGTCCAGCGCCGCGCCTGCACCAACTGCCAACAGAACGCCCAACCCGCCGCCGACGATGCCGATAATGGCGGCTTCGCCAATAATCACCAGGCGCACATCACTTTGGGTAGCACCGACGGCGCGTAGAATTCCCAGTTCGCGGCGGCGTTCGGTAATCTGCATGAAGAAGTTGTGAGCGATGTTAATCGCCGAAATCACAATGATAATCACGGAGATAACCAAGAACAGCACTTGGATAACCAAGATGACGGTCGCAAAGCGTTCGCCCAATGAGTCTTCCAACCGCAAATCGAGATCGTCCTGCAACCACTGGCCAAACACAGCGAGCCGGTCTTTGCTCCGCAGGGTCACGATAATCGACGAGTAGGCGGTCGCCGCTTCTTCACCGCGAAATTCGCGGTTCCACCGCCGAATGTATTCAATCGGCACCGTCATGCCGATTGGCATTGCAGCAGGGCTAATGCCAATCAAGGCTGCTTCAACCCGGCGCATCTTTGATTTGTCGATGCCGGCGTTTGAACCAGCGACGATGGTTTGGCCCAGCCCAATGGTGAAGCGCATGCGTGATAACCCGCCACGCTCGACGATGAATTTAGCTAAATCTTGATCGATGATCGGCAAGCCGTGCGACTTCGCGAACTGACCATTGTAAAGCTCGAGCAAGGTTGGTGACACCACAACCGGAACGCGATGATGGCACGTGCGGTCGGTTTCATCGCAATAATAACGATCTGGGTTTGGACACGGATTTACATATGGCGTTTTGGTTGGCACTGCAGCAACGGTTGCGGCCGAGCCACTGCCTGCCGCCGAGCCACTGCCTGAACCGCTCCCAGTCACCGCCGGTGCGCCCCACCCTGCACTTGGCGCCGCGGGTGCTTCTGGCACCTCAGGTGCGGGCGCGGATTGGGCCGGGGCGTCGCCGTCGTCGAGGGGGTTCGCCGGAGGCAC
>JAKQOD010000007.1 GCA_029565465.1 Deltaproteobacteria bacterium
GGCCAAGGCCATTTTTGGAAACACGGCGCCGCGAAAGCGCGGCAACGTATGCAGGAGTCAATTCTGCTGATCAATCCTGCGCGGGCCGAGTTTGCGCACGTTGTTGCCACCGAGTTGACAGTGCAAGGTGCCACCGGGCCACTACGCGCCCGTAGCTATGCGGCACCATCGACGCGTGGCGCAGCCCCAACCATCGTATTCTTCCATGGTGGCGGTTGGGTCGTCGGCGACCTCGATACCCACGACGAGCTGTGCCGCCACTTCGCAGCGCGCGGTGCCGTGCGTGTCATTGCCGTCGACTACCGCTGCGCACCCGAACACGCATTCCCAGCGGCTGCCCACGACGCGATCGCTGCGTTTCGGGACATCGCAGCGAATGCCGCCGCGCACCAAGCGGATCCAAAACGCCTGGCCGTATGCGGTGACAGCGCTGGCGGCAACCTGTCGGCCGTGATCGCCAATGCCACGCGCGATGATGCCATTGCACCAGCCTTGCAAGTGCTGTTGTACCCTGCGCTCGACGCCGAACGCACCGCGCCGTCGCACACCACCCATAACAAAGGCTTTGGGCTCGACGCAGATTCGATAACTTGGTACCTCGGCAACTATATTGGCAGCACCCCGGCCGCTGGCACATTGCGCGATCCCTTGCTCTCGCCAGCGCATGCAAGCGATGCCACTTTGCGCGGCGTAGCGCCAGCAATTGTCGAAATCGCTGGTTTTGATCCACTGCACGACGAAGCGCTCGCATACGCCCAACGTTTACGTTCTGCTGGCGTCGCGGTCGAAGAACATGACCATGTGGCCATGGTGCACGGCTTTTGCCTCATGACGACGGCCTGCGCTCGTGCCTGGTTGTTGACCGACGCAATCTGTACCCGCGTGGTGCAACGGCTAACGCAAACCTGAACGCAGGGTGGGCCACTCCATCGCAAACCGCGGTAGCCTGGCAGTATGAAAACCACTGTAGCGCTGCCAACAAAGTTCACTGGCTACGATCGTAATGCAATGGCGTTTTGGCACGAGCTCGCGATGGAGATGAATCGCGATTGGTTCTTGGCAAACAAAGCGCGCTACCAATCGTTGTGGGTAGCACCGACGGAAGCGCTGTTAGCAGCGGCGCACACCAGCCTGGCACCGCTGTACAAACCCATGGCGTTGAGCGAGCCAAAAATCATGCGCGTGAACCGCGACGTGCGCTTTTCCAAAGACAAAGCGCCGTACAAAACTCACATCGGCTCCGTGATCACGTTGGCTGGCAAAAACGTTGGCAACGGCGGCTGCGCTGCGCTGTATTTTCACGTTGGTATCGACGAAGATATGGTTGGCGCCGGCACCTACTTCTTCGACGCTGCACAACTTGCCAAGTGGCGCAAAGCCGTCGTTGGCAAAGCCGGTGCCGAGCTAGTGCCGGTGGTAACCAAGCTGCGCAAAGCTGGGTTCACCGTCGGTGGCCACGATGACTACAAAAAAGTCCCCAAAGGACTCGCCCCTGAGCACCCACGTGCCGACTTGCTTAAACAGCGCGGCATGACGGCAATGTTCCCTGCGATTCCACGCGGGCTCTTGCACGAAGCGAAGTTGTTACCCTGGATAGTCAAGCAAGCGACCGCGGTTGTGCCGCTGGTCCAGTGGCTGCACAAGCATGTCGGCTAACGGCTAAGGTTAAAACCCGATGCCCCACCCTGCCGAATAGCTCTTCATGCCTACCTCGGCCGAAACTTCATTATTGAACGCGGGGTCGATAAGCGGCAGCTGAAATGACCCTTGGATCAAGCGGTCGGTGTAGCCCAGCCAGAAAAACGACGTAGCGCGGCGATCGAAGTTTTCCTTCTTCAACCGCGACAAATACAACGTAAAGCGCTGCGCGCGATCGCCGAGCACCGTGTAGTCGTTGTATTCCACTGCCAATGTGCGTTGAAACATGGCGAGCTCGGCGCGCACAAACGGCGTCAGGTTGGCAAACGTGCCATGCGAACTTGCAGCCAAGGTGAAGATACTGGCTTCGCCGCGCACGCCGACAAGCAAGCCGCCGAAGTAGCGTTTGCGCAAACCAACCCCCATTTGATAGCTCAGCACCGCACGTGCCAAGCCGCCAACCGATACGTCTTCGGGACTCGACACCGAATGCCCTGCACCGAGCTCCAGCGCGGCTTCGTCGGCGAAATAGGCGCCAAACTTGCCACCGATCGATTCGCTTTTCGTGGCGTTCCAAATCTTCTTGATGTTGATCAGTGGTGTGCCAATGCGTGCCGAAACCATGAGAGCAGTGGTGTCACCTGTGATCAACGTCTGGCCAGGGCGCTGCGGATTCGGCACTGTGATCGGCGCAACATCGATCCAGTCCGGCGATACCGCCAGCCATGGTTGCTTCGCCATCGACGGCACTTGCGACATCGTCGAATCGTTGCGATCGCTTGCCGTTTCTTTCGGCCGTTGCGGAATCGTTATCACGACCGATTCACGCAGCGTTGTAGCGCCCCGACCGTTGTCAGTGACAACCGTTGCAAACGCTGCATCCATTGCGCTGGCATCAACGCGGTATCGCACCCACGAGCCTTGCGGCACACCGCCGAGCAGACCAACTTTGACCCACGCTTCGTCGGCAACCGCGGGGTTGCTAGCGTTGCTGGCTTCGGCCATCGCGCGCGCTAGATCCGCGGCTTGTTTTGCGCGCACCGCCTTTGTTACGGCGTTGCGTACATTGGCAAGTTCGCCGTCGACAAACGATTGAAAACTCAGCACGCCTTGTTTCGCAGGCACAACTTGCACGCCCTTATCGTAGTGCGCGGCAGCGTTAGCGCCCGACAGATTTGCGGTGCGCCCAAAACTACCACGCTGGACCTCAGTGCCAATCGTGATGGAATACTCACCGGCTATTTCAAACTGGCCTTGCTGTTGGGTCGCCGATCGCTTCGCTGTGCGTTCACGCTGTGCGGTAACTGGGACTGAAACTTCGCGCGACACCGGCGAACAGGATGCTGGCCCTTCTTCGGAGCCTTGCGAGACACACGTACCGTAGGAGTTGCAGAGATATACCGGAATGCGCGTTCGCACACATACCGTTTCGGTGACAGTGCTGGTTTCATAGTGGCTGATGTAACTCTCCATCCACTTGATGTTTTCTTCCGTCGCAATGGTGCTCGAAGCGTCGCGACAACCACGAACCTGCACGCTAACAGCGACGGGAATGCCGCCTGAAGACTGCAATGCATCGAGCAACGCCAACGAAGCGGCACACGCTGGATTTGCAACGGTTACCGAAACCGCGGCGCGATAAGGATCGTCCGCTGCCGACGAGCTCAAGCTTGGCCCGCCAAACTTTGCAGCCATGGCTTGATGCAACCGTGCCGATAACGGCGCGGTCACGCTAGCTTGGGCAAGATGGAAGTCACGTGCTTGTGTAACGATGGCTTGCAGCGCTGCAACGTTTTCACTCGACAAGTGCGGCAGCGTTAACAGCGTGCGAACACTTTCGGCAGCACGGTCCAGTGCGCCGGCTTGGCTAGCGTCTAGTTTTTTGGCAGCCGCCGCTTGTGCTGCGCAATACGCATTGGCCGAAGCATCAAGCTGGCCTTCGATTGCTGCGTCGCCGCCGTGGCGACGAAGGTTGTCGTACAAACCAAGTATAGCCGGCACAAATTCCGTAGGTGCGCCGGCGAGTTTGCGCCACGGTTGCCGCTGCCGCATACGTTCGACTTCGATGCGATGCAAACCATCTTCGATCTTCGCCGACACCCAAGGCTCTGGATCATTTTGATTCGGCGTCGACTCGCGATAAGCGCGCTCGGCGGCGTACAAATCGCCGCGCTTGAGATAGGCGTCGGCATCGTCGATCTTTTGCAGGCGCGTCGTCGCACAGCTAGCCAGCAACGTCGCGAGCGAGACGGCCAACATAGGCGACAGGCTTGGCGACACCACTCTTATCACCACACGCTTCGAGGCTCTCATCTACGAGATCTTACTATTGAGCTATAGCGGCGTCTAGCGCCTGACCGCTCGCCGCAGCAAGTGCACAACGCATGTTCCAAAGACGACCACATTGCGCACCAACTGCCCCGGCCAAAAATACCACCGGCGCCGACGAGCGATGGCATCGTCACGCCACGCCGGCGCGCCTAGCAAGTGGCCGGTTTGGCGAATCAACGCGACCGAAATCGGCCAGTCGACGATCGTATCGATCAGCGTTGCTGGCAGTGCTAACGCACCTATCGACGCCCCTGCCATAGCGCCCACCATCGCGCCGACGGAATCGGTATCACCGCCGAGTTGCAACGCGGCGCGCATCGCCGTAGCGAAATCTGGCCGGTACCGCAGCCAACAAAACAATGCGACCGGTGCACTGTGTAGAGCGTAGCCAGTGACGCCGTTGGCGAGGCCCAGCGCCGCTGCGTACGTCGCTGCATCACTGCCGCGTTCGAGATGGTCCCGCAAGGTTACGCACACCTTTTGCCACTCCTCGTCGGGCGCAACCGCTGTGATCGTATTCAACAATGCAGCCTGCGCAGCCGCCGTTTCGCACTCCATCGCGACGACATCAGCGATGGCTTGGGCAGCCCACAGCGCGCGCGGATCGCTGTGCGTCATGCGCGTGCTAGCAGCCACCAAACTGCGCCGCTGCATCGACGGTAAGCCGAGCGCACCAAACAAGCCGCTACGCACAGCAGGACCGTTGCCAGCAGAAAAAACGCCTGAACGCGCCGGTGAAATCCCCCACCATAAACGCAAGCAAGCTCGCGCTGTTGCCCAACCAACGCCCGGCGGCAATGCTGCAAACCACCAGCGAAACTTGCGAGCCATCACCCGAATCAGCTTTTTGTCGTCGAGGCCCGCTTCAAGCAGCGACGCAGCAACGATCATTGCATGCTCGGTATCGTCGCTAACCACGCCGCGACCAAACCAAAAGCGTTGCTGCAACACCACGGGTTGGGCAATCTTCGTCGGCGACATGTTCTCCGTTGGCAGCCCAAGCGAATCGCCAAGCGCGGTGCCTAACAGCACGCCAGTGATTCGGTCGCTTGGGTCACCTGCTGGCATCAGCGTGCCGACGAGCTTCCAGCGCCGGCAGGTGAACCGAACCCGGTTGCCCACGGCAAGCGTTCACGCATGCGATGCCAGGTTGCAGGAATACCTTCAAAGCCCACTGCACCGACGACGATGCCACCAACCATGGCACAGGTTGTATCGATATCACCGCCGGCGCTCCAACATGCGTGGCACGCAGCTTCATAATCGTCGATGAACCTGGTTGCACACCAAATGGCAAACGGCACAGTGTCCGACGACCGGACGTAACGGCCACTGCCGACTTCGGCTGCCACGGTCATGACATCAGCTTCACGCCAATTGGGAATGCCGACCAAGCGTTGCATCTGCCGTTTGGTTTCGCCTTCGGGCATACGCGCCGTCACTTCGGCCACGATGCGCCCTGCATCGCGTTCACCAGCAAACACCATCGCAGCCGCAACCGCGATACCAACGGCGCCAGCAATGCCATCGATATGCATGTGCGTTGGCTCCGCCGACAAAGTTGCCTGTTGCACCACACGATCGAGGTCATCGCAATAGTATGCACCGATCGGCGCGGCCCGCATGCCACCGCCATTGCCACACGAACCTTCGCCACCAAAGGCATCGCGCGCTGCTACCTGCCATGGCACCAATTCGCCGATTGCAGCCAGAATCTTGTGCGCACCACCGCCGTAGCCACGCGCTGGCTCGCGCACATAATTGCGTGCAAACGTTGCAGCCAATTCGTCTTGGTTGATCTCGCCAAACCGCTCCAGCACTTCAACCACACCGGCAGCCATCGCGGTGTCATCGGTCCAAACCCAATGAAAATCGCGGGCCGCTTGCTCGGCGCCTTCATGGTACGCGGTGCCAAAACAGCGCTCACCGAACGCATCCCCTACCGACAACCCCTCTAGGCTCAACCAGGCGCGCGCCAGCGGTGCCCGCGATGCCGTTCGAGGTGACTGTTTTGGCTCGTTTTTTGTCATGTTCGTGTATTTATAACACCATTAAACCGATGCGCCAAGCCGGTGTTTTTGGATAGGGCAAAAATGTTTGCCATAACGCCACAATAGCCTACATTCGCAGCATGAGTCCGAAGGCTGATGAGACCGGTGGTCCGGTGTATCCGTTGCCCCTTTTGCCGCTGCGCGACATCATCGTGTTTCCACACATGGTGGTGCCGCTGTTTGTAGGCCGCGATAAGTCGCTGGCAGCGCTCGAAGAAGCGATGGCGCGTGACAAAACCTTGATTTTGGCAGCGCAAAAACGCGCCAAAACCGATGAGCCAGATGCCGACGACATGTTCGAAATCGGCACAGTTGGCCACATCATTCAGCTGCTGCGCTTTCCCAAAGGCCCCGTCAAGGTCCTCATCGAAGGCCGCGGTCGTGCGCGCATCAAACGGTTCTCGCAAACCGAGCCGTTTTTCATGTGCGACGTGCAAGACGTCATTGAGCCAGTCGATAGCAGCGTTGAGATTTCGGCGTTGATGCGCTCGGTGCAAACGATCTTTGAAGACTACGTCAAACTCAACACGCGGATTCCGCCTGAGATGCTGGTCAGCGTTAGCACCATTGATGAGCCTGGCCGCTTGGCCGACACCATCGTGGCGCACGTTGCACTCAAGCTCAAAGACAAACAAGAATTGCTCGAAACTCCGTCGGCAAGCGTGCGGTTGCAGCGCTTGTTTGAGTTGATGCAAGGTGAGATCGAAATTCGCCAAGTCGAAAAGAAGATCCGCACGCGCGTCAAAAAGCAGATGGAGAAATCGCAAAAAGAGTACTACCTCAACGAGCAGATGCAGGCGATCCAGAAAGAACTGGGCGATCGCGACGAGTTCAAGAATGAACTTTCCGAGCTTGAAGCCAAGATCAAGCAAAAGAAGATGAGCAAGGAAGCCAAGGAGCGCTGCAACAAGGAGCTCAAAAAGCTCAAGCAGATGTCGCCGATGAGCGCCGAAGCCACCGTGGTGCGCAACTACATCGATTGGATCATTGCGCTGCCGTGGGAAGACAAAACCGAAGATCGCAACGACATCAACGAAGCGGAGAAGATTCTCGACGCTGAGCACTATGGCCTCAAGAAGGTCAAAGAGCGCATCTTGGAATATTTGGCCGTGCAAGCGTTGGTGCCGCGGCAACGCGGGCCGATCTTGTGCTTAGTTGGCCCGCCTGGCGTCGGTAAAACCTCGCTGGCGCGCTCCATTGCGAATGCAACCGGGCGCAAGTTCACGCGGCAATCCCTCGGTGGCGTGCGCGATGAAGCGGAAATTCGCGGCCATCGGCGCACGTACATCGGCGCCATGCCTGGCAAGTTGATTCAATCGCTCAAGAAAGTCGGGTCGAACAACCCGGTGTTCTTGCTCGACGAAATCGACAAGATGGCGATGGATTTCCGTGGTGATCCAGCGTCAGCGCTGCTCGAAGTGCTCGACCCAGAACAAAACACCACGTTCAACGATCACTTCGTTGATCTCGACTACGACTTGTCGGACGTGATGTTTATTACCACCGCCAACAACCAGCATTCGATTCCGCTGCCGTTGCAAGACCGCTTGGAAATCATTGAGCTGCCTGGCTACACCGAGTGGGAAAAGATCGCCATTGCGCGGCAATATCTGATCGCCAAGCAACGCGACGCCAACGGCGTTGGTGAGCTAGCGATCGAATTTACCGACGAAGCGTTGTCGATGATCATTCATCGCTACACCAAAGAAGCCGGCGTGCGGAATTTGGAACGCGAGCTTGCGACCGTGTGCCGCAAGATTGCCAAACATTGGTTGGCAGCTGGCAAACAGGCCGATGCACGCTACGAAGTTACGCCAGCCACGCTCAGCGATTGGCTCGGCGTCGAGAAATATCGCGAATCGCGGCGCGAAGCCGAAGACGAAATCGGCTTGGCCAACGGCCTCGCGGTAACCATCGTCGGCGGTGACTTGCTGCCAGCCGAAGTGACCGTGGTGCCAGGCAAAGGCAAGCTGACTCTCACCGGCAAGCTCGGCGAAGTCATGAAAGAAAGCGCCGAAGCGGCCATCACGTATCTGCGCTCGCGGGCGACTAGTTTTGGTTTGTCGAACGACTTCCAAAACAAAACCGACATTCACGTGCACTTCCCCGAAGGCGCGATTCCGAAAGACGGCCCAAGCGCAGGCATCACCATGGCCACCGCGATTGCATCGGCGCTGCTGCGCATCCCTGTGCGGCAAAACCTCGCCATGACCGGCGAAGTAACGCTGCGTGGTCGCGTGTTGCCGATTGGCGGCCTTAAGGAGAAGATCCTCGCTGCCCATCGCGCTGGCATCACCATCGTGCTGATTCCCGACGACAACAAAAAGGATCTCGCCGAGATTCCTGAATCCGTCACTGCGCAGATGACGATTCATCCAGTCAAACACATGGACGAAGTGTTGCGTTACGCCTTGGCTGCGCCGAACCCCGAAGAGTTCCTGCGCGAGCCAACCAACATCGTCGACTGGCGCGTCGCCTTGACCATGCCCGTCGATCCGCGCGACGCGCACTGAGGCGCTAGCTTCGGCGTTGGTCGGTGCACAATCGTGAAGTACAGTCACCACCATGCCGACGGATGACGCGACGGAGATTTGGGTGGCGCAGCAACGCGAAACGGTTGTTGCCTACTTAGCCAAACAGCAGTGCAAACACACGGGAGTCGGCGACTGGCCGGCTTTCCATGTGGAGCCATATGTAGCTTTGTGGGCTGTGCAGTCGGCAACCACACCTGGTGCGATTGGGTGGTGGGCAATCAGTGGCGATTTGCCAACGGATTACATGACCAACCAAGGGCTGCATCCGCGTTATGCGTTGCGCTACTTCAGCGACCAGTGGCGCGCGATGGCTCGTGCGATGCGACGTGGGCAACAACTCGACGGGGTGAACCTCGGTTCGCCGAAAACCTGGCCAACCTTGGCACCCCTGCTCGAAGCCCGAGCAAACAGCTTGGAAGGCTGGGCCACCGACAACGCACTATGGATTGAAGCCTGATCTTACGCGTTTGACGTAGTTTAAATCATTTAGCCGTGATTTTGAGATTTTCAACTTTGCCGACAGGTGCGCCGTCGCCTGCACATTTGTCTATACCCGTGAGTTTATCGCCGGCAATTCGCAGTTTAGAAATTTTACCGTCGGCGACGTCACCGCAACTACGCTCTGCTTTGACGACGGCACCGTTGGCGCAGGTCACCGAGAAGTCGAAACAGACTTGAGCGGCACTTTTGCCTTGAGTTTGATTGAGCTCGCAGTTAACTGCGGG